>NZ_JAMYKZ010000004.1:0-441736 GCF_040317735.1 Mesorhizobium sp. M1399
GCCGACATTTCCTACCAAGGCACGACACTGATCTCCGGCCAGTTCTCCCTCGCACGCGCGCCCTTCATCTCGTGCGTCTGCTGATTATCCAGTGCACGGTTCGGGGTAACGCGAAACGAGAAGATGTCGTCGAGCCCGAACGGCGCCACGAGCGCGAGTTGCCCATCGGTGCCGAATCTAACGCCGACGGCATGGGTTTTCGAAGCGAAATAGGACAGCGCCTCGGCGGACGACGACAGTCTGGGATAGGAACCGCCAAAGCGCGCCTCAAACCACAGATGCACCCGCGCCTGGTTGCGCACTTCGACCGGCAGCGTCAGTCCTTCGAACTGCTTCGCCGCCCGGCGGATGACCGTGTCCTCGGCCTCGTAAGACAGATCGCTCTCATCGAAATAGAACAGATCGACATCACGAATGCCATATCCCGAAGGCTTCGCCGTCAGATGATTCCAGACGCTGTTGTAAAGCGCGCCGGACACGACCAGCCAGTCGGGGAGGTCGAGCGCCCGTACCCGCGACAGCGTCTCGCCGACCAGCGGATCGGCCGAGACGATATCGAGAAAGGCTGCACGCTGTTCCTCGAAGGGCAGCCCTGAATAGCGCAAATGGTTCATCGCCCTTTGGAGGGCGATTCGCCATGCGTCCGCAATCCCTCAGCCGCGCAGCACGCCGCCGGTCCGTTTGCCGACATTCTCGACGATGCGCTTGGCCAGCGCCTCGAAATCCTCGTCGGTCAGCGTCTTTTCGACCGGCTGGATCGAAACTTCGATGGCGATCGACTTCTTCGCCGCGCCGAGCGCTGCACCCTCGAAAACATCGAACACCGAGACGCCGGAAATCAGCTTCCGGTCTGCGGCAAGGGCGGCGCGAACGAGTGTGCCGGCTTCGACCGCCTTGTCGACGACGAAGGCGAAATCGCGCTTGACCGCCTGGAAGGCGGACAGATCGAGCCTCGGCTTTGTCCGCGTCGGCTTGGCCTTCGGCTCGGGCACGGCATCGATGAACACCTCAAACCCGCAAAGCGGACCGGAGACGTCAAGCGCCTCCAGCGTCTTCGGGTGGAACTCGCCGAACGTGCCAAGGATTACCTTCGGCCCGAGCTTGATCGTGCCGGAGCGGCCGGGGTGATACCAGGCCGGGCTGCCGGCCTCGATCTGCAGCCGCTCGACCGGCGCGCCGCAGGCTTCGAGTGCTGCGATCGCATCGGCTTTGGCGTCGAAGACGCCGACGGCGCCGGCGTTGCCGGCCCAATGACGGCCGGAGCCCTCGAGCTTGGCGGTGCCGCGCCGAACGCCGGCGGCAACACGCCGCTGCTGGTCGGCGCCGTCGCCCTCGTAAGTGCCCGACACTTCGAACAGCGCGACATCGCCGATGCCCTTGTCGGCGTTGCGCTGCGCGGCTGCGATCAGGCCCGGCAGCAGCGACGGCCGCATGTCCGACATATCGGCGGCGATCGGGTTGGCAAGCTTCAACGCCTGCTGGCCGCCGCCGAACAATTCGGCGTGTTTTGCCGGAATGAACGACCAGGTGACGGCCTCCATCATGCCGCGCACGGCAAGTGCCCGCTTGGCGGCGCGGGTGCGGATCTGCAGCACAGTCAGGATCTTGGCGTTGACCGCGTCGTGGCTGCCGAGCGGCTGCGGCGCGATATTGTCGACGCCGTGGATGCGCATGACCTCCTCGACCAGGTCGGCCTTGCCGTCGACATCCGGCCGCCAGGACGGGACCGCCACATTGACGACATCGCCCGTGCCCTCCGGCTTGAAGCCGAGGCGGGCAAGAATGTCGAGGCTCGTCGAGCGCGGCACTTCGATGCCGGTCAGCCGCTTCACGTCCGACAATGGGAACGAGACGATCTTCGGCCGATGGCCGGCATAGCCGACGACTTCGGTTTGCGTCGGCGTACCGCCGCAGAAATCGAGCACCAGCCTCGTCGCCAGCTCCACACCGGGAATCATCATTTCCGGGTCGACGCCACGCTCGAAGCGGTAGCGTGCATCGGTGATGATGCCGAGCGTGCGGCCGGTGCGGGCGGTGGCGATCGGGTCCCAAAGTGCCGACTCGATCAGCACGTCGGTGGTGTTCTCGTCGCAGCCGGAATGCTCGCCACCCATGATGCCGGCGATCGACTCGATACCATCCTGGTCGGCGATGACGCACATCTCCGGCGTCAGCGTGTATTCGCGGCCGTCGAGCGCCAGCACCTTTTCGCCGTCGCGTGCCCGGCGCACGGTGAGATTGCCGGTGACCTTCGCAGCGTCGAAGACATGCAGCGGCCGGCCGCGATCGAAGGTGACATAATTGGTGATGTCGACCAGCGCACTGATCGGCCTCAAGCCGATGGCGAGAAGCCTTTGCTGCAACCATTTCGGCGACGGTCCGTTCTTGACGCCGCGCACCAGGCGCAGCGCAAAGCCGGGACAGAGCTCCGGCGCTTCGATCGTCACCTTGACCGGCGTCTCGCCCTTGCCGGGGATCGGCTCTATCGGCGCGCTCTTCAGCGTGCCGAGCCCGCTCGCCGCCAGATCGCGGGCGATGCCATAAACGCTGGTCGCATCCGGCCGGTTCGGCGTCAGATTGATTTCGATCAGCGGATCGTCGAGATGGGCATAGGCGGCGAAACTGGTGCCGACCGGCGCATCGGCCGGCAGGTCGATGATGCCGTCATGCTCCTCGGACAGTTCGAGCTCGCGCTCGGAGCACATCATGCCGTGGCTTTCGACGCCGCGGATCTTGCCGACGGTCAGCGTCACGTCGATGCCGGGAATATAGGTGCCGGGTGCTGCAAAGGCGCCGATCAGGCCCGCGCGGGCGTTCGGCGCGCCGCAGACAACCTGCACCGGCGCCCTGCCGTCGCCGGTGTCGACGGTCAGCACGCGCAGCCGGTCGGCGTCGGGATGCTGGACTGCCGTCAGCACCTTGGCGATGACGAAAGGTTTCAAGCTCGCCCGGTCGTCGACATGCTCGACCTCGAGGCCGATCGAGGTGAGACGTTCGACGATTTCCGCCAGCGAGGCATCGGTCTCGAGATGATCCTTGAGCCAGGAGAGGGTAAGTTTCATGACTGTGTTCCGTCTGGTCTGGGCACGCTGGGCTTGAAGCTATGCGGCCGCGCGTCGGACATGTGCAGGAAGGCTAGCTGCCCGCGGATTTGCTGCGGCCCGGTTGTCACGCGCTTAGCCCGCCAAACAGCGTCGGCATGTCGAGCGGCCTAAAACCGTAATGCGACAGCCAGCGCACATCGGCGTCGAAGAAGGCGCGCAGGTCGGGCATGCCGTATTTCAGCATGGCGATGCGGTCGATGCCCATGCCCCAGGCGAAGCCCTGGTATTCGTCGGGATCGAGGCCGCCGTAGCGGAGCACGTTGGGGTGGACCATGCCGCAGCCTAGGATCTCCAGCCAGTCTGAGCCTTCACCGAAGCGCACCTCGCCAGGCCGCGAACGGTCGCACTGGATATCGACCTCGAGGCTGGGCTCGGTGAACGGGAAGAAGGACGGCCGGAAGCGCATCTTGACGCTCGGCACCTCGAAGAAGGCCTTGCAGAACTCCTCCAGTACCCACTTCATGTTGGCGACGTTGGCCGATTTGTCGATCACCAATCCCTCGACCTGATGGAACATCGGTGAGTGGGTGGCATCGGAATCCTGCCGGTAGGTCTTGCCAGGAATGACGATGCGGATCGGCGGCTTCTGCATCTCCATGGTGCGGATCTGCACCGGCGAGGTGTGGGTGCGCAAAAGCTTGCGTTCGCCCTGCTCGTCCGGCTGGAAGAAGAAGGTGTCGTGCATCTCGCGCGCCGGGTGGCCTTCCGGGAAGTTCAGCGAGGTGAAATTGTAATAGTCGGTCTCGATGTCGGGACCTTCGGCGATGGCAAAGCCGAGATCGCCGAAGATCGCCGCGATCTCGTCGATAACCTGGCTGATCGGATGGATGCGGCCGCGCTCGGCCGGCGATTGTCGCACCGGCAAGGTGACGTCGACCTTCTCGGCGGCAAGCCGTGCCGTGATCGCCACATCTTTCAGCTCGGCGCGACGGGCCGAAAGTGCCTCGGTGACGCGGTTCTTGAGGCCGTTGATTGCCGGGCCTTTGACCTGGCGCTCCTCGGCGCTCATCGAGCCGAGTGTCTTCAGTATCTCGGAGACCGAACCCTTCTTGCCGAGGGCAGAGACACGCACCGCCTCGATTGCCTGCTCGTCGGCGGCAGAGGCGATCTCGGCCATCAGGGAATTTTCGAGAGTTTCCATGTCACTCATGTTCCAGACCCGATTGGAAGCAAAGAAAAACCCGCGCCAGCCCTGCCAGCGCGGGTTTCCCAAATCAAGTGTCGAATAGCTTGGGAAGCGCTGGTCTTAAGCGACAGCGCTTTCAAAAGCGTTCGGCGTGGTGTTCTTGAGGTATTCGAGCGCGACCTTGGCCTTGGCCACGAGTGCGGCAAAAGCCTGCGGCTCGTGGATGGCCATGTCCGACAGGATCTTGCGATCGATCTCGATGCCGGCCTTGTTGAGACCGTCGATGAAACGGCCATAGGTCAAGCCATGCTCATGCGTCGCCGCATTGATGCGCTGGATCCACAGCGCGCGGAACGAACGCTTGCGATTCTTGCGGTCGCGATAGGCGTACTGCAGCGACTTTTCCACCGCCTGCTTGGCGATGCGAATGGTGTTCTTGCGGCGGCCGTAAAAACCCTTGGCGGCTTTCAGGACCTTCTTGTGCTTGGCGTGCGAGGTGACGCCTCTCTTTACGCGTGCCATGTCATGATCTCCTTAAAAGCAATTCCAGGAAAAGTGCCTAGCGGTTTTCCGTTCGGAATTGCGTAAAACAAATGCGTGTCCAGACCGAATGCCCTTATTTGGCGCATGATGTTTTCCAAAAAGTTTGCAACTTTTTGGCATCATGCCCTAGAGGCCGTTCGGCAGAAAATTCTTGATGACCTTCTTGCCATCCGGTTCAGCCAGAACCATCGTGCCGCGGGCATTTCGAATGAACTTGTTGGAACGCTTGATCATGCCGTGACGCTTGCCGGCCGCAGCCGACAGAACTTTACCCGTACCTGTGATCTTGAACCGCTTCTTGGCGGCCGATTTGGTCTTCATCTTGGGCATTTTGCTACTCCGTTTATATGCGCACCAATGCGCTTTTTGTTCGCTTCAGGCCGACCAAAGCCCGAAAAGCAAATGAAACCGCCACGGCATGCCCTGCCGGGCGGTTTTTTTGGAACGCGGTCATATACGTCAAAGCGAGGGCGCGCGCAACACCCAGCGCTCAGCAACCTTGTAGTGCTCAGGGGAAACGGAACAGCACCGGCAATATGCCCGACTGCTGGGCGCCGTCGATCAGTTCGAAAGCCGGCAAGGCAAGGAGGAACACCAGCCCGTCCAGTAACGTGGTTCGCAGCAGGCGCGGCTTGAAGCTGCCGGTGTCGCCTTCCTGATACAGTGACAGTTTCGGGAAGAAGCGCGGCACTTTCGCCAGATAGGCCTGGTATGGCGCGCCGAGAACCTCCTTGAGGAATTTCTCCTCGCGCAGGATAACGATGTAAAAGGCACCCGCGCAGAGCGCTCCAAAGCCGATCGTGGCCGCGATGGAGCCGATCTGTGCGCCGACACCAGCGGCAGCTAAAGTGGAGAAAAGGTAGAGTGGGTTGCGCGTGATCGAATAGGGTCCGCCGGTCACCACTTCGGAGGATTTGCGTCCGCCGATGTAAAGCGTCGACCACAAGCGCCCGACGATGCCGAGAAAGATCAGCACGACGCCGACCATTTCGATCGTTTCATGCACTGGCGTATCGGGAGGGAAAACCGACTGGCCGAACAGCAGCGCCGCGAACATCACCATGATGAGAACGGCAAGTACCATCCTGCGCATATGCTGGTAGCTGCCAAGCCCGTGCTTAACTTGCGCGTATCTGACTTCATTGACCATGTCGGGAATCCGATCGTCGAGGGAACCAGAGCGTCGTTGCTCTCGCCGGCGATCGCAGCGTCTGGCCAAGAAAACAGGCGCCCCGCCGATCGCCGGGACGCCTTGCAACATGATTCAGGCGGATTTAATGCATGTCGCCCAAAAGTGCGCAGCGGTTTTGGGACAACGACATGCACAAAACAGAACTAAAGCGCAACGCGCTTTAGCGGGGCGCCAGCACCATCATCATCTGGCGGCCTTCGAGCTTCGGTTCGGCTTCGACCTTGGCGATGGGCGCCACTTCCTCGCGAACCTTATTCAGAAGCTGCATGCCGAGTTCCATGTGCGCCATCTCGCGACCGCGGAAGCGCAATGTCAGCTTGACCTTATCGCCTTCCTCGAAAAAGCGCCGGACGGCCTTCATCTTGGTCTCATAGTCGTGGCTGTCGATGTTCGGGCGCATCTTGATCTCCTTGATCTCGATGACCTTCTGGTTCTTGCGCGCCTCGGCCGCCTTCTTCTGGTTGGCGTATTTCAGCTTCCCGAGATCGAGGATCTTTACGACGGGCGGCACTGCATTGGGCGATATCTCGACCAGATCGAGCCCAGCCTCTTCGGCGAGCAGCAATGCGTCGTTGATGGAGACATCGCCCCGGTTCTGGCCTTCGGCGTCGATTAGCTGGACCCGGGGAACCCGGATATCACGGTTGGAGCGCGGGCCTTCCTTGGTGGGCGCCGCTGCTTTGAAAGGTCTGCGAATGGTCGTGGTCTCCTTGAGCCGTTTCGTTAAGGGGTTCTTCAGTTCAGAATTGCGAACGCGCAATGTGGTGAGTGCGCGGTCGGAGTCAATAGCACAGCATTCTCAGGAAATCACCTGCTCGATGAATGCTCCTCTGCACCAAGCGAAGAAAGTAACAGAGCACTTTTCGTTGAACCCCCGCTTGTGCCAAAAGACCGGCGCGAGGGAATACACCATGAGCACCACCACCCCGATCTTCCTAGACGTCGACGGGACGAGCATCGCCGTCAGGCATGCGGCAGGTGCCGAGCCCGGCATCGTCTGGCTTGGCGGCTACAAATCCGACATGCTGGGCACCAAGGCCGAAACCCTGTCGGAATGGACGCGCAAAGAAAGCCGGGCCTTCCTGCGCCACGATTATTCCGGCCATGGCGAATCGGGTGGCGCCTTTGCCGACGGCACCATCTCGAAATGGCTAGGCGAGAGCCTGGCGGTTTTCCGCCGCTTCACCCAGGGCAGGCAAATCCTGGTTGGTTCGTCGATGGGCGCGTGGATCGCGCTGCGCATGGTGCAGGAATTGCGTAAGGCGGGCGAGAACAGCGTCGCCGGCCTTGTGCTGCTGGCCCCGGCGCCCGATTTCACGTTCGAACTGGTGGAGCCGGTGCTGACCGGAGCGCAGAAGCGCGACCTCAGGAAAAAGGGTTTTTTCGAAGAGCCGTCGGATTATTCAGCCGAGCCTTACATCTACACGCGCGCTCTGATCGAGGACGGCCGCAGCAACCGGGTGATGACCGGGCCGGTCGACACGCACTGTCCGGTCCATATCCTGCAAGGCCTGGCCGATCCCGACGTGCCGTCGAGCCATGCGCTCAAGCTGGTCGGCCTGCTGCCGGCCGACGACGTCACGCTGTCGCTCATTCCGGACGGCGACCACCGCCTGTCGCGACCTCAGGATCTCGATATGCTGGTGCGGGCGGTGGACGCGATGGTGCGGCAGGCGGGATAGAGACATGCGCATTTCCATTCCGGTGTCCGCCTTTGTGGCGGCGATCGTCGGCTTCGGCGGTACGCTGGCCATCGTCATTGCCGCCGCCAAGGCGGTCGGCGCAACGCAGGTCGAGACCGCAAGCTGGGTGACGGCACTCTGCCTGGCGATGGCCATCGAGAGCCTGTGGCTGTCGTGGCGCACGAAAATGCCGGTCATCACCGCATGGTCGACGCCGGGCGTCGCGCTGATCGCCGCATCGACCGGCTTTTCGATGGGCGAGGCGGTTGGCGCCTTCATCGTCACCGGGGTCCTGCTGGTCGCCACCGGCCTGTTCGGGCCATTGACCAAGCTGATCGCCAGAATACCGGCTTCGGTCGCGTCCGGAATGCTGGCCGGCATCGTCGTAACCTTCGCCATCAATGCGGTGAAGACCGTGCCCGTCGACCCCTGGCTGATCCTGCCGCTGGTTGCGGTCTTCTTCGTCATCCGCCTGTTCAACCCGGCGCTGTCGGTGCTGTTGGTGCTGATCGGCGGCGGTCTCGCGGCCTTTCTTACCGACCGGGTCGGCGGTCTGCCGGCACCGGAACTCTCGAGCTTGACGCTGGTAATGCCGCAGTTCACCGCCGCTTCGATCATCGGCCTGGCATTGCCGCTCTATCTGGTCACCATGGCCTCGCAGAACCTATCCGGCCTCGCCGTGCTGAGGGCAGCCGGCTATCATCCCGAACCCGGGCCGCTGATCGGCGTCACCGGCCTGTTTTCGCTGCTGACGGCGCCGTTCGGCGCCTCGACGACCAATCTTGCGGCGATCTCGGCGGCGATCTGCACCGGACCCGACGTGCATCCCGATCCGGCCGAGCGCTGGAAGACCGGCCCGTTCTACGCGCTGGCCTATCTTGTCTTTGCCCTGTTCGGCGCCTCGCTGGTGGCGATCTTCGCCGTATTGCCGCAGAGCCTGATCGCGCTGGTCGCCGGCCTGGCGCTGATGGCACCGCTCGCCAATGCGCTGTCGATCGCCTTGAAAGACGAGGACGAGCGGATGGCCGCTACCGTCACCTTCGCCGTCACCGCATCGGGGCTGACGCTGTTCGGCGTCGGTGCGGCGTTCTGGGGCCTGATCGCCGGATTGGTCGTGCTTTTCCTTGAAATGCTCAAAAAGCGATAATCATTTCAGCCGCTTGTCCGGTTTTGGCGGTTGCTGTCTTGAATCGCCGTTTTCTCCATCCCATTTCGATTCCACGCAGCCGGATTTGGCTGTCTCCAACTGAAGGATTGGGAGAAATGAACACATCTGCATTGATCCGTCCGGCCTGGACGCCGGCGACCATCGCGCTGATGGTGATCGGGTTCATGGTGTTCTGGCCGCTCGGCTTCGCCATGCTCGCCTACATCATCTGGGGCGACCGGCTCGACGGCTTCAAGCGTGACGTCAACCGCGCCACCGACGGCATCTTCGCCGGCTGCCGCCGCGGTTCCGACAAGGCCGCGCGCTGGGGCCATGGCTCCGCCCGCACCGGCAACGTCGCTTTCGACGACTGGCGCGAAAAGGAACTCGAGCGGCTTGCCGAGGAACGCCGCAAGCTCGACGAGATGCTGAGCGAGTTCGACGAATATGCCCGCGAATTGCGCCGCGCCAAGGACCAGGAAGAGTTCGATCGTTTCATGGCCAACCGCAACAAGTCGACGTCTCCCACGACCGGGTCGACGACGAACAACAAAACCACCGGCAAGTCCACGCCAGGCCTGCTCGACGAGTAACGTCCCGTGCCCAGATAGATAATCCAACGGCGTCGCGTCAGCGGCGCCGTTTCTTTTTTGTTCTAGTCGTTTCCCTCGAATCACGTATCGTCCCGGAATGTCCTTCGGCTTCTTTCGCACCCCGACGAAACCCAAGCCCACGCCCGTCGTGGAGCGCGAGCATTGCGTTGCCGGCCGCACGCTGCCGCTCAAGATCGTCGAGAACGACAGGGCGCGGCGCCTGACGCTGCGCATCGATTCCGGCGGCCGCGGCCTGCGCATCACCGTGCCGCCGGGGCTGCGGCGCGGCGAGGTGGAAAGATTCCTCGACCGTCATCAGGACTGGCTGGAGCAAAGGCTGGCCAAGGTGCCCAACCGGCCGCAGGTGCGGCCCGGCATCAAGATACCGGTGCGCGGTGTGCCGCATCGCATCGTCCATGAACCGTCGAAACGCGGTACAGTCACGCTGTCGCGCGACGAGCGCGGTCCGCTGATGATCGTGCACGGTGAGCGCCTGCATCTGCCGCGCCGCATCGCCGATTTCCTCAAGCGCGAAGCCAAGCGCGAGATCGAGGCGCTGGTGACCAAGCACAGTGCTGCGGTCGGCAAGCGCGCCAAGGCGATCCGCTTCAAGGATACGTCGAGCCGCTGGGGGTCCTGCACGTCGGACGGCAATCTGTCGTTTTCCTGGCGCATCATGATGGCGCCGCGGCCGGTGATAAACTACCTCGTGGCGCACGAGGTGGCGCATCTCAAGGAGATGAACCACGGCCCGAAATTCTGGAAATTATGCGAGCAGCTGTGCCCGGACACCGAGCGCTGCAAGGATTGGCTCAAGCGCAATGGCGGCGCGCTGCAGGCGATCACGTTCGAGTAGTTGTCCGATCAATCGTCATTCGCCGCGTTCAACTCCTCCGGCCGCAACCCCTCATCGACATGGCGCGGCCAAGGCAGAAAATCCTTCTCGAAGCCATCGTTGCTGAAATAAGCCAGCGCCCGATGCGCCTCCGCGCCGTTGAAGGCTGCCTTGTCCATCAAATGAGCGATGACCTCATGGGCCTGCGCCAGCTTTTGCCTGAGTTCCGCGACGGTCTTTTCCGGCATGGTCTTTGTTCTCCCGCCTTTGTGCCTGAGCAAGGTAGCGCGTTGCGCTCTTATATTAGCAAGGTGGCGCGTTCCGCTCTTACATTAGCAAGGTAGCGCGTTCCGCGCCGGCGGCAAACAGGATGCTTTTTCTCGACTCTTTGGTCGTTTCGTGCCAATCCCGCGCCATGGCGCTGGACATCAAGATATGCGGATTGAAGACTGACAAGGCACTGGCCGCGGCATTGGCCGGCGGCGCCAGCCATGTCGGCTTCAATTTCTTTGCCAAAAGCCCGCGCTATGTCGAGCCGGTGGAAGCCGGCCGCCTGCGCGAAGCGGCGCGCGGCAAGACCAAGGCGGTTGCGGTGACGGTCGACGCCAGCGACGCGTTCCTGGACGAGATCGTCGAAAAAATGCAGCCCGACATGCTGCAGCTTCACGGCGCCGAAACGCCCGACCGGGTGGCTGAGGTGAAGGCGCGCTACGGCTTGCCGGTGATGAAGGCCTTGCCGGTCAGCGAGGCTGCCGATCTCGAGCGGGTTAAACCCTTCGTCGGCATTGCCGACCGTTTCCTGTTCGATGCCAAGCCGCCTAAGGGTTCGGAACTGCCGGGCGGCAACGGTCTTGCCTTCGACTGGCGCATTCTGGCCGGCCTTGACGCCGGCGTCGATTACATGCTTTCCGGTGGGCTCAATGCAGGCAATATCGGCGACGCCCTTCGGCTGGCGAACCCGCCCGGAATAGATCTTTCCTCGGGCGTGGAAAGCGCGCCGGGGGTCAAGGAACCGGCGCTGATCGAACAATTTTTCCGGGCCGTCGGGGCAGCACGCGACAACCGCGCCGCCTGACCACGCTTCAAACCACAGACCAGGAGATCGGCGATGGATAAGCCGGCGATACCGAATTCCTTCCGCACCGGCCCCGACGAGCAGGGCATGTTCGGCATTTTTGGCGGTCGTTTCGTTGCCGAAACGCTGATGCCGCTGATCCTTGAGCTGGAGCGGCACTGGAACGAGGTCAAGAACGATCCGGACTTCAAGGCCGAACTGACCGATCTCTCGACGCATTACGCCGGGCGGCCGTCGAAGCTCTATTTCGCCGAAGGCTTGACCAGGCATCTTCGCGAGGTTTCCGCAGCGAAGGGCCTCGGGGGCGGCGCAAAGGTCTATTTCAAGCGCGAGGATCTGAACCACACCGGCTCGCACAAGATCAACAACTGCCTCGGCCAGATCCTGCTCGCCAAGCGCATGGGCAAGACGAGGATCATCGCCGAGACCGGAGCCGGCCAGCATGGCGTCGCTTCCGCTACAGTGGCGGCGCGCTTTGGGCTTCCCTGTATCGTCTATATGGGCGCGACCGATGTCGCCCGGCAAAGCCCCAACGTCTTTCGCATGAAGCTTCTGGGCGCGGAAGTGCGGCCGGTGACCGCCGGCCACGGCACGCTGAAGGACGCCATGAACGAGGCGTTGCGCGACTGGGTGACCAATGTCGAGGACACCTATTACCTGATCGGCACCGCCGCCGGCCCCCACCCCTATCCAGAGCTGGTGCGCGACTTCCAATCGGTGATCGGCACCGAGGCGCGCGCCCAGATCCTCGAGCAGGAAGGCCGGCTGCCGGACACCATCATCGCTTGTGTCGGCGGCGGTTCCAACGCCATCGGCCTGTTCCATCCCTTCCTCGACGACAAAGAGGTTCGCATCATCGGCGTCGAAGCCGGCGGCCGCGGCCTCGATGGCATCGAGCATTGCGCTTCGATGAGTGCCGGCGCGCCCGGCGTGCTGCATGGCAACCGTACCTACCTCCTGCAGAACGCCGACGGCCAGATCATGGACGGCCACTCGATCTCGGCCGGGCTCGACTATCCCGGCGTCGGGCCGGAGCACTCGTGGCTGCGCGATTCCGGCCGCGTCGACTATGTGCCGATCCTCGACGACGAGGCGCTCGAGGCGTTTCAGCTGACGACGCGCGTCGAGGGCATCATTCCGGCGCTGGAATCCGCCCACGCTATCGCGCAGGCGGTGAAGATCGTGCCTGATATGGACAAGGACCAGATCGTCATCGTCAATCTGTCCGGCCGCGGCGACAAGGACGTGCATACGGTGGCCAATATGCTGGGCATGGAGATCTGATCATGACCACCCGTATCGACCGCCGCATGGCGAAGCTGAAGGCCGAAGGCCGACCGGCACTCGTCACCTATTTCATGGGCGGCGACCCCGACTACGACACGTCGCTGTCGATCATGAAGGCGCTGCCTGGCGCCGGCAGCGACATCATCGAGCTCGGCATGCCGTTTTCTGATCCAATGGCCGACGGCCCGGCGATCCAGGCGGCCGGCCTGCGGGCGCTGAAGGGCGGCCAGACACTGGTCAAGACGCTGAAGATGGCCTCGGAATTCCGCGCCGGCGACAATGAAACGCCGATTGTCTTGATGGGCTACTACAATCCGATCTACATCTACGGCGTCAAGCGCTTCCTGAGCGACGCGCTGGCCAGCGGCATAGACGGGCTGATCGTCGTCGACCTGCCACCGGAGATGGACGAGGAGCTTTGCATCCCGGCACTCAAGGCCGGCATCAACTTCATCCGGCTGGCGACCCCGACCACCGACGACAAGCGCCTGCGCAAGGTGCTGCAGAACACGTCGGGCTTCGTCTACTATGTCTCGATGACCGGCATTACCGGCTCGGCGCTGGCCGACACCGGCAAGGTGGCGGCAGCGGTCAAGCGCATCAAGAGCCATACCGACCTGCCCGTCTGCGTCGGCTTCGGCGTCAAGACCGCCGAGCAGGCGCGCACCATCGGTGCCTCGGCCGACGGCGTCGTCGTCGGCACGGCGATCGTCAATGCGGTCGCCAACGTGCTCGGGCCGAAGGGCGAAAAGACCGCCGATCCGGCAGAAGCTGTCGCCACGCTGGTCAGCGGGCTGTCGCAAGGGGTTCGCGCGGCTCGCCTTGCTGCCGCCGAATAGTCTTGATCAACTGGTTGACCATGATCTTTGCCGAAAACCGGTTTCCACTTTTCGGGATCATGGTCTAACTCTTCGTAAGGACAGGAGCCGAAGCGATGAACTGGATCACCAATTACGTCCGCCCGAAGATCAATTCGATGCTCGGCCGCCGCACCGACATGCCGGAAAACCTGTGGATCAAGGATCCCGAGACCGGCGAAATGGTGTTCCACAAGGATCTGGAGCAGAACCAGTTCGTCATCCCGTCCTCCGGCCACCATATGAAGATATCGGCCAAGGAACGGCTGAAGTTCTTCCTCGACGACGGCAAATACGAAACGCTGGAAAACCCCAAGGTGGTGCAGGATCCACTCAAGTTCCGCGACGAGAAGCGCTATGTAGACCGGCTGAAGGATGCCAAGGCCAAGACCGGCATGGAAGACGCCATCATCAATGCGCTGGGTACCGTCGAAGGCCTGCCGGTGGTGGTGACGGTGCAGGATTTTGCCTTCATGGGCGGCTCGCTCGGCATGGCGGCCGGTGACGCCATCGTCCATGGCTTTGAGGTCGCCCTGCAGCGCAAGCGGCCGCTGATCCTGTTTGCGGCCTCCGGCGGCGCCCGTATGCAGGAAGGCATCCTGTCGCTGATGCAGTTGCCGCGGACCACGGTCGGCGTCGACAGACTGAAGGAGGCCGGCCTTCCCTACATCGTCGTCCTGACCAACCCGACGACCGGCGGCGTCACCGCCTCCTACGCCATGCTGGGTGACGTGCACATTGCGGAGCCCGGCGCCCTGATCGGCTTTGCCGGCCCGCGCGTCATCGAGCAGACCATCAGGGAAAAGCTGCCCGACGGCTTCCAGCGCGCCGAATATCTGATGGAACACGGCATGGTCGACATGGTGGTGTCACGGCTGGAGATGCGCCAGACGATTGCGCGGCTGCTGAGAATGCTGCTCAAGCTGCCGGAAGAGCAAAAATCGCAGGAGCCGGAAATCCTGCCGCCGTCGGTGATCCCGGTCGAGGCCAGGCCGCAAGCCTGACACGACATCATGCGGCGCGGGCGGCTGTTGTGTGCCGTTGTGCGCACGCTTAGGATTCCTTCATGACCACGCTTGCCGCCGACCGCGAAATCGAAAGCCTGATGGCGCTTCACCCGAAGGGCTTCGACCTTTCGCTTGACCGCATTTCGCGGCTACTCGAGCGCCTCGGCAACCCGCAGGACCAGCTGCCGCCGGTCATCCACATCGCCGGCACCAACGGCAAGGGCTCCTGTGCCGCCTTTTCACGGGCGCTGCTCGAAGCCGCCGGCTACCGCGTCCATGTCCACACATCGCCACATCTGGTGAACTGGCATGAGCGCTACCGACTGGCCGCCGATGGCGGCGGCAGGCTGGTGGACGACAAGGTCTTCGCCGAAGCCATCGCCCGCGTCGCCAAGGCCAATCAAGGCCAGAAGATCACCGTGTTCGAAATCCTCACCGCAGTCACCTTCGTGCTGTTTTCCGAATATCCGGCCGATGCCGTCATCCTCGAGGTCGGCCTTGGCGGCCGATTCGACGCAACCAATGTCATCGCCGAGCCGGCCGTGTCGGTGATCATGCCGGTCTCGCTCGACCACGAAGCCTATCTCGGCGACCGCGTTGAACTGATCGCCGCCGAAAAGGCCGGCATCATCAAGCGTGGATGCCCGGTCGTCATCGGCGCGCAGGAAAGCGAGACGGCGCAGCAGGTGCTCATCGAAACCGCCGAACGGCTCGACTGCCCCGCCTTCGTCTATGGCCAGGATTTCCTTGCCTATGAGGAAAACGGGCGCATGGTCTATCAGGATGAAGACGGATTGATGGACCTGCCGCCGCCGCGCCTGCCGGGGCGCCACCAATTCGCCAATGCGGCAGCGGCGATCGCGGCGGTCAAGGCGGCGGGCTTCGAGATTAGCCACCGCGCCGCCGAGAAAGCGATGGCCAATGTCATCTGGCCGGGCCGCATGCAAAAGCTGCCGCAGGGGCGGCTGGGCGAACTGGCGCCGAAGGGCGCCGACATCTGGCTCGACGGCGGCCATAATCCCGGCGCCGGCGTGGTCGTCGCTGAGGCGCTGGCCGAGCAGGAGGAAAAGAACCCGCGGCCGCTGTTCCTGATCTCGGGCATGATCAACACCAAGGACCAGAGCGGCTATTTCCGCGCCTTCAAAGGGCTCGTCCGGCATGTCTACACCGTGCCAGTGAGCACGAGTGACGCCGGCGTGCCGAACGACGAACTGGCGACGCGCGCCATCGAGGCCGGCCTGTCGGCCGAACCCGTCAGTTCCGTCGCCAATGCGCTGATGCTGCTGCGCGACACATGGGACGGACCGCCGCCGCGCATCCTTATCGGCGGCTCGCTTTACCTGGCCGGTGCGGTATTGGCCGAAAACGGCACACCGCCGGTTTGAGGCGTGCCTCCACCCGGGCCATGATGACGCCACACCTATCAGATCACCGCGAGGAGCCAATCATGATCAAGGTAAAGCAGCTCGCTCACGTTTGCATTTTCGCGAATGACCTGGAGAAGACGCGAAGCTTCTATCGGGACGTCCTCGGCATGGATACGCAGTTCAATTTCCTGCGCGACGGCAAGATTTTCGGCTTCTATCTCAATTGCGGCAGCCGTAGCCATGTCGAAGTGTTCCAGAAAGACGGCGCGAGCTATAGCGACTTGAACCAGATCAACCACTTCTGCCTCGAAGTGGAAAACATCGACGCCGCGATCGCCCATCTGAGGTCAGAGGGGGTTGATGTCACTTCCAAGAAACGCGCGTGCGATGACACCTACCAGGCTTGGATCCGCGACCCCAACGGCGTGAAGATCGAACTGTTCGAATACACTGAGAAAAGCGCACAATTCGTCGGCGGCGATCGCATCGCGGATTGGTGATCGCGCCTCGCCGGACAATTGTAGCGGCGCAGCCGATGGTTGGTGGACTACTTCAGCTCGACCTCGATGAAGGCGAATTCGCCATCGTTTGCGCTGATGACGTCATGTTCGACGCCCTCATTGCGGAAATAGGGCGCGCCCTTCTTCATTTCGGCGAAGGATTCGCCATCCTTGGTCAGGAGCTTCACCTTGCCGTCGGTCAACGGCACGATCACATAGTCGTGGCCATGGCGGTGCCAGCCGGTGTTGTCGCCCGGGGCGAAGCGGTATTCGGTGACGATGACGCGCTCATTGTCGATGAAGACGGTGGCCTTGGCGGATCCGGTCATATCGCTTCTCCTTTGTATTCAGAAGAGAAGAATACGGGGCGGCAAGCCGCGAGTGCCAGAGCGGCCCACCAATGACGCCAGCAAAAGAAAGCCCGGCGCGAGGCCGGGCTTTTCTGCAAAATTTTGATCGGATCAGGCGAGACTGCCGTTGATCCAGTGCGACAATGCCGTTTTCGGCGCAGCACCGACCTTCATATCGGCGACTTCGCCGCCCTTGAAGATCATCAGCGTCGGGATCGAGCGCACGCCGAACTGCGCGGCCAGCTCAGGATTCTCATCGATGTTGAGCTTGGCGATCTTTATCTTGCTGCCGAGTTCGATGGCGATATCCTCAAGCGCCGGGGCGATCATCTTGCACGGGCCGCACCATTCCGCCCAGAAATCGACCACGACCGGCTCCTTGGCGTTGAGCACGTCGGCCTGGAAATTGCTCTTGTCGACCTTGACGGTGGCCATGCTGAGATCCTTTCGATTTGTTCGTCGCACCAAATGTGGTGGTGATCGTGTCCGTCTTCAAGCAAGTGTTGTGTCACGCTCCCGTGAGTCTAGCAAGCGCGTCGTCCATTGCGGCCGCCGGCGGTTCGATCAGCCGCGGCGCCTCGGTGAACAGCAGCGCCGCCGAGACCTCGCGTCCCGGATAGAGCGGCTGAAGCAGCGCGCGATAAAGTGCGAGTTGCAGAACATAGGCTTGCGGCACTTCGGCGAGCGTAGCTGGCGCTGGCCGATTGGTCTTGTAGTCGACGATCGAAACCTTGTCCGGCGTTACTGCCAGCCGGTCGATCTTGCCGGAGATCGAGCGCAGTTTGCCCCTCACCTCCAGGCTGCCCATGATGGCGACTTCAGCGCGCGAGTTTGGTGCAAACAGCGGCGCGAAGCGGCTGTCGGCAAGAATTCTGGAAACGCCAGCCAAGGCTTTGTCGCGCTCGTCTTCAGGCCATTGAGCTCCGGCGCGCGCCAAATAGCGCTCGGCGGCATCCTGGCGTTTTCCCTCGGCGATGCCGGGCAGCATCTGCAGCAATTTGTGCAGCGCCAACCCGCGAATCACGGCAAAGCCGGGCTCGGCGTCGGCATCCAATACCGGCGAACGCGTGTCGGCCACCGCTTGCCGCGCCTCGTCGATCAGCACCGAGGCGCCGGACGGCGAGAGCGGCCGCGGCAGTTCCTCGAAAGGCGGCAAAGGCTGGAACAGGGTTTCCGGCAGTGGCGCAAAGCGTTCCGCCTGCCGTGCCTCATCCACTGCCGCCAGTGGCATGGGCGGCAGCTTCGTCACCTGGAAACGATGCACGGTCTCGCCAGTGGCGGGATGCCGGCGTTCCGCGCTTTCAGCGGCGCCGACCAGCGCGCGGCTGACGACCGAATGCCAGGTGCCGGTATTCTGCGCCCGCTTGCCATGGTAGCCGCAGACGATCAGCCGATCCTCGGCGCGAGTCATGCCGACATAGAGCAGCCGGCGGTATTCGTCGTCGGCGAGCTCGCGGGCGCGGGCCGATGCGGCGCGTGAAAATCCATTGGCGACATCGCTGGCCGACCGCCAGAGATAGCCCTTGCCCTCCCAGCAGTCGCCCGACCCTTCGAACGGCATCAATCTCGGCAGGTGCTGGTCGCTGAACGGCGCGGAGCCGCCATCGACCAGGAATACCACCGGCGCTTCCAGGCCCTTGGCGGCATGCACGGTCATGACGCGAACCTCGTCGCGGGTCTGGTCCATTTCGCGCTTGATCTCGGGGCCGGCGTTTTCCAATGTCGACAGGAAGGATTCCAGTCCCGGCAGGCCGGTCCGCTCCTCGGCCAGGCAGAAATTCAGGAATTCGTCGAGGATGTCGCCGGCCTCCGGACCGAGCCGCGCGATCATCTTCTTGCGCAGGCCGTCGCGGGCGAGAGCTCCGGCGTAAAATTCGAACACCGGCTTGAATGCGACTTCGTTCGACCATGTGTCGAGCCGGCTGACGACGGCGGCCAACGCCTCGCTTTCGCCGGCATGCCGGCGCAGCGAGGCGAACAGCGAGACGCCCGACGGCCTCTCGGCAGCAAGCGCGAAAAGCTGCTCTTCCGAGACATCGAAGATCGGGCTGCGCAGCACGGCGGCCAGCGACAGATCGTCCTGCGGCTGGATGAGAAAATGGCCGAGTGCGATCAGGTCCTTCACCGCGATGTGGCCGGGCAGGCTGAGCCGGTCGGCGCCGGCCACCGGAATGTCGCGGCGCTTCAGCGCCCGCGTCAGCGCATGGACGAAGCGATCGCGCTTGCGCACCAGCACCAGCACGTCGCCGGGCCGCAGTTTCTTGCCGCGGCCTTCGATAGTCTCGCCGCCGCCGATCCAGCCGGCAATGGTTGCCGCGACGTTTTCAGCGACGCGTACTGCCGGCGCATGGGCATGGTCGACCGCTTGCGTCCAATCGTCTGGTTCGTCGACGACATCGGCGCCGATCGACGGCCAGACCTCGACATAACCCGGCGCATCGGTGCGGATCGCCTTGTGGTCGAGCGGATCGGGATCGTGGCTGATGCCGCGCCGCACGTTCGGGTCGGCAAAGACACGATCCACCGCCGCGAGCACGTCGTCGGTCGAGCGGAACGACCAGGTCAGCTTGAGATCGGCGAAGGCGGCGGCGGCGCTTCTAACTTTGCCGGCAAACAAAAGCCGGCTGTCAGCAAAGGAATCCGGGGCGGCCCCCTGAAAGGAATAGATCGACTGCTTTTCGTCACCGACCGCAAAGATGGTGCGGTGGACGGCGTCGCGGGCGCCGAGCCCGGCAAAGAACTCCTCCGCCAGCCGCTTGACCACGTCCCACTGGTCGGGACTGGTGTCCTGCGCCTCGTCGAGGAGGATGTGGTCGATGCCCTGGTCGAGCTTGTATTGCACCCATGGGCCGGCGTCGGGCCGCGCCAGTAGATTGACAGTGCGGGTGATCAGGTCGTTGAAGTCGAGGAAGCCGCGGGCGCGCTTCAATTGCTCGTAGCGGGCGATCAGCCAGTCGGCGATGGTCAGCGCGGCACGCGTGCCTTCCAACATCCTGAACAAGGCCAGGCGGTCGGAGATTTCGAGAATGGCGTCGACCGCCACGAGATAACGTTCGGCAAGATCGGGCAGCCGGTCGAGCAGCGCCTTCTTGAACGTCTTTGCCGGATCATAAGGCTCGCCATCGGCCCTCAAGAAAGCCTTGGAGAGCAAATTCAGGCGTCGGACCGGATCGTCCTCGGCAAAGGCAAGACGGGCGTATGGCAGCAGATTGTTCAGCACGATGCGCGCATCGGCGGCCTCGGCCGCCCGTGAAAAGGTGACGAGATAATCCGGCAGGAAGCCGGGCAGCTGCCAGACCGAGGCGGCGATGCCTTCGGCGGTCTGGCCGGCGCGGAAATGGAACTCGTCGAACAGCGCCTGAAAACCATCGCCGCCGGCCGCGGCGATGAAGGTGCGCAAACCGTCGCGCTTGCGCACGATCTCGCCTAGCAACGCGTCGAGCCCATGTTCGCCGCCGCGCTCCAGCACGGTGGCGAAAGCCTCGGCCAGTGCCGCATCGCCTGCAACGCCGCCGGAGATCATGTCGCGGCGGGCGGCGGCGAACAGCGAAGCCTCCATTTGCGGATCAAGCATTTCGAAATGCGCCGGGATGTTGGCTTCCAGCGGGAACTGATGCAGCACCGATTCGCAGAAGGCGTGAATGGTCTGGATCTTCAGCCCGCCCGGTGTTTCCAGCGCCTCGGCAAACAGCCGCCGCGCCTGGCGCATGGTTTCGCGGTCGGGCTGGCGGCTGTCCAGCGCCTCTATCCGTGTCGAGAGCTCGGCATCACCAAGCGCCGTCCATTGCGACAGGGTCGAAAACACCCGGTTCGACATGTTGGCGGCGGCGGCGCGCGTATAGGTCAAGCACAGGATCTTGGACGGATCGGTGCCGCGCAGCAAAAGCCGGATGACGCGCTGGGCGAGCACATGGGTCTTGCCCGATCCGGCGTTTGCCGACACCCATGCGGAGTTATGCGGGTCGGAGGCGCTCGCTTGGCTGGCGGCGGTGTCGCTCGGGATGGGATAGGCCTTCTTCACGCCTCCCCTCCCTCCTCGTCGGCGTCGCCGCCGGCGGACCATTCCAGCACGCGGGCGAGATGGTCGTAGTCGCCGTCGGTCTCACCTTCGCGGAACGGCAGCGCCCGCGACAGATAGCCGGTCGCCGGGTCGGCGTAGTGGATCAGCAGTTTTTCCAGCCGCGCCCAAGCCTCTTCCGCGAGATCGGCGGCGGTTCGCGGCTTGCGGTTGTATTCGAGGATCGATTCCTCGAACACCTCTCCGTTCGGCTTCAGCCGCACGAAGGCCAATTGCGACGGCTCGCATGCGCCAAGCTCCTTGAAGGCGCCGCGACGCAGCAGCGCGCCCTCCAGCGCCAGTTGCGGCGCGAGCAGCGTGTGCGCCTGCGCTTTGGATGGCGAGGAGCCGGTCTTGTAATCGAGGATGTCGGCCATGCCGCCGGCCAGCAGATCGATGCGATCGGCATAGCCGGACAGGGTCACGCCGGATCGGCCGACGCCGGTCTTTTCGGCGCGTTCCTCGGCGTGCCGCCGTACCACGGCGGCGGCCCGGCCGCGCTCCCATTCGATAATGCCGGCGGCAAGCTTTTCGAAGCGCGGCCACCACACCGCCTCGACATCGGCGGGCAGGGCAGCCTCGGCAAAGCAGGACCGGCCGGCGGCGATGAGCCCGTCCAGCGCCTCCGGCGCGCGCGGGTCGGCCACCCTCGCTGAGAAGAGGTGCAGAATGGCGTGAAACAGCGTGCCGCGCTCGGCAGCGCCCGGATCACGAACGACCGGATCGAGTGGCATCAGGCCGAGTATCCTTCTGGCATAGACCGCATATGGGTCGCGACGTAGCGTCTCGATCTCGGTGACCGAGAAGTGGTGCGGCCGCAGGGCGAGCGGCGGTTTCGGCTGCGGCCTCGGCGCAAAGTCCTGCTTTTCGCCGGCATCAAGCGCACGCGCCCAGGCAAGCAGTTCATCGCCGCGCCGGCGAAGTGCCACAGCATGGTCCTCGCCGACGAAGGTAAGGATACGCTGCAGCCAGCGCGACGGCACCGACGGAGCGTCGCCGGAACGGGCGGAGCGAGCCAGCACCACTTTTTTGGCGCCCATGGCCATCTGGAAATCATGGGCGGCAAGGCCGATGCGCCGCTCCGGCGGTTCAAGATCGATGCCGGTCTTCATCAGCCGCGACATAAAGCGGTCACTCTCCGGCTTGCGCGGCCACACGCCTTCGTTGAGTCCGCCGACGACCAGCGTGTCGATATCCTGAAGCCGCGCTTCCAGCACGCCCCAGATGGCGATGCTCCTGTCGGTGCCCTGCGCCGGCTTGACCATTTCGGGCGCAATCAGCGCCTCCATCACATCGGGCCATTCGTCCGCGGCGAAGGAGAACGACACCGAGGCCGCGACCAGACCGCGCAAGAGCTCGGCAAGCTTTTCACCGGCATCGCCGGCATAGAGTTCGCTGAGGCTTCCGTCAGCAGCGCGGCCGAGGCTTTCGAGCACGCCGACACTGGCGCGCACAAGCGTGGCAAGATCGGCATTCTCCTCGCCGCGAAAGGCAACCAGCGGCGCCAGCGCAGCCGTTAGCCGGATCAGCAGATCGCGCGCCTGTTCGATGCGCCTGACCGAGAGGCGCGATCGCCAGAAAGGCGGGCGGCGATTGCCGCCGTCGTCGAATTCGGCAAGCCGGGCACCGAAGAGTTGCGGCAGCGACGCGACGTCCGGGCGACCGGTGCCGCCGCGCAGCGCCACGAGTTCGACGATTTCGGCCGCATGGCGGACGCTTGCCCGCTCCAGGCCGAGGCCAAGCAAGGGATGCTTGAGCAGTGACAGCAGGGCGACCGGATCGCCCGGGCGGAACGCCGCCTGAAGCGCCAGCCGGAGCAGGCTGGCGGCTGGCGTGTTGATGAGCGGCGTGCCGCCGGAATCGTCGGCGGCGACGCCGAAGCGCAACAGCTCGACCGAGACGCGTCGCGCCAGCGCGCGGTCGCCGGTGACCAGTGCGGCGCGCTGGCCGGGCCGTTCGACGGCCTGTTTGAGCGCAACGGCGATCGCCACGGCTTCGTCGCGTTCGCTGGCGGCCTCGAGAAGCGTCACACCAGCGAAGGCCTCGGCACTATCGCCAGCGGTGAAGCGCGCGCGCGTCTCGGCCCAGAGCTCGGTGGTCTCCGCCGGCCGCAGCGCCTCGCCGACAAGTGCGGCGCGCAGCGCAAGTGGCCGCGGCGCAACAGCAAGCTCCCCGACATCGGCCCGAAGCACCCCGATCTTGCCGATCAACTTTGCCAGGCCGTATTGCGGATGGCCAAGCAAAGCCGGCCGCGCACCAGGTGCACTGACGGCGGCAAAGGACGGCTCGTCCAGCGTCCGGTCGAGGCCGGGCAGCACAACAGCGCCATTGGGCAGACCGGCGATTACGGCAAGCAGCTCGGCCGTGGCGGGGATGGAGCCGGTAGAGCCGGCGGCGATCACCGGCCCGGCGGGTGGATTGCGCTTCAGCCGCGCCGCTTCCAGCCTTATCAGGGCATTGCGATGCGCTGCCGGATTGGAGCGACGGCGTTCCTCGAGCAGCTTCGGCCAGTTCTCAGTCACGATGGTCAGGAAATCGAGCGTCACCTGCCACCAGCCTGCAAGGTTGCCGGTTACAAGGTCGGCGAGCCTCGCCCAATCCGTGCCTTCCGTCTCGATCTCATCCATCAGCCGTGCAAGGTCGCGCGCCAGCCAGATGGCGTCGGCGGCGGAGGCCGGGATGACGATCTCCTCGTCGAACAATGCCGCGACATGTGCCGGCAGGCGGCGTTTCCACGCCCGCACCAGCGGCGCAAGCAGCAGAAGACGCTCGACCGCGGCGATCGGCGGCGCAAAGTCGATGGCGGCCGAAGCTTCCGTCTCGAAGGCGGCTTCATCTTCATCAAACTCACCAAGTGGGCGGATGACCGGCAGGATCGCCGAACGGCTTCCCGAGCGCGAGAGAGCATCGACGAAGACGCCGCGGAGCGCCCGCGCTGCACGGCGCGTCGGCACGTAGATGGTGAGATCGGCCAGCACCAGCGGATCGCCATCATAGGCAAAGCCCGGAACCAGGCGCCCTGCAAGCAGCGCCTCGGCCAGCGTCGGCAGGAACGGCGCTCCGGGCGGGATCGAGAAAACGCGGCGGGAGCCGCTCATTTCGACTCGGTAAGAGCGCCGGGTGCCTCAGCAAGAGCATCAGGCGTGCCGGCAAGCGCGGCGGCGACCGCTGCTTCCGCCCGCGGGATCGCGTCGGGTTTACCGACAGTGATCCAATGGCCACGCATCGTCATGCCGAACAGGCGGCCGGCGGCGATTGCCGCATCGAAATAGGCGTTGAGCGACAGCGGGCCGGCCGGCGCGTCCTTGAAGATGCGCGGATGGACGATTGCGGCGCCGGCATAGATCAGGCCGGCCGGATCGTTGTTCGCACGCCGCAACGCGCCGTCCGGCGCCATCAGGAAATCGGTGCCGCCGCTATGTCCGGTTGCCGACTGGAGATCCGCAAGCATCAGCAGAATGTCCATTGTCGCGCCCTCCCATGCAAGGGCAAGTCGCCTGAGATTGGAAACGCCCCTGTCGATCCAGAAGGTGTCGGCGTTGAGCACATAGAAGGGTGCCCCTAACTTGGGCAATGCCTTGACGATGCCGCCGGCAGAGTCGAGCAGGCCGCTGCTCTCATCCGAGATGACGATTCTCGGCGCACTGCGGCGGGCTACATGGTCCACGATCTGTTGCGGCAGGTAATGGACGTTGACGACGGCCTTGGCGACACCGGCTTCGGCTAGGCTGTCCAGCCCCCAGTCGAGCAATGTCCTGCCGGCGACCTTGACCAGCGGCTTCGGCATGGTCTCGGTGATCGGCCGCATGCGCTTGCCGAGCCCGGCGGCAAGCACCATGGCGGTCGTCGGCATCGGTCCCGACGCTTTCAGGCCCAAATCCTTAGCCTTCAAATCGAGCGTTCCTCCAGCAAGCCGTGGGCGATGTAGAAATCCTGCAGCCCGGCCAGCGCCGGATGCGCCAGCGCCCGGCGAAGATAATCGCGGATGCGCGGCAGATGCTTCAGATAATAAGGCTTGCTGTCGCGTTTTTCGAGCCGCACGAAAATGCCGAGGATCTTGGAATTGCGCTGTGCGGCCATGATTGCATAGGTTTCGCGGAATTCGTCTTCGTCGAAGACGCCGGCGTCGCGTCGCGCGGCGATATAGGCGGCGAGCGTGTGCTTTTCGATTTCAGGTGAAATGGTGACGCGCGCGTCCATGGCGAGCGAGGCGACGTCGTAGGCTGACGGACCGATGAGCGCATCCTGGACATCGACGACGCCGAGACGATCGTGACCGGAACGGTCACCGCGCCAGATCAGGTTGGGCGAATGGAAGTCGCGCAGCATTAGCGTGTATTCGCGCCCCTCGAGCCGATCGAGCACCGCATTCCATTCGCTGCGATAACCGGCGCGCAACGCCTCGCTTGGCGGAGCGCCTGATATCGCAGGGACATACCAGTCGACCAGCAATTCGGCCTCGATCATCATGGCGTCGCGATCGAAAGGCGGCACCTCGTGGAAGACGCCGGGGCCGGCCTGCATGCTGGCCGGCCATGTTTTGCCGTGCATCATGGCAAGCAGTTCGGCCGCCGCCGCGTAGCGCTCGGCCACCGGCTGGCCGCGCTTGTCCAGGAACCCTTGGGACCCGAGATGCTCCAGCAGCAGAAAACCCTGGTCGAGATCCTGAGCATGGATTTCCGGGACGCTGACGCCGCCGGCCCGCAAGGCACGGTCAATGGCGACGAACGCCGAAACGGATTGCGCGGTGTGGGCGATCTCGGCATAGGGTTTGCCGTCGCGGACTGGCGGTCCGAGCACCAGCCTTGGCGAGTTCATCAGCACGCGCGGCGGAAATCCGGCGAGCGTGACGATCTCGTAGGAGCGAGCCGAGGCATCACCGATGAAATATCGCCGCTGCGCTTCGCCCCAACCGGCCTGGCCGAGAAAATCGCGCATGGCCAGCGATCGCGCCGCGCGCTCGAAGGCGGCGCCCCCTCCCGATAGTCTCGCCAATCGGCCGTCGCCCTGCTGGAGAAGTTCGACCAGCACCGAGGTTTTCGGCAAATATGCCTCTGCCCGTTCCGGCCATTCGACCAGTGCGGCCCCTTGCGTCAGCGCCTCGTCGAAACCCAGCTCGTCCAACTCGGATGCCGCGCCCAAGCGGTAGAGATCGAAATGATGGACCGGCACACGCGTGTCGTAACTCTGGACCAGCGTAAAGGTCGGGCTCGGCACGTCGAGGCCGGCATCGTCGGCCAGTGCCTTGACCAGCGCCCGCGCCAAGGTCGACTTGCCGGCGCCGAGATCGCCCTTGAGAGCGAGCACGTCGCCAATGCGCAGCGACATGGCGAGGTCCTCACCAAGCCTTGCCGTCGCAGCCTCGTCGGCGAGAAAACGCTCCAGCACCAATACCGCCATCGAACGCGCTACTCGGCCGCCGCGCGGATGCCGGACGGCGTGTCGGGAAAGGCGCAAACAACCGTAGTGCCCTTGTCCCTGCCGGTCTCGATGCGGACGCTGCCGCCATGCAGTTCGACAAAGCTCTTGACGATCGACAGGCCGAGCCCGGCGCCGCGGCGGCGGCCGCCATTGGTGCGCGGCTCGAAGCGCCGGAACACCGAGTCAAGCAGGTCCGGCGGCATGCCAGGGCCGTCATCGTGAACGGAAAATTCCACGCCGTCGGCAAGTTGGCGGCAGGCGAGCGTTATGGTGCTCGCCTCCGGCGCGTAATTGGCGGCATTGCTGAGCAGATTGTAGAGGATCTGGCGGACCCGGATTTCGTCGCCGTGGAAGGTTTTCGGCGCGGCCGCTGCGTCGATCCTAAGCTTGATCGCATGTTCCTCCAGTCGGTCGGCGACCAGTTCGGCGGCGGCTGTAATGGTTCGATCGATGTGAACTTCGGAAATGTCGAGTTCCATGATGCCGGCATCCACCGTCGCCAGATCGAGGATGTCGTTGACGATGGTGAGCAGGACCGAGGAGGACGAGCCGACATGCCCGATATATTCGCGTTGCTTCTGGTTCAATGGACCAGTCGACGGCAGTGAAAGAAGCTCGGTAAAGCCGATGATGTTGGTGAGTGGCGAGCGCAGCTCATAGGAGACGTGCTGCACGAATTCGTTCTTGATCTGGTCGGACTTTTGCAGCGCCTCATTCTTGTCCTTCAGCGCCCGCTCGACATTGACGCTGTCGGTAACGTCGACGAAGGTCATCATCACCTGGCCGTTGGGCAAGGGGATGACGGCGTAGCGCAAAACGGTGCCGTTGTTCAATTCGGTCTGGCCGTGGCGGTCGCGGCGCTCGTCGTCGAAGCCGGTGATGGCGGCAACGAACCCGCCCCACGGACTGTCGACGGCACGGCGGTCGCAAAGGTCGCGGATCGTCGAGACATGGACGTTGGGTTTTGAGGCATCGGCATCCAGCCCCCACAGTGCTGCGAAGGCCGGGTTGGACAATCTCAGCCTGCCGTCGGGACCGAATACAGCGACGCCTTCGGCAAGGTTGTCGAGCGTCTCGCCCTGAACCCGGACGGCGGTCTGGTAGCGGCTTTCAAGGTCCATCTTCTCGGTCAGGTTCTCGAAGACCCAGGTGACGCCGCCCTTGGGCTGCGGGTTGGCGACGACGCGAATGGTCTTGCCGTCCGGCAGATGCCACCAATGCTCCTGCGATTCAACCGCGCGATAAGCGCCGAGCAAGCTCTCTTTCCAGCGCCGCCATTCGGGCTGCTCGGCAATCTTGCCTTCGCTGCGCAGGCGGTCGAGCAGCAAGGCGTTGTCCGGCGCGCTGTGCAGGAAGCCGCTGTCGAGGCCCCATAGTTTCTGGAACGCCTGATTGAAAAACCGCAATTTCTCGTCGGTATCGAAAATCGCCACGGCAGT
The DNA here is from genome assembly GCF_040317735.1 of Mesorhizobium sp. M1399. Classification (NCBI taxonomy): domain Bacteria; kingdom Pseudomonadati; phylum Pseudomonadota; class Alphaproteobacteria; order Hyphomicrobiales; family Phyllobacteriaceae; genus Mesorhizobium; species Mesorhizobium sp. M1399. The sequence goes on from NZ_JAMYKZ010000004.1 coordinate 27,583, forward strand.
GTTGAGCTGATCGAGCGTATCGGCGTGGCTCTGCACGGTCCGCTCATACTCGGCGCGAATGGCCTCGATGGCGCTGATGTCGCAGGCAAGACCAGCCGAACCATCCGCCCCGGCAAAGTCGGTCACGGCAAACATACGGCGGTCGCCTTCGATCACAGTGGAGAGCGTCTGTTCGAAGACGGGGTGCGACTTGTGCTGCGCAGCAATCGTGTCGCGCGCCTGGCCGCCGAGGAATTCCTTGCTGTCACGAACCGCCGATTCGGCATTCTCGGCCTCGACCGCTTCGGCATAGGCCCGGTTGACCCATTTCAGCCGCCCGTCGACGGTGCGTAGCCATGACGGCATCTTGAGCGCATCGAGAAGTCCGATCAGCGTCTCATGGTCGGCGGCCAAGCGCTGGTTCTCGATCTTCAGCCTGGCCTGGCTTCGCTGTGTCTCCGAAAGCGAGACGAAGCGAACCAATACATGCGCCGCACTCTTGCGGCCGTGAACCTCGAGCGGCTGGCCGGCCTGCGATTCGATGACCAGATCGAAGGGCTTTGCCTTGTCCCGCAGCGCCGCCACGGCATGTTCCAACGCGGCCGCCGAACGCGGCATCAGCCAGCGGCCGAAAGCCAGGAAGGCCGCCCGGTCCTCCGGCGCGCCGCTCTCGATCGGCAATGTTCCGACAAGCTCGGGTTTCTTGTTTTCGGCGGCCCATACGACCACGCGCTGGTCGCGGGAATGGAGCAGCGCCTCGGAGCGCTGCAGCGCGGCATTGACGTCGGCGATGCGGGTCCTGAGCTCGGCATTTTCCGCCGCGGTGCGCGCCCTTTCGCGGATCAGAAAGATGGCCGACAGCAATGCCGCCCCCATGACGCCGACAAACATGGCGAGTTGCATGACCTCGACCGTGCTGACCGACAGCCCGGCCTTTTGCGCCACGCGGGTTTGGGCATGTGCGGCAAAGCCAAGCAGCGGACCAACCAGCGCGGAAGAAGCAAGCAGCACCCCGACACGGCTGCCGGCACGGCATAAAAGGCTGCCGCCTCTGGCAGCGGAGCCCGTGATCGAATCGTTATGGCCGCCGGAAACGGCCTGTCCCGCGCAAGGCGGGTTATCCCCCGGCATGTCTTGGTCCTCTTCGCCGCCTGAATGCAAGACCGCCCTGATGCGTGCGCCCGGGCCTCGTCCCCGGACCGCGAATCAGCACCATAGCGCTTGCGCGAATCGGCGTGAAGAATCAATCAGCGCAAAAATAAAGCCGGGCGAAAAGTCAATCGCCCGGCTTCAATATCTAGTGGCAAGTTTCGTCGTGGTTAATAGCGGTAGTGTTCCGGCTTGAACGGTCCCTGCGGGGTGACGCCGATATAGGCGGCCTGTTCGCCGGACAGTTCGGTCAGGCGGGCACCGAGCTTATCGAGATGCAGGCGCGCGACCTTTTCGTCGAGATGCTTCGGCAGGACATAGACCTGGTTCTCGTACTGACCGGGCTTGGTGTACAGCTCGATCTGGGCCAACACCTGGTTGGTGAAGGACGCCGACATGACGAAGCTCGGGTGGCCGGTGGCGTTGCCGAGGTTGAGCAGACGGCCTTCCGACAAAAGGATCATCCGCTTGCCGTCCGGGAAGGTGATCATATCGACCTGCGGCTTGATGTTGGTCCATTTCAGGTTGCGCAGCGACGCCACCTGGATCTCGTTGTCGAAGTGACCGATGTTGCCGACGATCACCATGTCCTTCATCAGGCGCATGTGGTCGAGGGTAACGACGTCCTTGTTGCCGGTGGTGGTGATGACGATGTCTGCCGTCGGTGCCGCGTCTTCGAGCGTGACCACCTCGAAACCGTCCATCGCTGCCTGCAGCGCGCAGATCGGATCGACCTCGGTGACCTTGACGCGGGCACCGGCACCCTTGAGCGAAGCCGACGAGCCCTTGCCGACGTCGCCATAGCCGCAGACGACCGCGACCTTGCCGGCCATCATCGTGTCGGTGCCGCGGCGAATGCCGTCGACAAGCGATTCCTTGCAGCCATATTTGTTGTCGAATTTCGACTTGGTGACGGAATCATTGACGTTGATCGCCGGGAACGGCAGCAGGCCTTTTTTCTGCAACTGATAGAGCCGGTTGACGCCGGTCGTCGTCTCTTCGGTGACGCCGCGGATCGCTTCCTTCTGCTTGGTGAAGAAGCCGGGCGATGCCTGCATGCGTTTCTTGATCTGGGCAAACAGGATCTCTTCCTCTTCGCTGCCCGGATTGGACAGCACATCCTCGCCGGCCTCGGCGCGGGCGCCGATCAGGATGTACATGGTGGCATCGCCACCGTCGTCGAGGATCATGTTGGAGGTGCCGCCATCGGCCCACTGGAAGATCTTGTCGGTGTAGACCCAATAATCCTCCAGCGTCTCGCCCTTGACGGCAAACACCGGAATTCCGGCCTCGGCAATGGCCGCGGCAGCGTGGTCCTGGGTCGAGAAGATGTTGCAGGAAGCCCAGCGGATATCGGCGCCGAGCGCCTTAAGCGTTTCGATCAGCACCGCGGTCTGGATGGTCATGTGCAGCGAGCCGGTGATGCGCGCGCCCCTGAGCGGCTTCTTGTCGCCGAATTCCTCGCGGCAGGCCATCAGGCCCGGCATTTCGGTTTCGGCGATCTCGATCTCCTTGCGGCCCCAGCCGGCAAGCGCGATGTCGGCGACCACATAATCCTTGCTACCCGTCATGGCAGTGCTCCGATGCGAATTGATTGCGGGACGCGCCCCGCCCCGAAGGCGTGTGGGAGGGCGCGAGTTGCCGGCCTGACTAGCAGATCGGGAGTCGGACGACAATGGGATATAAAGAAATCTTTATCCGTGCATGTCTTCAGCGGCAACCAACACGAGAGAGCGCCGTCAGCATTCCTCGCCAAAACGGGAAGCAACCAGTTGCTCCAGCGCATCGATGACCTCTTCGGCCTGCGGGCCGCTGGCGGTGACGCGGATCGAATAGCCGGGGCTCGCCGCCAGCATCATCAGGCCCATGATCGAGGTGCCGCCGACCTTGACGCCGTCCTTCTCGACCTGGACCGTGGCATTGAAGCCGCTGGCAATTTGAACGAACTTGGCCGAGGCGCGCGCGTGCAGGCCGCGCTGGTTGACGATCGGAAAGTCGCGAACGATCTTGTCCTTTTCCGGCAACAGCGCGCTCATTTGCTGCTCAGGAGCTGACTGGCGACGTTGATGTATTTGCGGCCGGCAGCCTGCGCCTCATCCAGCGCGGCCGCCATGTTGTCGCCTTTGCGAACGCTGGACAGCTTGATCAGCATCGGCAGGTTCATGCCGGCAATGACCTCGATGCGGCCGGATTCCATCACGGAAATGGCGAGGTTGGAGGGCGTGCCGCCGAACATGTCGGTCAAAACGATGACGCCTGATCCGGTATCGACGCGGCCGACTGCGTCGATAATGTCGCGGCGGCGTTGTTCCATATCGTCGTCGGCACCGATCGCCACGGTCTCGAAACTGTCTTGTGGCCCAACGACATGTTCCACGGCATTGCGGAACTCGGCGGCCAGTTGACCGTGCGTTACAAGCACGAGTCCGATCATTCTTTGGTGGCTCCCGTCATCGCCGCTTCACAGGCGCATTTTATGCTCGCCGACCGTTCCAGGTGGCGGGAGCGCTATCTTGTCGACGCAAGGCCCGTTGACAAGCCCAAAATTGCGCCGGCCCAGACCAATTTGACGCATTGCAGCAAAAAATCCAAATCGGATCAAAGGAAAGGCGCAATCGACAGGCGCGACATCACTGCCGGCAAGGCCGCCGCGACATTGCGCCCGGCAAGATCGATGCGCGGCACTGGTACGCCGAAAACGAGTTCGCTGCAGTCTTCCTGGAAGCGGGCCATTTTGCCGGCTGGCACCAGCCGGATAATGAGGTCGATCACGCAGCTTGGCTCGAATGGTATCGGCTTGGGGCCGAATCCCGGCACCTCGACGAGGCCGGCTATGCTGACTGGTGCGCGGCAGACCAGCCGCCCCTCGCAATCGGCAGCATAGAGCTGGTCATCGCCGATCAGCCGCGAAAACAGCCCGCGCTGGCTGCAATGATCGATCAAGGCGAGCGCCAGCGTCGTTTTGCCCAAGCCGGACGGTCCGGTGATGAGAATGCCGCAATCACCTATCAGGATGGCGGTGCCGTGAATGTTTTCAGGCTGCACAATAGGACCAGGCGTGATTGGAATTCATCCGTCAGCCTTCGGCCGGCAGCGTCACCACGAAGCGGGCGCCCTTGATCTCGCCAGGCTTGGTGCCCGGGATGTTCTCGGCGCTCAACGTGCCGCCATGGGCTTCGACGATCTGCCGGGATATCGACAGGCCAAGGCCCGAGTTCTGGCCGAACGCCTCGCCGGCCGGCCGGTCGGTATAGAACCGCTCGAAAATGCGATCGATGTTGTCGGCCCGGATGCCGGGGCCATTGTCGTCGACGGTGACGATGTTGAACTTGCCGGCGCGCGCCAGCGATATGGTGATGTGGCCACGTTCTTCGGGAACGAACGAGCGGGCATTCTCGATCAGGTTGGTGATCACCTGGCCGATCCTTAGATCATGGCCGACGACGAAGTAGCCTTTCACGCCCTGCGGCAGTTTGGCGACCTTGAATTCGATCTCGACCGCCTTCTTGTTGCGTGTGGCCTCGCGCGAGACGGCGACCAGATCGGTGATGAACTTCTTCAGGTCGACAGTTCCCGCGTCTTCCCGCGCCAGTTCGGCATCGAGACGGGAGGCATCGGAAATATCGGTGATCAGGCGGTCCAGGCGCCTCACATCGTGCTGGATGATATCCATCAGCCGGCTGCGCGAATTGTCGTTCTTGGCCAGCGGCAATGTCTCCACCGCGCTGCGCAGCGAGGTGAGTGGGTTCTTCAATTCATGCGAGACATCCGCGGCAAAACTTTCGATCGCCTCAATGCGGGCGTAGAGCGCATTGGTCATGTCGCGCACGGCGATCGACAAATTGCCGATCTCGTCCTGGCGGTCGGAGAAGTCGGGAATTTCCTCGCGGTTCTTGACACCGCGGCGAACCCTGACCGCCGCCGCGGAAAGCCGGCGCAGCGGGTTGGCGATGGTGGAGGCCAGCAGCATCGACAGGATAGCGGTAACCAGCGCGGCGATGCCGAACACGCGCAGGATCGCCTTGCGCTCGGCCGCGACGATCTTGTCGATGTCGCCACCTTCGGTCGACAGCATCAGTACGCCGAGAACGGCACGGAAGCGCTGGATCGGCACCGCCACGGAAACGATCTGCTCGCCCTGCTCCGAGATCCGCACGATCGTCGACGGACTGCCGGTAAGCGCCTTGACCACTTCGGGAAACGCAGCACCGTTGCCGCCCGGCTGCTCGCGATAGACGGGCAGCTGCTTATTGCGGAAGAAATCGAAGACGAATTTCTGGATGCGCTCCAGAAGATCCGGCTGCTCCTCTTCGACCGGCGGCAGATCGTAGCGAAGGATCTGACCGCGCGAATAGAGATGGCGGGAATCGAGCAGCAGGTTGGCGTCGCGGTCGTAAATGCGGGCGCGCGTGCGCGTCGGCGAGATCAACCGCCTGAGCACCGGCGCCACGCGCTCCGGATTGATCGGGAAATCGAGATTGTCGAGCTGATCGGAGCCCGGGCCGAGGCTTTCGCCAGCCTGCAACTCAAGCAGCTTTTCCGGATCGATGCTGATCGAATCGGTCTCGACCGTCGCCGATGCAGCAATCGCGCCGGCAATGATCTCGCCCTGGGTCATCAGGCTCTCGACACGGGCGTCGATCAGCCCGTCTCGAAAGGTGTTGAGGTAGAGAATGCCGGTGACCAGGACGGCCAGGCCGGCAAGATTGAGAAAGAGAATACGCCGCGTCAGGCTGGAAAAGATGTGATGGCCGAGAAACCGGCGCATCGGCACCGTGATTTTCGACACGAAGGCGGGCAGAATCCGCGGCGGGCGCCTGGCGGCGCCCGATCGTCTCACTCGCTCTACTTCCACTGCCATCGAATAGCAGCTCCCGCTCGACTCAAGCTTCGCGGAACCGATATCCGACTCCGTAAAGGGTTTCGATCATTTCGAAGTCATCATCGACGGCCTTGAACTTTTTGCGCAGCCGCTTGATGTGACTGTCGATGGTGCGGTCATCGACATAGACCTGCTCATCATAAGCCGAATCCATCAGCGCATCACGGCTTTTTACGACGCCTGGACGCTGGGCCAGCGAATGCAGGATGAGGAACTCGGTGACGGTAAGCGTCACCGGCTCGCCCTTCCAGGTGCAGGTGTGGCGCTCCTGGTCCATGACAAGCTGGCCGCGCTCAAGCGACCGAGCCTGCTGGTTGGGTGCCTTGGCGGCCGCCTCGCGGGTACTGGCGCGGCGCAGCACGGCGCGGACGCGCTCGACCAGAAGACGCTGCGAGAAGGGTTTGCGAATGAAGTCGTCGGCGCCCATCTTGAGGCCGAACAGTTCATCGATCTCGTCGTCCTTGGAGGTCAGGAAGATCACCGGCAGGTCGGATTTCTGGCGCATCCGGCGCAGCAGCTCCATGCCGTCCATGCGCGGCATCTTGATGTCGAGGATGGCGAGGTTCGGCGGGCGCGCCGCCAGTCCCTCCAGCGCCGACGCCCCATCCGTGTAGGTTTCAACCCGATAACCCTCGGATTCGAGGGCGATCGAAACCGAAGTCAGAATGTTGCGATCGTCGTCGACAAGCGCGATTGTTGCCATTTCAAGCGGCTCCCTCATGAGCTGTCCCTTCTTTCGTCGAGAAGGGGCTTTTGCAGGACAAATTAGGTACAAAATGTGGCATAGGCTCTATCCGCTGTCACGCGCGGCATGCCGGCGGCCACAATTGTACCTCGATATGGATTGGACGAATGAACATCGCCAATCCTTTGGGCAACCATCAGTGTTTTTGCACATATAAACGATTTAAACAACTTTCAAAATATTTAAATCGATTAATGATTTGATATCATTCGCCTTTTCTGGTTTTGACGTTTTTAGCTCCTGCAATGGGGGTTCCGGAATTCGCCGGTAAAGACGCGGTAAATCGAAGAAGGGACACCCATGTCGGAAGCCGGCAAACGCAATCCTGCATGTACAATCGATCGGATCGGCCTGAGAACCACGGGCGTGGTGCGCTATAATTTCGGCGCGGCCGCGCTCTACGAGGAGGCAATCCGCCGTGGCGAGGCCCGACTCACCGCGCATGGCGCGCTTGCCGCCGAAACCGGGCAGCACACCGGCCGCTCGCCCAGGGACAAATTCGTGGTGCGCGACGAAAGCACCGCGCCGCATGTATGGTGGGACAACAACAAAGCGATTTCGCCGGGGCAGTTCGATACGCTGCTTGCCGATTTTCGCGCCCATGCGGCTGGAAAGGACCTTTATGTGCAGGACCTGGTCGGCGGCGCCGACGAGGAGCTGAAGCTGCCGACCCGGGTGATCACGGAGCTTGCCTGGCACTCCTTGTTCATCCGCAATCTGCTCATCCGGCCGGCAGCCGCCGAACTCGAGCATTTCGTGCCCGATTTGAAGATCATCGACCTGCCGTCGTTCCGCGCCGATCCCGCCCGCCACGGCACGCGCGGCGAAACGGTGATCGCCGTCGATCTTTCGCGCATGATCGTGTTGATCGGCGGTACCTCCTATGCCGGCGAGATGAAGAAGTCGGTATTCACCGTGCTCAACTATCTGCTGCCGGCAAAAGGCGTGATGCCGATGCATTGCTCTGCCAATGAAGGACTCGCCGGCGACGCGGCCGTCTTCTTCGGCCTTTCCGGGACCGGCAAGACGACGTTGTCGGCCGACCCGTCGCGCACGCTGGTCGGCGATGACGAGCATGGCTGGGGACCGCACGGCATCTTCAATTTCGAAGGCGGCTGCTATGCCAAGACGATCAAGCTTTCGGCCGAAGCCGAGCCGGAGATCTTCGCCACCACCCAGCGCTTCGGCACGGTGCTGGAGAATGTCGCGCTCGACGCCGGTCGCGTGCCGGATTTCGACGATGGCGGGCTGACCGAAAACACACGCTGCGCCTACCCGCTCCACTTCATTCCGAACGCCAGCAAGACGGGGCGCGCCAACCACCCGAAGAATATCATCATGCTGACCGCCGACGCGTTCGGCGTGATGCCGCCGATCGCGCGGCTGACCCCGGCGCAGGCGATGTACCATTTCCTCTCCGGCTATACCGCCAAGGTGGCGGGGACCGAGAAAGGCGTTACTGAACCCGAAGCGACATTTTCGACATGCTTCGGCGCACCGTTCATGCCGCGGCATCCGTCGGAATACGGCAATCTGCTGCGCGAGCTCATCGCCCGCCACGGCGTCGATTGCTGGCTGGTCAACACCGGCTGGACCGGCGGCGCTTACGGCACCGGCAAGCGGATGCCGATCAAGGCAACGCGGGCGCTGCTTGCGGCAGCACTCGACGGCTCGCTGAAAGCGGCCGACTTCCGGACCGACGCCAATTTCGGTTTCGACGTGCCGGTGACGGTTACCGGCGTCGACCGCGCCATTCTCGACCCGAGATCGACCTGGATCGACAAGCCCGCCTATGACCGGCAGGCGGCAAGGCTGGTTGGCATGTTCGTCGACAATTTCGAAAAGTTCGAGGCCCATGTCGACGCAACCGTGCTCGGCGCTGCACCACGCATGCAGGTAGCGGCTGAATAGCCGTCGCGCTTCAAGGCCCGGCTTCGATCGGGCCTTTTCTTTTTTCGCCTGCCGCGCCATGACTGCGGCATGAACGCCGACGAAAAAATCATCATCACCGACGATGCGGTGATTAATCCGGGTGACCTGCACGAGGACTTCATCCGTTCGTCCGGCCCGGGCGGCCAGAACGTCAACAAGGTGGCGACGGCGGTGCAATTGCGCTTCGATGCTGCCAATGCACCGGGCCTGTCGGAGCGTGTGCGCGAACGGACCATCAAGCTTGCCGGCCAGCGCGCCACCAAGGACGGCGTCATCGTCATCGAAGCCGGACGCTTCCGCACGCAGGAGCAGAACCGGGCGGACGCCCGGGCGCGGCTGACGGCACTGGTCGCCAAGGCCGCCGAACCGCCGCCACCGCCGCGCAAGAAGACAAGGCCGTCCAAGGGCGCGGTCGAAAGACGGCTGAAGAGCAAAGCCGGGCGCGGCTCGATCAAGAAAATGCGTGGCCGGGTCGAGGATGACTGACAGCCGAATCGGCTTCGGATCCCAGATCGCCGGTGTGAAATGTGCAGCCACTGCCGGAGGCGGCTTTCGGGTCGCCGTTTTCGTTTGACGGTGGCATTCTGATTTTCCAGACCAACGGATCAAGCGACCCGATGCTCGTGCTGCCCAAAGGCGTCCGCCATATGCCTGGTTACCTGTCGCGCGCCATGCAGGAAGTGCTGGTGGAAGATATCAGGGAGGTCGTGCAGGAAGCCCCCCTGTTCGTGCCGGCGATGCCGCGTACCGGCAAGGAGATGAGCGTGCGCATGACCAATTGCGGCCCGCTGGGCTGGGTCACCGACAAGGAGCACGGCTATCGCTACCAGCCGACTCACCCGGTGACCGGAAGGCCATGGCCGCCGATCCCGGAGATGCTGCTCGAACTGTGGCGGGACGTATCTGCCTATGCGCACCCGCCGGAGGCCTGCCTGGTCAATTTCTATTCCCAGGATGCCAAGATGGGTCTTCACCAGGATCGCGACGAGAGCGATTTCTCCGCGCCTGTCGTCTCGGCCTCACTCGGCGACGATTGCCTGTTCCGGGTCGGCCAGACCATGCGCGACGGCGCCACCAAATCGTTCAGATTGAAGAGCGGCGACGTCGTCGTGCTCGGCGGCGAAGGCCGCCTCTGCTTTCACGGCGTTGACCGCATCTACCCCTCGACCTCGGCATTGCTCAAGAACGGCGGCCGCATCAATCTGACGCTGCGTCGGGTGACGATGCCGAAATAGGCTGTTCGGGTGGCCGGTCGCCCGGCCGGACATAATCGTCGCGCAGATAGATGCGCTCGGTCTCGTCCTCGACGAGAATGCGATAGTGCGCCAGGATCGCGTCAAAGCCAAAACGCTCCATCAGTTGGCTTGTCCAAGGGCCATCATCTTTCCTGATAACTTTCGTAGAGATAATAATATCAGGGCGCAGACGCTCAAATTCTTGGCGTTTGCTTTCAGCGTAACGCTCCATGATCATCTCGTAATGCGTGGCTTGGGCGACGTCACGCGAAAGCGTGGCTTGCCGGGACAGAGCCATTGCAAACGCTCCAAGCCAGTCATTGGGATCGGCCGAAACGAACTGGCCGCCGATCATGCGGCTTAGTGGATGTCCAGTGTCTATATCTGGACTGATCAAGGCGACGTTTGGTCGATCGGTCGCGGCGCGTATCACGGCGACCAACACCGCGCCTGGCTTCTGAGTTCCCCAGTTCGGTAAGAAGGCAGCCACAATCGCCAGCGACACCAAGGCTCGCGGGGGAGCCGCCAGGCGGGAGAGCAGCCCTGCCGATTGCCGCTCGCTTCTCGGCAAGGCCAGCAAGCAAAGACTAGCCGCTACAGCGTAAAAAATCGATGGGTAGGCATGATACGTCCAGCCTTTGTCCTGGTAGAACAGCGGGAACAAGCCGGCAATAGATGCTGCCAGCGCTACGGCAGCCAGCTCTGGGAAATGGCCGACCGGCCACGACCACCAGCCGCGTCATGGTTTTTCCGAGGCCTTGCTCAATTCGGGTGGCCGGTCGCCCGACCGGACATAATCGTCGCGCAGATAGATGCGCTCGGTCTCGTCCTCGACGAGAATGCGGTAGTGCGCCAGGATGGCGTCAAAGCCAAAACGCTCTGTCAGTTGGCTTGTCCACATCGCGTTGTTTTTCTTGAAGACAATGATATCCGGGCGCAGACGCGCGAATTCTTTGCGTTTGCTTTCGACGTAACGCGCCATGATGGCCTGGTAACGCGTGGCTTCAGCGGTATCACCGGAAAGGGCTGCCTGCCGGGACAGGGAAAGCGCGAACACTCCGAGCCAATCGCTGACATGGGTCGAAACGAACTGCCCATCGATCATGCGGGTCAACGGATGTCCCGAGGACATATCCGAACTGATCAACGCAATAGTAGGCCGATCGGTCGCGGCGCGAATGGCGGCAACCAGCGCCGGCCCCGGTTTCTGGGTGCTCCAGTATGGCAAGAAAGCGATTGCCACCCCCGCCAGTGCCCAAGCTCGCGAAGGCGCCGTCACGAACGCCAACAGCTTCGACGGCTGCCGCACGATCCTGGGCACTGCCAGCAGGCACAAAATGGCTGCCACGGCGCAAAAGATCGCGGGATAGGCATGATAAGACCAGCCTTTCGCTTGGTAGAACAGGGGAAACATGCCGGCGATCGATGCAGCCAGCGCTACCGCCGCCAGCTCTGGAAACCGCCCGGCCGGCCACAGCCACCAAATCAGGAAGACGAGGAAACACCACGCGAAACCGTGGCCGATCACGATGGGCCAAAAGATGCCGAGCTTTCCATAAACATCCGCCAAGAGGGGATAGATGTCGCGCAGGAATTCCGGATGGATCAGCGTGACCGCGCCGAGATAGACAATGCAGATGCCGCCAATGACCCAGTGTTCCAGGGCGAAGATCGATTTCAGGCTGCGCCGGCGCACTGCAACGACCAGCGCTGGCGCCAACACCATGATCGCATAGTAGGGCTTGACCAGCAGCAAAATGCTGCCCGACAGGCCGGCGAGTACGGCGATCCCCGGGCCTGGTTGGGCGGCTGCATCTCTGCGCGCACGCCAGGCGTGAAGCGCAAGCAGCGGCATGAAAAGCGCCATGCCGATATGCTCTCGCTCGCTGAAGGCGTTGCCGGGGAAGATCACCAGCATTGCGCAAAACGCTGGCCCCAGTGCAAACAGTGATGCAGTTTCGGTGAAACCCCCGCGCTTGACGATCACGCCCGAGAGCGAAAGTCCGATAAGCACGGCAAGGTATGTCCAGGCCTCAACCAGGATTTCCGGGGCGGCGCCCAGCAATCTGGCCACAGCCACTGGCGGCAGATAGAGCCATACGCTGAATGGAGGGTTGGTCTCGTGGATCTGCGAGTAAAGCCGCTCACCGGAGAGCATCCGCTCGCATACCGTGATCAGCCAGCTAGTATCGGGAACAGTCCCCCAACGCCGCTGCCAGACGATGGAGAACACGGTGACTGCGGCAATGGCCAGGACATTGCGGCTAGGAAGCAGCGCCGCCGCGATATTCCGGCCGCGCCACCGGCTCAAGCCGTCAATGTCGTTCGAGACGCTCATGATGTTGCACCGAGGCTCTCGAGCTCGAGCCATATGTCGTCCAGCGGAGCGATTGGATCCAGCCGTGCCATGGTCTTCCGGGAGCCTCTGCTCAATTGGTTTGGAGCGGCGCAGGCGCCGTGTAACGCAGATAGACAGTGATTTCCGGCTCGTGGTGCAGCAGACGATAGTCGGCCAAGGCGGCTCCGATCCGCTTGTCCTGCAGCATCAGGGCTGTCCGCGCGGGCGAGCCTGACAGCACGACATCGGGCTTCTTCGCTGATATCTCGGCGGCGTATTCGCCGATCACCCGATCGCGGATGCTTTCAAGTTCCCGTCTCCGTTCGAGATCGCCGGTGGCGCGGGCGAGCGTGTCAGCGTTGGAGACCGCCCAGGCGCTCGGATGGCGTGATATGAACCTGCCGTCGACCAGCCTGGCGAGGGGATGGGCAACCTGCATCCGGTCGGCGATCGACATGATGGTCGGGGTTTCGACCGTTGCGCGGATCGCGGCGACAGAGCGCCCGATCGGGCCGTTGTCCGTCGTCAGCGCCGCGTACTGTGCCCTGACCGCTAGTTGCAGCACCAGCACGCAGCCGAAGATCAGGGCGGCCTTGCGAATGAAGCCTGCACTGCGGAATGTGCCGAACCGCAGAAGCTGGATGCCAAATGCAAGTGTTGCAACAACGACCATCGCCAGGGCGTGATTGGGCCAACCCTTGCCCATGACGATGAAGGCCGGAATGAACCCCAGTGCGGTCAGAAGCGGAATCCTGACGTCCCAGTTCGTCTGCCTCAGGCCGCCGGCCGCAAGCACGGTAGCGGCGGCCAGAAGCAGCACCACTTTCGGCCAGTTCGCCAGCATATCGGCGGTAGAGGCCCTCAACGGAAGATAGACCTCGCTGACCAAGGGCAGGACTTCGCTTAAATAAGCACGGTCGAAGAGCGCGATGGACGCGACATAGGCGGCCACGATCGTAGCGCCAAGCAGGTTCTCCACGACGAAGAGCGGTTTCAGCGACCGCCTTTCAACCGCAAGACAGAGTGACGGCAACATGAAGGCCAGCGCAAAATAGGGCGGCTTGACCATGACCACGATCGCCGCGCCGAAGCCCGCGACCATGTGCTCCAGGCGCGAGCCGGCGCTGAAATCCGGGTTCCGCTGACGTGTGCATTGCAACGCCACCCAAGGCAGAATGGCAATCAACGCGAAGTGCTCGCGTTGGCCGAATTGATCCGGCATGAAACAGAGAACCCAGCCCAGGGCCGCCGCTGCTGCCCAGAACGCATGGGGCTGCCGGTAAACCGGTTCATCGCGCGCGAGAATGCGGACAGAAACGAAAAGACTGGCCAGGCTCAGGCAAACGACACCAAGCGTCAGCCAGAATTCCGCACGTATGCCGGTGAGCTTTTCCAGGAGCATGAACGGCATGTAGAGCCAGATCGAGAAAGGTGGGTTGGTCTCCATGATGTCGGTGTTGAGCCGCTCTCCGCCAAGCAGCCGATCACAGACGACCAGAAGCCATGACACGTCGACATTGGTCGGTATCGCAATTGTTGTCAGCCAGACGGCGTATATGACGACCAGGCAGGCCAGCAGCAACGGGGCGCCCGCCACGCCCGCAAACGGCGAGAAACGGTTGGCACCGGGCAGCAGTTCACTGAGGGATCGCGCGCTAGAGACCACGAAACACCCAGCGTCCGAGGACGACATAGTTGATGACCGGCACGGCAATGCAGGTAAGCAGGATCGGGACTGCGGCAGGGACGCCGAGCATCTGGGTCAAAAGCCCCGGCAGGGCGATTGCGACAGCGAGGCCGGAAGCGGTGAGCAGGAGAAAGCGGGGCAGTTCCATCGCGTGGCTGCCGCCCGAGGTGAAGGTGAAATATTTATGCCCGGTGTAAGAAAACAGCGCGGCAACGGCGTAGGCCGCAAACGATGTGAGCGCCGCCGGCAGGGCCGCCGTCGCCTGCCCACGCGACAGCAGGAGAGCACAAACGGCATAGATCAGCGTCGACGCAATGCCAATTAGCGCAAAGCGCGATAGTCGACGATACGAACCGGTGCCCATTGCGCGGTCAAGCTGCCAATTTCTCGTCGAGGCGACCGGTTTCGACGGCGTCGTCCTTGCGGAATACCGCCAGCAGCGAAACACCGAAGGGCAGGCTTGCATTTGGTATGATGCGGCCTTCCGCCGAAAACACTGCCTTCATCGCCGCATTCAGTGGTTTCGACGGCGTTGCATGGCCGGCTGGCAAGGCGGGCTTGCGCAACCTATCCACCAGCCGTGCCAGTGCCGCTACAGGAAAGAGTGCGGCATTTGTGTAGCTCAGCCGGTCGATCCTGAAACCAGCCCTTTCAATTCGTTCACGCAGCAGATTGCGTGAATAGCGCCGCATATGATGCAGCCCCACATCATGCGTGCTCCACAACCATTGGTGTGCGGGCACCGTAAGGATGACGCTGCCGGCTGGTTTCAGCATCTGGCGGATCGCGGCAAGCGATGCCTCGTCTTCGGCGACATGTTCCAGCACGTCGAACAGGCAAACCAGGTCGCAGCTTTGCGGCGTGACAGGAATGTTGTCCGGCAGATGTCCGGCAAGGAAGTCGCGGCCGGTCTTTTCCCAGGCAATCCTGCGTGCGAGATCGCTCATCTCGACTGCCGTCACGGTGCCGAACTGCTCCAGCATCCGGATGTTGCCGCCGGTGCCGGCGCCGATCTCGACGATGCGCGCCTTTTCGGGCAGGTCGATGCTGCGAATGACCGCCTCTGCGATGGCGCGACGCCCGCAGAACCACCAATGCTCGTCTTCGGTGGCGGCCATCTGTCGGTAGGCGTCGAGCTCCATTAGCTCATTCCCTCATATTTGCGGCGCACAATGTAGATCGGACGCTGCTTGATCTCGGCGTAGACCCTGCCGAGGTATTGTCCGATGATGCCGATGCCGAGCAACTGGATGCCGCCAAGAAAAAGAACGCTGACCAGCAGCGAGGCGTAGCCGGGCACATCAACGCCAAAGATCATTGTCTTGGCGACGATCAGCAGGCCGTAGAGGAACGACAGCGCGGAAATCGTCGCGCCGACATAGGTCCAGATTTCAAGCGGAGCGGTGGAGAAGCTGGTGATGCCTTCGAGCGCGAAGTTCCACAGCTTCCAGCCGGAGAATTTCGACTGGCCGGCGATCCGCTGATCGCGGACATATTCGACGCTTGCGGTGCGGAACCCGACCCAGGCGAACAGGCCCTTCATAAAACGACGGCGTTCGGGCAAAGACCGCAGCGCCTGGATGACCTGACGGTCGATCAAACGGAAGTCGCCGACATCGTGCGGGATCTTCTGCTGCGCGATCCAGTTGTG
This sequence comes from Mesorhizobium sp. M1399, assembly GCF_040317735.1. Lineage (NCBI taxonomy): Bacteria > Pseudomonadati > Pseudomonadota > Alphaproteobacteria > Hyphomicrobiales > Phyllobacteriaceae > Mesorhizobium > Mesorhizobium sp. M1399. The sequence continues at coordinate 43,181 of NZ_JAMYKZ010000004.1, forward strand.
AACGCGGTAGAACATCGAGGCGGAGCGCTGCTTGAGAAAGCTGTCGCTCGACCGGTTGGCTCGCTTGGCAAGAACAACCTCGAACCCCTCGCGCCACTTTTCCACAAGCAAGGGGATGACATGCGGCGGATCCTGCATATCGACGTCCATCGGGATCGCGGCATCGGCATCGCAGCTGTCGAGGCCCGCGGTCATCGCGGCTTCCTTGCCGAAATTGCGTGAAAGGTCGATTATGTGGATGCGAGGGTCTGCTTGTTGGGCTTCGATCAGCTTTTCGAGCGTCGTATCGCTGCTGCCGTCGTTGACGAAGATGAACTCGAGGGCAACGCCATTGTCCTTCAGCGGAGCGGTGCTTTCGCACACCGCCTTCAGGAACGGGGCAATCGCGCCTTCCTCATTGTGGACCGGCACGATCAGGGCAATCGTGGCGGCGCCGCTGCCCGGATGTGCGACGCGGTCCGCTGCCGGCCGATCAATATTTAGGAATGGCGCATTCATTGTTTGCCGAGCCCGCAGATCAGGCCTGACAATAGGAAGACGGGGTTAAGATGACTTTAAGGAATGAATCGGGATTTCACAGTTTTCGGAGCGCCACTTCCTCGACCAGATGATTGGCGCCCTTGCGCAGGATGAGATCGGCGCGGGCGCGGGTCGGCAATATATTCTCGCGCAAGTTCTTCAGGTTGATGTTGGTCCACAGGCCCTCGGCGATGGCGCGGGCCGCATCCTCGGAAAGTTGCGAATAGCGGTGGAAGAAGGAGGCTGGGTCGCGGAAGGCGGTTTCGCGCAGCCGCATGAAGCGGGCGATATACCAGTGATGGATAAGCGCCTCCTCGGCATCGATATAGATGGCGAAGTCGAAGAAATCTGACAGGAAAGGCACGATCTTGCCGTCCTTCGGCAGCTTGCCAGGTTGCAGGACATTGATGCCCTCGAAGATCAGGATGTCCGGCCTGTCGATGGTCTGGAACTCGCCCGGGATAACGTCATAGGTCAGGTGCGAATAGACCGGCGCGCGGACGTTGCGCTGCGCCGATTTGATGCCGGACAGGAAACGCAGCAGCGCGCCGACGTCGTAGCTGTCGGGAAAGCCCTTGCGCTCCATCAGATTGTTGCGGCGCAGGACTTCGTTCGGCAGCAGGAAACCGTCGGTGGTGACCAGATCGACCTTGGGACTCGACGGCCAGCGCGCCAGCAGCTCCTTTAGCACGCGCGCCGTGGTCGATTTGCCAACCGCCACGGAACCGGCAATGCCGATGATGAACGGTGTCTTGGCCACGTCCAGCGCGTTGAAAAAAACCTGGCGTTGCCTGAACAGGAGTTGACTGGCTTCGACATGGGCCGACAACAGCCGCGACATCGAAAGGTAGATGCGCTCGACCTCGTGGAGATCGACCGGATCGTTCAGCGACCGCAGACGACGGACCTCGTCCTCGGTGAGCGTCATCGGCGTATCGGCGCGGAACCGCGACCATTGCTCCGCCGAGAAGAACCGATAGGGTGAATACTTCTCGGTAGGAGCGAGCTGGTCCATCGAGTTCCTCCGCAGCGATCAGCCCCGGTCCAGCCGAGACGCCTTTTCGGCGATGCCCGAACGACCGGTGCGGCGTTCAAGCTCGTTGAGCACATCGCTCAGCGGAATGTCCGCTATGCCGAGAACGACAAGCCAATGATAGATGAGATCGGCGCTTTCCGAAACAAGCGCGTCCCGGTCGGCGCTGACGGCTGCGATCACCGTTTCGACCGCCTCTTCGCCGAGTTTCTGCGCTGCCTTGCTCATGCCGCGCTGAAAGAGCTTGGCCGTCCACGAATCCGGATCGCCGGAACGTGCGCGTTCGCCAATGATCTTCTCCAGATCGGAGAGTGAGAACTCGGTCATAACGGCGTTTACAGCCTCTTCTTAGCCGGAAAGGCTCTAGGACCGATTACCCGGCGAGTCCAGCCGCATCGGCAGTCCGGCCTGAGCCATATGCATCTTGGCTTCGGCGATGCTGTAGGTGCCGAAATGGAAGATCGAGGCTGCCAGCACCGCGCCCGCATGGCCGTCGCGAATGCCTTCGACCATGTGATCGAGCGTGCCGACGCCACCGGAAGCGATGACCGGCACGCGTACGGCGTCGGCGACCGCGCGGGTAAGCGCTATGTCGTAGCCGGCCTTGGTGCCGTCGCGGTCCATCGACGTCAACAGGATCTCGCCGGCGCCGAGATCGACGATCCGCCGAGCGAACTCGACGGCATCGATGCCGGTCTTCTCGCGGCCGCCATGGGTGAAGATCTCCCAGCGATCAGCCTCGCCCGCAGCGGACACTTTCTTGGCGTCGATGGCGACGACGATGCACTGGTTGCCAAACTTGTCGGCAGCCTCGGCGACAAAATTTGGGGTTTTCACCGCCGCCGTATTGATCGACACCTTGTCGGCGCCGGCCAGAAGCAGCTTTCTGATGTCGGCGACCTGGCGGACGCCACCACCGACAGTCAGCGGCATGAAACATTGTTCGGCCGTTCGGGTAATGACATCGAAGATGGTCTCGCGGTTTTCCGACGAGGCAGTGATGTCGAGAAAGCAGAGCTCGTCGGCGCCGGCCGCGTCATAGGCTTTTGCCGCTTCGACGGGATCGCCGGCATCGACCAGGTCGACGAAATTGACGCCCTTGACGACGCGACCGTTCTTGACGTCGAGACAGGGGATGACGCGGGCTTTCAGCATCAGATCCTCTCGATCGCCGCAAGAAGGTCGACAAGCAGCTGGCCGACGACGGACGGAACCTCGGACTGGGAATCAAAGGCCGGATCGTAGGCCGAGAGCGTCACGCCCACGATCGGGATGGATCTGGCCAGCCCGCAGGCAAGCTGCCGCAGCTGTTCCGGACTCGGACCGCCCGGATGCGTGTAGCGGTTCACCTGCAGCACATCCGGATCGAGGACATCCAGGTCCAGATGCAGATGTCCCCGAACAGCCCCTGCCGCTGTGAGCTTTCCCACCATATCGAGCGCACCGGCACATTCGGCGCGCACGATCGGCAAAGTTTCCAGCAGGCGCTTTTCGTCGGGATCGAGGTCGCGGGCATCGACCAGCATGCAGTGCGCCGGGTCCATCGGCCGGAATCCCGGAATTGCTGCCGCCATCGGACGCCAGCAGAGCCCGAGTGTCGCCGCCAGCGCCATGCCGTCGAGAAAGCCGTAGGCGGACGTCTCTGGCGTGTTGAGATCGCCATGCTGATCGATCCAGATAATCGAATCCGCGTCTTCACCGGCAACCGCACCGGCGGCGGTCAGGCAATTTCCAGCAAGGACAATGGGGAAGCCTCCTCCGTCGCGGGCGAGGCCGACCTTGGCCGCGACGGCGTTGCAGACGGCGAAGCCGGTTGCGATTTCGCGCCCCTGCTCGTCTCCCACCTTGCCGATATCTTCGACGGCGACGTCATGGCCGGCCACGGTCAGAGCTTCGACGAGCCCACCGCCGATGATGGCGTCCGGCCCCTGGCCGCACCCTTCATGATGGTGCCCGCTGTCATAGGGGGCGAGGATAATCGAGACTTTCATGATGACGCCCCTGCCATCGGTTTGCCACGCAGGATCGCCAGTGCCTCGGCCGGGTCGATGCGGCCGTCGTAGAGCGCGCGGCCGGAGATCGCGCCTTCGAGCTTCCGCGCATCGGGCATGGTCATGCGCACAATGTCGGCGATCGAGGCGAGCCCGCCCGAGGCGATGACCGGGATCGAAACCGCCTCGGCGAGATCGATGGTGGCGTCCCAGTTGATGCCGGTCAGCACCCCGTCTCGATCAATGTCGGTGTAGATGATGGCAGCAACGCCGGCGCCCTCGAATTTCCTCGCCAGTTCGATGACGCCGAGGCTCGAGGCCTCCGCCCAGCCTTCGACCGCGACCTTGCCGCCCTTGGCGTCGATGCCGACGGCGATCTTGCCCGGGAATGCCTTGCAAGCCTGCCTGACCAGATCCGGATCGCGCACCGCCACAGTGCCAAGAATGACGCGGGCCAGCCCACGGTCGAGCCAGTCCTCGATCTGCGCCAGAGTGCGGATGCCGCCGCCGAGCTGCACCGGGTTGTTCGTCGCCTTGAGGATGGCGCCGACTGCCGCGCTGTTGACGCTCTGGCCCTTGAAGGCGCCGTTGAGGTCGACGACGTGCAGCCATTCGAAGCCCTGCTCTTCGAAGGCGCGCGCCTGAGCGGCGGGATCGTCATTGTAGACCGTCGCGGTCGCCATGTCGCCATGCTTGAGGCGCACGCATTTGCCGTCCTTGAGGTCTATCGCCGGAAACAGGATCACCTTCAGGCGCCTTCGACGATGACAAAGTGGCCGGTCGAGCCGGCGAGCCTGTACTTCAAGGCCTCCTGGTATTCAGGCGAGCCGTAGCAGGCGATCGCCGTCTCGTAGGATTCGAATTCCACCAGCACGTGGCGATTGCCTGTCGGCCCTTCCGGGCTGGTATACCGTCCGGCGCGCACGGGAAACTTCGCGCCGTATTTCGCAAAAGCCGCGGCATTGGCCTCGATGTACTGCTTGTAGACCTCGGGGTCGCGGACATCGACCATCGCCATCCAATAGCCCTTCTTGCTCATGACCTAGGGCCTCCATTGCAGGAAGTTGGTGATCAAAGCGAGGCCGAGCGCCTGGCTCTTCTCGGGGTGGAATTGCGTTCCGGCGAGATTGCCGCGGGCGACAGCGGCCGTCACCGGGCCACCGTAGTCGGCGACCGCCAGCACCTCGTCCTCCTTCCGTGCATCGAGATGGTAGGAGTGGACGAAGTAGGCGTGCAGCCCCTTCCCGCCCGTCGCAATGCCGGAAAACAGCGGATGCTTGCGCTTCAGGTCAATCGTGTTCCAGCCGATCTGCGGGATCTTCAGTGTCGGATCGGCCGGCGTGATCTCCTTGACGTCGCCGGCGATCCAGCCAAACCCTTTCGTAACCGTTTTCTCCAAGCCTCGCTCCGACATCAGCTGCATGCCGACGCAGATGCCTAGGAACGGCCGTCCCTTGACGATCGCGACCTCCTCGACCGCTTCCCACATGCCGGCCACAGCGCGCAGTCCAGCGGCGCAATCGGCATAGGCGCCAACGCCGGGCAGGACGATGCGGTCGGCGGTCCTGACCCGCTCGGCATCGGCTGTGAGTTCAATCGCGGCGGCAATGCCGGCTTCATGAGCGGCACGCTCGAAGGCCTTGGTGGCCGAGCGCAGATTGCCCGACCCGTAATCGATGATCGCGACCCGCATCTCAGCGCTTTCCCGGAATATGGGTCAGCCCCAGTGCCATGCCCATCGGCGTCGGCCGGGCAAGTGCTGCGTCCGGGACGATGCGCTGTGCGGGGGACCGTGCATTCGAATCCGCATCGGTTTCCAACGCGTAGCGAATGTCGGCATCGTCGAGCCTGTCGGCCTCGACGACACCCCATTCACGCCAGCCACGGCGGCGCAGTGCTGCGATCCGCAGGGCCTGCCCTTCCAGTCCGACAAAGAGCATGACAAGGAGGGACAAAAGCGAGCCTGCGCTTTCCAGGCCCAGGCTTTCGCCCAGCATCGAAAGCAGGCCCATGGCGACAAAGGCCAATGCCGCCTCGACCCACAGCCGGTGCCAGGCCAGCCACAGCGGCGGCAATAGGAAGCCGAGCCAGGCAAAGCCGTCACGGACAAAGGTGGTGTCCACCCTTTCGCTGCGGCCTGGCGGTTCCATCGCGACATAGATGGCCATGGCGCTACCCTTTCAGGGATCCCTTGGTGGAGGGAACCGCGTCCGGCTGGCGCGGGTCGCGCTCGAGCGCCGAACGCAGCGCACGCGCCACGGCCTTGAAGCAGGTCTCGGCAATGTGGTGGTTGTTGGCGCCGTAATGATTGGTGACATGCAGCGTGATGCCGGCATTCTGCGCCAGCGCGTGGAAGAATTCGCGCACCAGCTCGGTGTCGAACGTACCGATCTTCGGCGATGAGAACGAAACATTCCAGACCAGAAAAGGCCGGCCGGAGACGTCGATCGCCGCCCGCGTCAGCGTCTCGTCCATGGCGAGATCGATCGAAGCATAGCGCATGATGCCGCGCCGCTCGCCCAATGCCTTGGCCAGCGCCTGCCCAAGCGCGATACCAGTATCCTCGACCGTGTGGTGGTCGTCTATGTGCAGGTCGCCCTTGGCCTTCACCGTCATGTCGATCAGCGAATGGCGCGATAACTGGTCCAGCATATGGTCGAAGAAGCCGACGCCCGTCGAAATGTCGGATTTGCCCGAGCCGTCGACCTGAACCGACACGGAGATGTCGGTTTCCTTGGTCTTGCGGCTTATCTCGGCGGAACGGGGCACCATGACCTCATCCTTGTCTCAGATTTGCACGATTCAGGCGTTCACATGCCTGAAAACGAAAGCCTTCTAGCAGCATGATCCGGCGATTGCCAGTTACCGCTGCGGAGCACTATCCGGCCCGGTGGATGGCCGGTTTGCAATCGTCTGGCCTATGCATACATATGGCCGATCAAGTCACTCGTAACGCGCCAATCGCCTTGATGGGATCGGTGCTGACCGGAGCAGAAAATGTCTAATGAACTGACCATGCATGCCACGACCATCCTAACCGTGCGCAAGGGCGGCAAAGTGGTGATCGCCGGCGACGGCCAGGTCAGCCTCGGCCAGACCATCATGAAGGGCAACGCCAAGAAGGTGCGCCGCATCGGCAAGGGCGGCAACGTCATTGCCGGCTTCGCCGGCGCCACCGCCGATGCCTTCACGCTGCTGGAGCGGCTCGAAGCCAAGCTCGAACAATATCCCGACCAGCTGACACGCGCCTGCGTCGAGCTCGCCAAGGACTGGCGCACCGACCGCTATTTGCGCCGGCTGGAAGCAATGATGCTGGTGGCCGACAGGTCGGTGTCGCTGGCGCTGACCGGCACCGGCGACGTGCTGGAGCCCGAATTTGGCGTGATGGCCATCGGCTCCGGCGGCAACTACGCGCTGGCCGCGGCCCGCGCCCTGATGGATACCGATAAGGACGCCGAGGAGATCGCCCGCAAGGCGATGCAGATCGCGTCCGACATTTGCGTCTACACCAACAACAGCTTCGTCGTCGAAACCCTCGATGCCGCCTGAGCGGAGCCTCCGCTACGGTTTTCGGCCGGTGACCGAGAGGGACCTGCCGATGATCGCCGGCTGGCTTGCCGAGCCGCATGTCACCGAATGGTGGAACGACCCAGAGACCGAGATCGCGGAGATCCGCGAGCATATCGACAGCATTTCGGTCGAGCCGCTGATTATCGAGCTCGACGGCAAACCCATCGGCTATTTGCAGAGCTACGATCCGCATCTGGAGGACGGTCATCCCTATAGCGACCAGCCGTTCGGCACGCTCGGCATCGATCTGTCGATCGGCGTGCCGGAGCTTGTCGGGACCGGCCACGGCTCGGCGATCGTCCGGCAGTTCGTCGAGCAGCTTTTCGAGGAAGGTGCGCCGCGCGTCATCATCGACCCGGACCCGGCCAATGCACGGGCTATCCGTGCCTATGAAAAAGCCGGTTTCAGGGCTATCGATCGCAGGAAGTCGGAATATGGCGATGCCGTGCTGATGGCGATTGATGCCCCAGAGGGTGATGCCGAACAGGGTGACGCAGAAGAGGGGCAATAGCAGCATGAGCGTATCCAGCGACAAAACCGTCTCGGCCTACGAAGACAGTTGGCGAATGGGGCTTCTGTTGGTTCTCGGTCTGGTCATATTCCAGGCAGGGGTCCTCTACGGCATGGGGCGGACGCCGATTTGCACCTGCGGCTACGTCAAGCTGTGGCACGGCATCGTGCAGAGCTCCGAGAATTCCCAGCATATCTCCGACTGGTACAGCTTCTCGCACATCATTCACGGCTTCCTGTTCTATGCGCTGGCGTGGTTTCTTTTCCCGCGCTCGCCGATCGGGCTCAGGCTGGCCTTTGCGGTGGTGATAGAGGGCGGCTGGGAGCTGCTCGAGAACAGCCCTTTCATCATCGATCGCTATCGCGCCGGCACGATCTCGCTCGACTATTATGGCGACAGCGTCATCAATTCGGTGTCGGACACGCTGGCCATGGTGCTGGGGTTTGTCATGGCGCGAAGGCTTCCTATATGGGTGATCGTAACCCTCGCCCTCATCTTCGAATTCGGTGTCGGCTATCTCATCCGGGACAATCTGACACTCAACGTGATCATGCTGCTGCATCCGTTCGAGTCCATTCGGCAGTGGCAAAGTGGAATTTAGTGACATGAGCACCTTCTCTCCCCGCGAAATCGTTTCGGAACTCGACCGCTTCATCATCGGCCAGAAAGACGCCAAGCGTGCCGTGGCGATTGCCTTGCGCAACCGCTGGCGCCGCCAGCAGCTCGAGGGCCAGATGCGCGAAGAGGTGATGCCGAAGAACATCCTGATGATCGGCCCGACCGGTGTCGGCAAGACCGAGATTTCTCGCCGCTTGGCGCGCCTTGCCGGTGCGCCTTTCGTCAAGGTCGAAGCCACCAAGTTTACGGAGGTCGGCTATGTCGGCCGCGATGTCGAGCAGATCATCCGCGATCTGGTCGAGATCGCCATCGGGCTGGTGCGCGAGAAGATGCGTGAGGACGTCGAGGCGCGTGCCCACATCAACGCCGAGGAAAGGGTGCTTGAAGCGCTCGTCGGCAAGACGGCGAGTCCGGCCACCCGTGACAGTTTCCGCAAGAAGCTGCGCGACGGCGAGCTTGACGACAAGGAGATCGAGATCGAAGTGGCCGATACCGGCAATGGCGGCATGCCCGGCTTCGAGATCCCCGGCATGCCGGGCGCCAATATCGGCGTGCTCAACATCAACGACATGCTGTCGAAAGCGATGGGCGGCAAGAAAACCAAGATGCGCAAGACGACCGTTAAAGAGTCCTACGGGCTGTTGATCAGCGACGAGTCCGACAAGTTGCTCGACCAGGACGAGGTGGTGCGCAGGGCACTCGAATCGACCGAGAATGACGGCATTGTCTTCCTCGACGAGATCGACAAGATCGCCTCGCGCGAAGGCGGCATCGGTGCCGGTGTTTCGCGCGAGGGCGTGCAGCGCGACCTGCTGCCGCTGGTCGAAGGCACCACGGTTGCGACCAAATACGGACCGGTGAAGACCGACCACATCCTGTTCATCGCTTCAGGTGCGTTCCACGTCGCCAAGCCATCCGACTTGCTGCCGGAATTGCAGGGCCGCCTGCCGATCCGTGTCGAGCTGCGGGCGCTGGAGAAGGACGATTTCGTCCGCATCCTCACCGAGACCGAAGCCAGCCTGATCAAGCAGTATATCGCACTGATGAAGACCGAGGGAGTCGACCTGGTCTTCACCGATGACGCGATCGACTCGTTGGCCGGCATCGCTGTTGACCTCAACGCCAGCGTCGAGAACATCGGCGCCAGGCGGCTGCAGACGGTGATGGAACGGGTGCTGGACGAGATCTCCTATGACGCACCGGACCGCAACGGCACCTCCGTGACCGTCGATGCCGCCTATGTGGAGAAGCATGTCGGCGACCTCTCCAGAAACACGGATTTGTCGCGTTTCATCCTGTAGGAGACGCTTCATCCTCAAAGAGGCCGGGGAATTGCTCCCGGTCTCCGCCAAATTCAGCCCGGCATTTCCGATGTGTGGCCAAATGGAAGCATCCGGCGAGCTTTCGTCCCGTCGGGTGCAGGCGTCTCTCGACTCCCGTTGGAGCATTACCTAGTTTGCCCGGCGACTATTTGGGCGGCGGCGCATGAAAAAACTGATCCTCGTCATTCTCGGGCTGACGCTGGCGGCAGCCATGTTCGCCGCGCAAGCGGCAACCATGGTGCCGCCCGGCAACCGCAACACCGAGCAGCCCGACATACCGGGCGCATCCAGCCGGCGCACCCAGGCGACCAACACCACCTTCCAGGCGAAATACCGCAAAGTGTTTGCGCTGCTCCAGAACGATGCCGAGCTGCGTGGCAAGATCATGCAGGCAGCCGCGGCCTATGGCATCGACCCGATGCATATCGTCGGCGCCATCGTCGGCGAGCACACCTACAATGTCGATGCCTACGACCGGCTGCAGACCTACTACGTCAAGGCGATCTCGTATCTGTCGAGCAAACTCTCCTTCGCCTATGAAGGCGAAGACATCACCGATTTCGTGCAACGGCCGCAATTTGCCAAGTGCGCGGGCAAATCGGACAGTTACGAACTCTGGGAATGCCGCGAGCAGGTGTGGAACCGGTCGTTCCGCGGCAAGACCGTCAACGGCGAGAGCTTTCCCAACGACCGCTTCGGCGCGACTTTCTTCCAGCCCTATTATGCCGGCCAGACTTTTGGTCTTGGCCAGCTCAATCCGCTGACGGCACTGCAGATGAGCGATCTCGTGCACAAGGTTTCCGGCCTGCCGGAGCTCGACGTCGGCGACCCGAACGCGGTCTACAAGACCATCATGGATCCTGACCTGACCCTGCCTTATGTCGCGGCAACGATCCGGAAGTCGATCGACGCCTATAAAAGCATTGCCGGCTTCGACATCTCAGGCAATCCCGGCATCACGTCGACGCTCTACAATGTCGGCAATCCGGAACAGCGTGCCTATGCGCTGAAGGCCGAGAACGACAAGCGCCGCGCTGCGGGCGAGCCGGAAAAGCTGCCTGAGGAAAATTACTATGGCTGGCTAGTCAACGACAAGCTGCCGGAGCTGAAGGCGCTGTTTTAGCGGTGAAGGTCTGCGGTGGAGCCTGCGCCAGGAAATCGCCTATCTGCTTGAACTCTGTGGCTTCGAACCCGTCGATCCTTTCAAGGGATCGCCTGGCTGGGGAACAGCTTTGTCGCGCGCGCGATCTGATGGGCAGCAAGGGGTGGATATTGTTGAAAAAAGTCCGGCGCATCCCTAAGCGAACGCCGCCAGCAGAATCCCATTTCCATTGTCAGATCTCTTGCGGAATCTGGATCCGTAATAGGTCTCCGTTCGGTTGCCTACTAAGAGAGGTAACGGGATGCATAAGCGTATGCGAAGTTGGGGCAAAGGAGTGCAGATGAGTGATCCGCTTAGGTCCATTGATCGGCCCGGTTTAGGGCGTGCAACGATGGGCTACCAGCCGGCCGAGAATGATTTGTTGAGCGAGGTGCTGCGCGATCTACGCCTTGCCCATGCGAGATATGGCCGCAGCGAGTTGACGGCGCCCTGGGGCATCGCCGTGCCGTTCAGGGAGGGTGTACGTTTTCATGCGATGCTCGAGGGTCATTGCTGGATACAAGCCAAGGGCTTGCCGCCGCTGCTGCTCGAAAACGGCGATGTGCTTCTTCTTCCCCACGGAACAGAGCACACTATGTCCGATCGGCCAAAACGGCGAACCTTGCCGCTCGCCGATGTCAAACCAGCGTTGATCGGGAACGGAACTTACGAGTTGAAGTCTGGCGGCGGCGGCGCGCGATCGTTGATCGCATGCTGTACGATCGGCTTTGAGGGCCCGACAGCAAATCCGCTGCTGGAACTGCTACCTTCTGTGATGCACATCCGGCATGCCGAGCATGGCGATACTGACCTACCAAGCCTCATTGCGATGATGGCGCGCGAGGCTGAAGGGCAAAGAATCGGCTCGGCAACGATAATGGCGCGCCTTGCCGATATTGTCATGACGCAAGTAATCAGAACCTGGGTCGAGACATGTTCCGACGATCTGACTGGTTGGCTGGCGGCCGTGCAGGATCCACAAATCGGGTCGGCGCTTGCAAGAATCCATCGCTCCCCTGGGGAAGACTGGCCAGTCGATCGCCTGGCTGCATTGTCCGGGCTGTCGCGATCGAGGTTCTCGCAGCGGTTCAAGAGCCTGTTGTCGGTATCCCCCGCCCGCTATCTCCTGCAATGGAGGCTTCGGCTGGCGGCATCCTGGTTGCGTAACGGATATATGTCGCAGTCACAGATCGCATCGGAGTTGGGATATGAGTCCGATGCGTCCTTCAGCAGGGCGTTCAAACGCTTCATGGGTGTCTCACCCGGCGCTATCCGAGATTCAGGGCTGCGTGTGAGCGGAACAGAATCCTGATCGGGTTCATGCGAGGCTGTTTCGACCAGCCGCAGATACGCTCCTGTTGCGACCGCGTGTAATACGGAAAATACGCGCGACAAACGGTCAAATATTCAGTCGTTTCTGCCATAGCAACGCCATACCAGCATCTGCCAATTTCAATGGCCGCAACCACTTCGGTCGGCCGTTCCGGCAGGAGTACCACATGGCGCTGACGTTGCCTGATCTTCCTCGACCAACCGCTGGCGAAGACACGCCCTATTGCGTTATCGCTAAGCATCGCGCCACTCCCGGCCAAGGCTCCGCGCTTGTCGCCCGTATGCTTAAAGATCTCCAAGCGACGAGATCGGAAGCCAGCTGTCTTCAATTCCACATCCATCGAGATCGGACCGACCCCGATCTCATCGTTATCTACGAGGTCTGGCGCAGTATCAATGCACTCAAGAGCCACTTCGGCGAAGCCTATGTCCAGAGCTTCGTCGTAGATGCTGGTGAGCTCGAACCGGGCGACATGGAGACGCAGTGGCTGGAGATGCTGAGTCCGTATGCCAGCGGCAGAGATCCAGGATGAACGGTGACGAGCAGTCTCTTTCGAATCAGCGTGTCGTGATCGTCGGCGGGACAAGCGGCATGGGCATGGGTGCGGCCCGCGCAGCCTGTCAAGCAGGCGCCGACGTCATTGCGCTCGGGCGGCGCCCTTCAGCGAGAATGGTTGCAGAGCAAAGGGTCCACGGTTCGATCACGTTCCAGTCGCTGGACATGACCGATGATACAGCGGTCGAGCAAATGTTCGAAACACTAGGGACGCTCGACCACCTTCTCATCACCGCGACCCCGCCGAGTCCGGGAGGTCCCTTCCTCTCCCAGACGATGGCCAACGCGCAGGCCGTTCTGCACGGCAAGCTCTTGGGCAGTTGGTCTTGCGCGCGGCACGCAGCGCCTAGGATGCCGAAAGGTGGTTCGATCACATTCACGACCGGTGGCTTGGTGACCAAGCCTCGCATCGGCGCATCGATGATGATGGTCGCCTTTGCTGGTCTGGAGGCGCTGACGCGAGCCCTTGCGCTCGAACTCGGTCCGATCCGCGTCAACACAATCCGACCAGGCGTCATAGACAGCGAAATGTGGGCCGGCATGCCGCAGGCGAAGCGCGCGGCGTTTTTCGCGCTGGTGCGTCAGCGCTTCCCGGCAGGACGCGTCGGAAAAATCGACGATATCGGCAAGGCCGCACTTTTCCTGATGGCCAATGACTTCGTGACCGGCGCCGTTATCGAAGTTTCCGGTGGTGAAACGCTGGTCAGCATCGAATGACGGAGAGGTATGAGATGAGTATCCACGAGTTCACCCGACAAAATTCGCAACGATTGCCCCAACTGAGCGCGTCATAGCAATTCCCGGGCGAGCGATGAGCTGGAGATAAAGTATGATCAAGACACTACACGTTGCCCTATTCGTCGTTGCGTTCGTCCTCCCCATTCCTTTCGGCGCATTGGCTCAAGGCAGCTCGGCTGCAGCCGAGCCCCCGACCCAGTCGGAGTTGCCGAATTGGCTTCGCCGTGGATTGCCGGGCCCGGGGCATGAGGTCCTGGCGCCAATGATCGGCACCTGGCGCGTCCAGATGAGCTTCTACGGCACACTCGGCCGTAGCCCCGATCAGCCGCCGCTCGTGACGGACGATCTCATTAGCCATCGTCAGTGGTTGGCGGGCGGCCGTTACATCGAAGACATAATGGAGGGAACGCTGGATGGAGCGCCGGTCTGGCGCAAAGGATGGCTCAGCTACAGCATCATGGACGGACGTTACGAGTGGGTCACGATCGATCCTGTCAACACAACCATGATGTATTTTAAAGGCGTCCCTAATTCGGGGGATCAAAGGCCGATCAGCATGTCCGGCACCTTTACCGACCAGGGCGTGGCGGGCGAAGAAACAGTCGGCAAGCAGGTCGGCATGCGCACTGTAATCAAAATCGAGAACAACGATCGCCACATCATTGAGCTCTATTTCACGCGTCCCGGACAGCAAGAAACACTGGCAACGCGCGCCGTCTATACGCGACTGAAGGCGTGAGCGATCGCTCAAGGGTGGCTCGGACGTTGTAAGTAGCTTGCGCGGGTTCCATCGCTCGGCCGGGATATGCCGGGAAGGTCGAGTTCAGTTCCGACGATCTCAAAGCGTCCAGTTCGGCGCCTGGAACTGCTTTGAAAGACGACCGGACGCTGAGCGCCCGGCAAGTCAGAGATCGGACTCTGAACGAAGCGCGTTCTCGGAGCTGAGATGAGGATCAGTCCAGCGAACATTGCCCCGAGCAGGCACACCTCTCCGACTTCTGCGCCGATCGCGGTGGAGAGACCGGCCATCGCTAGCTCCTCTATCAACTCGCTCAGCCGGACGACAGGGTCGGCAGTCGAAGCAGGCTGGTTCTATCGACGGCGGCCGCCTTGCCACGGCCTGCCAATGCGGGATCGATTCCGGCATCGCGTAGCTGGCGGTCGCTAAGTTGAGCCAGCTCACGCCGTTGCGCTGCGGCCCTAAGGGATCGGGCGATGACCAGGTGCATAACACGGAGAACACACTGGACTGGAGGCGTCATGATAGCCTCTTTTCACAGAGCCCCGGCCGTATACGGGCAGGGCGGCGGGCTGTGGTCAGCCCGTCTACTGAGGAGAGAGGGTCGCGCTGCGATTTCAGAAGGAGGAAATTCGGTTACATCTGAAACTCGGTTGGCTGGAAGGGGTCGTCTCGGCCGTGACGGCAAGCGCTTAGCTGACATCTGGGATCGAGATCGGATCATTCGCCTCATGGCAACCTTTCGGCGCAAAGTCGCGCGAACGACCCCGTTCCAACCCTCATGAGACGTTTCCATCGCGGGCAGGAACGACCGGTCAGGGTCGTCTCCCGCCATCAGGTGCAGGATTGTCACCACCAGAACGGCAAGCGCTCCGCAAGTTCTTTCAAATGGCTCTGGAACCCGCGCTGGCTCATGTCGCCAGCAGCGACTTCAGCTTGATCGTTTGCGAGCCTAGCGCTTCCGGCGCCGGCTTTGCCCTTTTCGCGATCAGCATCTCGGCCAGCCTTATGTCGCGGGCGACCGCGTTGCCGGGGCCGATGCCACTTGCCGCAACCAGCCTGCCGTCCTCGGCGAGATGGAACAGGATGAAGGCGCCGTCGCCGAGCTCGCGACGCACAATGCTGCGGCCTTCGTCCGACAGGCCGGCGATCTGCAAGGTCAGGCCGTACTGATCCGACCAGAACCATGGCACCGCCGCGTGGGCCTCGCCGGCGCCAAGCATGTTCCTGGCCGCAAGCGCGCCCTGCTCCTGCGCATTGCGCCAGGCTTCCAGCCGCACTCGCCGGCCGCCATAGATGGCGAGCGGAAACGAGCAGCAATCGCCGGCGGCAAAGATGTCGGGGTCGCTGGTGCGAAGCTCGGCGTCGACGGCGATACCATTGTCAATCGTCAGCCCTGCCTCCGCGGCAAGTCCGGTCACCGGCACGGCGCCGATGCCGATCACGGCAAGATCGGCGACAATGTCGTGTCCACCGGCAAGCACGATGCGCACTTCGGCGCCGTCATCGGCAATGGCGTCGATGCCCTCGCCGCACAGGATTTTTACGCCTTCGGCTTCATGCGCCTGATGGATAACCTGCGCGATCTCGGCCGGCACGCCGCGCATTAGAATGCGCGGCTGCGCCTCGATAACGGCAACAGTGGCGCCGAGCCTGCGTGCCGCCGTGGCGAGCTCGAGACCGATGAAGCCGCCGCCGATGATGGCGACGCGATTTCCGGCGCTGAGATGAGCGCGAATGGCCAGTGCGTCGTTGAAGGTCCGCAGATAGACGCAGCGCCCGCCAAGGCCCGGAATCGGCAGCTTGCGCGGCAGCGACCCTGTCGCCAGCAGGAGCTTGTCGTAGGCCAGGACCGAGCCGTCCGACAGGCGCACGACATGCGCCACGCGGTCGATCGCCATCGCCTGAACCGAATGGATATGCCTGATCGATCTTTCGGCCAGGACCGCCTCACTGGCGATCGCCTTGATCAGGGGCGCGTCGGCGACCATCGCGTCTTTCGACAGCGGTGGCCGCTCATAGGGCAGATGCGGCTCGTCGCCGACCAACGTCACCGGGCCATCATAGCCGAGCTCGCGCAGCGCAAGGGCGGCGCGCCCGCCGCATTCGCCGGCGCCAATGATGACCATTCCCTTCGTCATCATCAACCGATCCGGACAAGGACTTTGCCGGCGTCGACTTTGACCGGATAGGTCCTGAGATCGACGCAGACCGGCGCGCCCCTGGCAGCCCCAGTCTTGTAATTGAAGCGGCCATTATGCTTCGGGCATTCGATGATATCGTCCATCACCAGCCCGTCGGCCAGATGCACCTTCTCATGCGTGCAAAGCCCGTCGGTGGCGAAATACCCGTCCTCGGGGCTGCGGTAGATGGCGAAGGTGCGACCGCCATGGTCGAACCGCATCACATCCTCCTCGTCGATGTCCTCGGCGTCACAAGCCTCGACCCAGTCGCTCATTTGCGCCTTCCCCGATTCTTGGTGCCCCGGCGTAGGCTTGTCATTCAGCAGCCACCGCAACAGCAGCGTTATCGTTGTGGAAATCCTCGCGATAGGGCCTCGCCGTCGGCGGCAGTTCGCGCTTGATGAAATAATCCTCATTGCGCAGCTGGCGCAGGAAAGCCGGTATCATCTCGCGATAGCCGGCCAGGATGGACGGTGTCGGCGCCGGCAGATCGTGCTTGATCAGCTCATGCAGCCTGGGCAGCGCATGGTAGGGCACCATGGGGAACATGTGATGCTCGACGTGGTAGTTCATGTTCCAGTAGATGAAACGGCTTATCGGGTTCATGTAGACGGTGCGGCTGTTCAGCCGGTGATCGGTGACGTTTTCAGCCAGGCCGCCATGCTGCAGCAGGCCGACCATGACATGATGCCAGGCACCGTAAAGCCTGGGCAGCCCGACCAGCATCAGCGGCAGGAACGAGCCGGTAAGAAGCGCCAGCGCGACCGTCGCGGCATAGATCGCCGTCCAGATGCGAGCAATGCGGATTGCCTTCGGCTGCTCCTGGTCGGGAATGAAGGTTCTTTCGGCCGGACTGATGATGCCGGCCGCATTGCGCAGCATGTCGCTCATCGCATGCCAGGCATCGAGAATGCCGACGAAATTGAGCACGACGCGCAGCAGATCGGGCGGGCGCATGACCGAGATCTCCGGATCGCGGCCGACGATGATGGTATCGGTATGGTGGCGCGTGTGGCTCCAGCGCCAGGTCACCGGGTTGCGCATGATCATGAAGCAGGCGATCTGATAGACCACGTCGTTCATCCACTGCGTCCTGAAGGCGGTGCCGTGGCCGCATTCGTGCCAGCGTGAATCGGTGGAGGAACCGTAGAGGACGCCATAGACGAAGAAGAACGGCACGCACCACCAGCTGCCCCAGAACAAGGCGGCGCCCGCGCCGCTGAGGATCATGGCGCCGAGCCAGATGATGGTATCGCGGATCGCCGGGCCGTCGGAGCGCTGCATCAGCTCCTTCATCTGCTTGCGCGGCACGTCGGTGTGATACCACTCGGCCGCCGCCAGCCCGCTCTCGACGGCAAGCTTCGCGTCGCGGCCGACCAGGCTGTAGTCGCGTTGGGACGCTGCTGCTGAGGTTGTGTTCCCGGTTTGGAGTCCAATATCCACCATGGCGGAGGCCTCGATCATATTCGGTCAGTGTTCAAAATAACGCCGAGCGCTGATAGACTCAATATCACAAAGATAGTTTCTATCATTTTCCATCAGAATGGTTTAAAAGAGTCGGATAGTTGGAGCGAGGCAGCGATGGCGAAACGGCCGACGATCACCGACCTGGCACGCATTTCGGGGGTCAGCGTTGCCACCGTCGACCGGGTGCTGAACAACCGCTTGCCGGTGCGCGAGGAAACCGCGCGCCGCGTCTATGACGCCGCGACCAGCATCGGCTATCACGCGGCCGGATTGATCAAGCAGCGGATGCGCCATGAATTGCCGGAGTATCGCCTCGGATTTCTGCTGTTGCGGCGGGAAGACGTCTTCTACAGCGAATTTGCCCGCGAACTTGAACTGGCAGTATCGCAGTCGCCGCGCTTTCGAGGCGTGGCGACCATCGACTTCGCCGATTCGCTGGCGCCGGATGAGATCGTCGAGCGGATGCGCAAGCTGGCAGCCAAATCCAGGGCCGTCGCCTTGGTCGGGCCTGATCACCCGACGCTGACGGTGGCCGTCGAGGCGCTCAAAGCCAACGGCGTACCGGTGTTCTCCCTGCTTTCCGACTTTGCGTCCGGCATTCGCGAGGGCTATGTCGGCCTCGACAATCGCAAGGTTGGCCGCACCGCTGCCTGGATGATCTCGAAGGCCGCGAAGAGACCTGGCAAGGTCGCCCTCTTCGTCGGCAGCCATCGCTTCCACGGCCACGAGCTTCGCGAGATCGGTTTTCGCTCCTTTTTTCGCGAGCAAGCGCCGGAATTCACTCTCCTTGAGACGTTGGTCAATCTGGAAGCGAACCAGATCACGCATGATGCAATGATCGAGCTTCTGGCCCGCCACCCCGATCTTGCCGGCTGCTATGTCGCCGGTGGCGGCATGGAAGGCGCGATCTCGGCGCTGAGGGAGGCAAAGCCGGCAGAGATGCCAGCGGTCGTCTGCAACGAGATCACGCCTGACTCCCGCGCGGCGCTGGCGGATAATTTCCTGACGATGGTGATCTCGACGCCTCTGGCAGCGCTTTGCCGCGAGCTTGTCGGGCTGATGGCGCATGCCATCGAGACCGGCGCCGCGAATGCGCCGGGTCAGACCTTTCTGCCCTTCGACATTTATCTGCCGGAAAACATCTGACGTCGCGGTCATTGGCGGCAGACATGATGTAATCTATCAGAACGCTTTCAGGCCTGGCTTGCCTGAGCGTTCGTCTAAAAGAGCTCGAAATGCCGAAAATCCATTCCTCATGGCGAAATCTCGCTTGACGCCCACGCGAAATGGAATAAATATTTCACCAACTGAGCATTTTGGTTCTTTCGTTCCGGAAGATCTGTTTCAGGCAAATGCCTTCCGGAACTAAAATGGCAATCGGGAGAGAATTCCCTGCGAGATCGGGGATTCCGGGTAGATCGGTGCAGCCGGACACCAATGTGGAGGAGAAATAAAATGAAAAAACTGCTTTTGGGCGTCGCGTTCGCGGCGCTAATGAGTTCGTCCGCCTTTGCTGCCAAGATCGGCGTGTCGATGGCGTTGTTCGACGACAATTTTCTCACCGTGCTGCGCAACGGCATGATCGAGCAGGCCAAGGGCATGGACGGCGTCGAGCTGCAGGTGGAAGACGCGCAGAACGACGTCGCCAAGCAGCTCGACCAGATCAAGAACTTCGCCGCCTCGGGCGTCGACGCAATCATCGTCAACCCGGTCGACACCTCGGCCACCCAAGCGATGTCGGACGCAGCCGCCGCTGCCAAAATTCCGCTGGTCTATGTCAATCGCGAGCCGGTCAACGTCGACACGCTGCCGGAAAACCAGGCTTTCGTCGCCTCGAACGAAGCCGATTCTGGCACGCTCGAGACCAAGGAGGTCTGCCGCCTGTTCAAGGAAGCCGGCAAGAAAGAGGCCAATGTCTATGTGATCATGGGCGAGCTGTCGAACCAGGCCGCGGTGCAGCGCACCAAGGACATCGATGATGTGATTGCCACGCCGGATTGCAGCTTCATCAAGATCATCGACAAGCAGACGTCGAACTGGAAGCGCGAAGAAGCGCAGAACCTGATGACCAACTGGCTGTCGACCGGCAAGCCGTTCGACGGCGTCATCGCCAACAATGACGAGAGCGCCATCGGCGCTATCCAGGCGATGAAGGCCGCCAATATCGACATGAAGTCGGTTGTCGTCGGCGGCGTCGACGCTACCCAGGACGCGCTAGCGGCGATGCAGGCGGGCGACCTCGATGCGACGGTGTTCCAGGACGCAGCCGGCCAGGGCGCTGGCGCGCTTGATGCTGCGCTCAAGCTAGCGAAGGGCGAGAAGGTCGAGCACAAGGTCTACATCCCGTTCCAGCTGGTCACGCCGGCAAATATCGACAAGTTCCTGAAGAAGAACTGAGGCGGACCTGTCCGATACGGAGCGGCGCGCCAAAGTAAGACAGCGCCGCTCCGCTTTTTCCCCCTCGGCCTGAACAGCGCCGGGTGGAGACCGTGGCTGACGGAGGAAGCACGATTGGCACAGACATCTCACGGCGTCGGCGGGCTCAGCTATGATGCGAAGCGGCGCGCATGGCCGGCCGAATTCAACGTCTTCCTGGCGCTCGTCATCCTGGTCGGCGCTTTCGAGCTGATCGGCCGGGTTTTCCTGGGCGACAGCTTCCTGTTCAATACCCGCGACAATATCGATGCGATCTTCAACGAAGCGCGCCTGCAGATCATCATCCTGCAGGTGTCGATCGTCGGTATCATTGCCATCGGCGTGACGCAGGTGATCATTACCGGCGGCATCGACCTGTCCTCGGGTTCGATCGTCGGCGCCACGGCGATGATAGCCATGAGCTTCGCCCAAGTGGCGACGGTCAACGGCAACCCGAACCCCAAGGCGATGTTCATTGCCCAGGGCTGGACCGACCTGCCGGTGATCGTGCCGGTGCTCGTCGCAATCGGCTGCGGCCTGCTGGCCGGCCTGGTCAACGGTGCCTTGATCGCCTACACGCGCATCCCGCCGTTCATCGCCACGCTTGGCATGATGGTCACCGCGCGCGGCATCGCCAAATGGTGGTCGAAGGGGCAGCCGATCTCGTTTCCGACCGAGAGTTTCGCCGCCATCGGCAAGGGGCTGATGCCGGTCATCATTTTCATTTCGCTGGCGGTGCTGTTCCAGCTGATCCTGAGCTACACCAAATATGGCAAGCACTGTTATGCAATCGGCTCCAATGAGGATGCCGCGCGCATGTCCGGCATCAACATCGCCAACCACAAGATCCTCGTCTACGTCATTGCCGGCATCCTTGCCGCGCTCGCCGCCGTGGTGTTGAGCTCGAAGAATCTCACTGCCCAGGCCGGCATGGGTGTGATGTACGAGCTCGATGCGATCGCCATGGCGGTCATCGGTGGCGTGTCGCTGTCGGGCGGCCGCGGCTCGATTATCGGGACGGTGATCGGCTCGCTGATCTTCGGCGTCATCATCTCCGGCTTCACCTTTTTGCGCCTCGACGCCTATTATCAGGAGATGGTCAAGGGCGTGATCATCGTCGGCGCAGTCGTTCTCGACCAGTGGCGCCAACGCCTGCGGGCAATGAGGGCTTGATCATGTCGGACATCGTCCTGAAAACCGAAAACCTGACCAAGTATTATGGCGGCGTCCATGCGCTGGAGGGTGCCAACTTCGAGCTGCGCAAGGGCGAGCATGTCGCCATCATGGGCGACAACGGTGCCGGCAAATCGACCTTCGTGCGCCAGATCACCGGCGTCGAGCAGCGAACCAGCGGCAGGATGTCGTTCGACGGCAAGGAAGTGAATTTCGCCGGGCCGATCGAAGCCCGCGAGGCGGGCATCGAGACGGTGTTCCAGAACCTGGCGCTCGCCGACGACCTCGACGTGCCGTCGAACCTGTTCCTCGGCCGTGAAAGAGTGCTGTTCAATCTTGGGCCCTTCTCGATCCTCGACCGCAAGTTCATGCGCAAGGCGACCGAAGCAGCCCTGGTCCGCACAGCGGTCAAGATCCCCAACCTTTCCAACACCATCCGCCACATGTCGGGCGGCCAGCGCCAGTGCGTGGCGATTGCCAGAACCGCGACCTTTGCTTCCAAGCTCATCATCATGGATGAGCCGACGGCGGCGCTCGGCGTGCAGGAGACGATGCAGGTCGAAAACATCATCCGCACGCTGAAGGAAAATGGCGAGCCGCTGATCCTGATCTCTCACAACATGCGTCAGGTGTTCGATCTGGTCGACCGCATCGTCGTTTTCCGGCGCGGCCGCATCGTCGCCAATTTGCGCAAGCAAGATACCGATGGCAACGATATCGTCTCCTACATCACCGGCGCCAAGACCGGGCAGGCGGAACTTGCGGCGTAAGGCCAACGTCGTGTTACGGGGGCTGACACGCCTTCTCTTTCCAACCATTCTCAAAGGAAATTCTTCATGCTTCGCTTTGCTCTTCTCGGTGCCGGCCGTATCGGCAAGGTCCACGCCCGTGCGGTGGGCTCCAACCCGCAGGCCAGGCTGGTTGCGGTTGCCGACGCCTTCGAGAAGGCGGCGACCGATTTGGCCTCTGCCTATGGCGCCGAAGTGCGCAGCATCGATGCCATCGAAACTGCCAGCGATATCGATGCGGTCGTCATCTGCACGCCGACCGACACCCATGCCGATCTGATCGAACGCTTCGCCAGGGCGGGCAAGGCGATCTTCTGCGAGAAGCCGATCGATCTCGACGCCGGCAGGGTGGAACAATGCCTGGCCGTCGTCGACAAGGCCGGCGCCACCCTGATGGTCGGCTTCAACCGCCGCTTCGATCCGCATTTTGCCGCCGTGCGCAAGGCGATCGACGACGGTGCGATTGGCACAGTCGAAATGGTGACCATCACCTCGCGCGATCCCGGTCCACCGCCGCTCGACTATATCGGCCGCTCGGGCGGCATCTTCCGCGACATGACCATCCATGATTTCGACATGGCGCGCTTCCTGCTCGGCGAGGAGCCGGTGGCGGTCAGCGCGCACGCTTCGGTGCTGGTCGACAAAAAGATCGGCGAGGCCGGCGACTTCGACAGCGTCAGCGTCATCCTCGAAACTGCCTCCGGCAAGCAATGCGTCATCTCCAACTCGCGCCGAGCCACCTATGGCTACGACCAACGCATCGAGGTGCATGGCTCGAAAGGCATGATTGCGGCCGAGAACCAGCGGCCGGTGTCGATCGAACTCGCCAATGAGAAAGGCTATACGCGGCCGCCGCTGCACGATTTCTTCATGACTCGTTATCTCGACGCTTATGCCAACGAGATCGCTGCCTTCATCGCGGCAGCGACGTCAGGCAAGAAGGCGGCGCCGAGCGGCAAGGACGGGCTGGTGGCGCTCAGGCTGGCAGATGCGGCGCTGAAATCGGCCAAGGAAGGCAAGACCGTCCGCCTCGACAAAACAATCTGACTATCAAGCACAGGAGCAAGGCGATGAACGGTTCAGCCGGTCGCAATTCCGAAACACGCGCCATCGTCACCGGCGGCGCACAAGGCATCGGCTTTGCCGTCGCCGAAGCGCTGGCCGATGAGGGCTGCCGGGCGCTAGCGCTGATCGGCCGCTCGAAGGAGAAGGGCGACAAGGCTGTCGCCATCCTCAAGGGGGCAGGCGTCGATGCCAT
This sequence comes from Mesorhizobium sp. M1399, assembly GCF_040317735.1. Taxonomy (NCBI): domain Bacteria; kingdom Pseudomonadati; phylum Pseudomonadota; class Alphaproteobacteria; order Hyphomicrobiales; family Phyllobacteriaceae; genus Mesorhizobium; species Mesorhizobium sp. M1399. The sequence goes on from NZ_JAMYKZ010000004.1 coordinate 66,535, forward strand.
CTTCATCAGCGCCGATGTCGCCAAAGTCGCCGACTGCAAGCGTGCGGTCGAAACGGCGATTGGCCATTGCGGCACCGTCAACGCGCTGGTCAACGCCGCCGCCACCTCGGCTCGCGGCTCACTGGTCGAGACCTCAGAGGATCTATTCGACCAGATATTCCAGACCAATGTGCGCGGCCCGTTTTTTCTGATGCAGGGCGTGGTGGCGCATCTGCTGGCGCGCCAGGCACCGGGCTCGATCGTCAACGTACTGTCGATGTCGGCGCATTGCGGCCAGTCGTTCCTGGCGCCCTATTCATCGAGCAAGGGAGCGCTGGCGACGCTGACCAAGAATGTCGCCAATGCCCATCGCGGCAATCGCATCCGCTGCAACGCGGTGCTGCCCGGCTGGATGGACACCGAGGGCGAGGCAATCGTGCAGAAGAAATGGCATGACGCGCCGGACGACTGGCTTGAAAAAGCCGAGGCCGCGCAGCCGATGGGCCAATTGGTGAAGCCGGCGCAACTTGCCCGATTGATCAGCTATATGATCAGCCCGCAGTCCGGCGTCATGACCGGGTCGCTGGTCGACTACGACCAGAGCATCGCGGGGGCGTCACCGGAATAGGATCAGCCGTGTAGCCTTGCGTCAGAAGCAGTTTGCCATGAGTGGCCGAGATGCCCCAAAATATCAAAGCCGGCATAATCGGTTCCGATCGACCTCACTCAGGCACACGGGCTCTGAAACCCTCTCCTTCCCTGTTGCCGCCGTATCGCCATTCCCATATAGTCAAGATAGTCAGAATGGTCATGGGAGGTCGAAATGCCGTCTGCGCCCAGAGAGGATACTAACTGGACGGTCGCTGGGGCAAAGGCCCGGCTCTCGGAGGTTATCGAGCGCGCGCAATCTTCGCCGCAGACGATCACCAGAAACGGTAAGCCAAGCGTGGTTGTCGTCTCGGCCGAGGAATGGCAGCGGAAGACCGCGCGCAAGGGTACGCTTGCGGAGTTCCTGCTGGAGTCGCCGCTGCGCGGCGCCGATCTCAACCTTGAGCGCCAGCGCGACGAACCGCGTGATCTGCCGCTGTGAGGCTTCTGCTCGATACGAATGTCCTGTCCGAGGTGACAAGGCCGGCGCCGGATGTGCGCGTTCTGGACTGGCTGGGCGGGCTTGATGAGGACCGCTCATTCATTAGCGTCGTGTCGATCGCGGAGATCCAGCGCGGCGTCGCCCTCATGGACGAGGGCCGGAAACGCGAGGCACTGGCCGAATGGCTCGCACGGGACCTGCCGCAGCGCTTCGAGCAGAGAGTTCTTCCGGTGGACGAACCGGTTGCCTTGGCGTGGGGCGACCTGATGGGCCTTGCGAAGCGCCGCGGTCGCGGTCTGTCGTCGATGGACGGCCTGATTGCAGCCACGGCGATTGCGCAGGAACTCACCTTGGCAACGCGTAACACGAAGGATTTCGAAGACTTCGGAATTGAACTCGTCGATCCCTGGACTGCATGAACCCGCTCGGCGCTGCATGCTGGGCCACTACGTCAGTAGCATCATCAGACACGTGACAATCGCCTCGGCTTCGACTATATGAGCCTCATGATCAACCTGACCGCCACCTATTGGTACTTTAGCAGCTCGCTGGCGGCGGGAGGATTGCGCTCGATCTGAAGATTGCAGCAGCAAGATCCGAACAGCCGCCAGACCTGGCGGCTTTTTTGTTTCAGCCGGCAGGTCTCCCAATCAGGAGCAGAAAGCCGTGTTGACCACCACAGACGATCTTCGGGTCAAGGAAATAAGGGAATTGAGTACGCCGGACGAGGTGATGCGGGAGATACCGCGCACACTGACGGCGACGCGGACCGTTGCCGCGTCACGCAATGCTATCCATGCCGTGCTGACCGGCACCGACGACCGGCTGGTGGTCGTCGTCGGCCCCTGTTCGATCCACGACCCGGCCGCTGCCGTAGACTATGCCAGCCGCTTGGCATCGCTGCGAGAGAGCCTGTCGGACCGGCTGGAGATCGTGATGCGGGTGTATTTCGAGAAGCCGCGCACGACGGTCGGCTGGAAGGGCCTGATCAACGATCCCGACCTGGACGGCAGCTTCAACATCGACAAGGGGCTGCGGATGGCCCGCAACGTGCTCGCCGCCGTCAACAATCTCGGCCTGCCGGCGGCGACCGAATTCCTCGACATGGCCACCCCGCAATATATCGCCGACCTCGTCGCCTGGGGCGCGATCGGCGCGCGCACGACCGAGAGCCAGATCCATCGCGAACTGGCATCGGGCCTGTCCTGCCCGGTCGGCTTCAAGAACGGCACTGACGGCAATCTGCGGATCGCCGCCGAGGCGGTGAAATCGGCCGCCCAACCGCATCATTTCATGGCGGTGACGAAGGGCGGACGCAGCGCCATCGCGACGACTACCGGCAACGAGGACTGCCACGTCATCCTGCGCGGCGGCATTCAGCCCAATTATGACGCAACAAGCGTCGCGGCTGCCTGCGCGGAACTCGGCCGGATCGGCGTGGCGCCGCGGCTGATGATCGATGTCAGCCACGCCAACAGCAGCAAGAAGCCGGAAAACCAGCCAGGGGTGGCGGCTGACGTGGCTGGCCAGGTCGCGGCAGGCGACGAGCGCATCATCGGCGTCATGATCGAGAGCAACCTCGTCGCCGGCCGGCAGGACGTCGTGCCGGGCAAGCCGCTCGTCTATGGCCAGAGCATCACCGATGGCTGCATCGACTGGGCAGCCACCGAGACGGTGCTTCACGGCCTTGCCGACGCCGTCGAGCGGCGCCGGTCGGTGCGCCGAAGCATGATATCAAGCCGTTCAGGCGCCGCCTGAGCACTTCTCCTTCTCCCCTTGTGGGAGAAGGTGGATCGGCACGCAGCGCCGAGCCGGATGAGGGTGCTGGAAGAAACTCGGCGTAAAATATTGAGGGATTTTAAGCGCTTATTTCTTCGCTGTAGCGATCCGTCCAACACCCCTCATCCGACCGAGCTTCGCTCGGCCACCTTCACCCTCAAGGGGAGAAGGGGAAGCCAGCGCCGGGCTTACTACCGCACAGCGATCCAGCGCTGTTCCGCGAACGAGCGCGCCATCGCGTGCACCGTGCGCTCGATCTCCAGGCCTTCGTCGAAGTCGATGATCCGCGCCGGCTTGCCGGCAAGCCGCGTCAACAGTTCCCGGCATTCGATGATCTTGAGGTCATTAAAGCCAAGGCCGTGGCCGGGCGCCGGCAGGAAGGCGTCGTAAGGCCTGTGGTGCGGGGCAACCAGGACTGTCCGATAGCCTTGCTCCGTCGGTCGGTCGGCTGTCAGATAGAGCTGGAACTCGTTCATCCGCTCCTGGTCGTACAGGATCGAGCCCTTCGAACCAAAAATCTGGATGGCGATCCGGCCCTTGCGGCCCCAGGCCGAACGGTTGACCAGCAACGTGCCGGCAATGCCGTTTTCGAGATGCATCAGGATGCTGGCGATGTCATAGGTCTCGACGGCGCGGCGCCCGCCCGAGGCGACGCGGCGTTCGGCATAGGGCCTGGCCATGTCGCACATGACTCGGGCGACGCGGCCGAACAGTACCGCTATGAGCGACAGCGGATGCACGGCGAAATCGTCGAGCGCGCCGTAACCGGACGCCGCCTCGTGCTTCCAGAAGAACAGCGCCTCCGGATCGGCCATGAAGTCCTCGTCCATCTCGATACGCAGATGGTTGACCTCGCCGATGATCTTCTCGTCGAGCAGCGCGCCGATATGGCGGATCGCCGGGTTCTGAATATAGTTATAGCCCAGCGCGGCAACCTTGCCGGATTTCCGCGCGGCCGCAGCCATCGCTTGCGCCTCCGCAAAACTTGGCGCCATCGGTTTTTCACACCACAGATGCTTGCCGGCTTCGAGGATGGCGATGGCCATTTCCGGGTGGAACTGGTTCGGCGTAGTCAACGAGATGACATCGACGTCGGGATCGTCGACGACTGCGCGCCAGTCGCCGGAGGCCTTGGCGAAGCCGAATTCGCTGGCACGGCGTTTGGCAAGGTCCTCGTTGACCTCGCCCAGATGGACCAGCCTTGGCTTGTCGACATCGGGGAAGACGGTGCCGACCGCGTTCCAGGCAATGGCGTGGCACTTGCCCATGAAGCCCGTGCCGATAAGACCTACCCCGACCATCCGCTTGCCTCCCTGTGTGCAAAATTTTGTGTGGATGAATTAGTCCATTTTGTTTGCAAATGGAACGCTTGTCTCATTTTTTATGGTGTTCTTGCACAGGCCCGCTATGATGGGGCACAGAGGGAACCGACGATGAGCCTGGGCGGAGCGACGATGGACGAACGGGTGCCGCGCGATTTCGAAACGCTGCGGGCGACGATCCTGGAGCGGCGTCAGAGCCTGCCGAAACGTATCGCCCAGATCGCCGCCTATGCGCTCGACAACCCCGACGATATCGCCTTCGGCACCGCTGCCAGCATCGCCGCCTCCGCCGGTGTTCAGCCTTCGACCCTGATCCGCTTTGCCCAGCAGCTTGGCTTTGACGGTTTCACCAGCCTGCAGCTGGTGTTTCGCGAGCGCCTGCGCGAGCGCAACTCGTCCTACGATGAAAGGCTGGCGGCATTGCGCGCCAAGGCCGAGGAAGGCGCCGGCCACCGGGCGATTTTCGACGGTTTCGTCGCCGCAGCCAGCACCTCGCTCAACGACATTTCGCGCACGCTGAATGAAGACCATTTCGAAGACGCAATCGCCGTTCTGGCCAAGGCGGAAACCATTTATGTGCTGGCCAAGCGGCGCTCCTACCCGGTCGCCTCCTATATCGCCTATGCGTTGGGCAAGCTCAAGATCCGCAACCAGCTGATCGAATCGGCCGCCGGCCTGAACGCGGAGATGATCGGCTTTGCCTCTCCAGGGGATGCCGTCATCGCCATCAGCTTTTCGCCCTATGCCCCTGCCACCATCGAGGAGGCGCGCGTCATTTCGGAGCAAGGCGTGCCGATCGTGGCGATCACCGACAGCTCTTTTTCGCCGCTCGCCCAATTCGCCAGGGTCTGGTTCGAGGTCGCCGAGGCCGATTTCGCCGGCTTCCGCTCGCTGTCGGCGACGATGGCTTTGGCCATGGCGCTGACCGTTGCCGTCGGCGAGAAGCGGCGCGATAGCGGCCGCAAGCGCAAGGCCTAGATCACCTCTATTGCCGTTTCGCCTTCTGCCAAAAGCCGCGCTGCGTCGCGGGCAGGCGGCGACCCGAACTGGCGGGCATACTCCCGGCTGAACTGGGAAGCACTCTCATAGCCGACAGCGAAGGCGACACGCGCCACGTTGCCCGGCTGAGCAATCAGCAGATGGCGGGCTTCCAGCAAGCGGATTTGCTTTTGATACTGGATTGGGCTCATGGCCGTCGCCGCCTTGAAGTGACGATAAAACGCAGCACTGCTCATATGGGCGATCTCGGCCAGATCGCCGACCCGGACCGGCTGATGGGGGTGCGAACGGATCCAGGCGATCGCCCTGCCGATCCGGGACAGATGGCCATCGGCGCGCGCAAGTTCACGAAGCTTTCCGCCCTGGGGGCCTTGCAGGAGCCGAAACAGCATCTCCCGCTCGAGCATGGTCGCGAGCACGGGAATCTCCGCTGGCCGGTCAAGCAACCGCATCATTCGACGCAACGCGTCGAGCAGATCGTCATCAACGGGAGTGGTGGAGAAGAAACTGTCGCCACCGAGGGCTGGCGCGTGCTCGACGAGGAGCGCGGCGACGGCTTGCAGGTCAAGGGTCAAGCCAATGGCCAGATAAGGACGCGCCGCGCTCGCTTCGACTATCTGGCTGATAGTGGGCGTCTCGACAGTGTAGATGAAATAGCTGGCCGGGTTGTAACGAAGAGCCCGGGAGCCGATCAGGACCGTCTTTGCGCCCTGCAATACGAATAAGATCCCCGACCCCCACACACCCGGCAATGGTGCCGTGGCGACTTCGCTGCAGCCGATCGAAACGCGGGGAACCGCCGTTCTTGTTCGTCGCCCGCGCGCATGGCGGCCGGCGATCTCGATCAACTCCTGCAGCGCCTCGTTCATTGCGCCAGCATCGCGCATTCACGCTGGCCGCGCAACAGCGTGAGAGGATTAGGCAAGAGCCTGAGAATTTCCGGCGCGCGGCGCCCGCTGCCTCGCGCCATTTGTGGGTCTTCCACAAGAAAAATGGAGACACCGAAATGACGACTTCGAAGACCGCGCTGGTGACCGGCGCCAACAAGGGTATAGGCCGCGAAATCGCCCGGCGACTGGCGACCATGGGCTTCAAGGTCTGGCTCGGCGCCAGGAGCGCCGAACGCGGCATGGCGGCGGCGCAGGCATTGTGCGCGGAAGGCCTCGACGCAGAGTGGCTTGAGCTGGACGTCACGAGGGATGACAGTGTGAAGGCGGCAGCCAAGGCGCTCGGGCAGGCCAGCCCCTGCCTTGACGTGCTGGTGAACAACGCCGGCGTCGCCATCAATTACGACCTGCCGCCGAGCCAGCAGCGGATCGCCGACATCCAGGCCACCTACGACGTCAATGTCTTCGGCCCGATCCGCGTGACACAGGCATTCCTGCCGCTGCTGCTGGCAGCACCTGCTGCCCGTATCGTGATGGTGAGCAGCTCCACCGGGTCCATCGGCCGGGCGCTCGATCCCGCCACCGCGAATCACGCCGTCAATATGATGGGCTACGGCAGCTCCAAGACAGCCTTGAACGCCATCACCGTGGGCTTCGCCAGGGAGCTCGCGCTCCAGGGCATCAAGGTCAACGCCGCGGCGCCCGGCTATACCGCCACCGATCTCAACGGGTATAAAGGTCAGCGCACGGTGCAGCAGGCAGCCGAGATCGTCATTCACCTGGCGACCCTGGACGCCAATGGCCCGACCGCCGGGTACTTCAACGATGACGGCCCGCTTCCTTGGTAAATCAGCTGGTTTCAGCGGCAGACGCTTGACGTTCGTCTGACTTCAAAGTTTCTCACCGCGCCGGCCTTTGCAGAGCACTTTTCGGCCTTGGGAATGCTCGTTCCATATTGACTATGGATTGGAATTATTATTTCATATTACCGGCGCCACGCTGCCGCTCGCGCGTGTTACCCAAGACAACAAAGCCGATGGGAGGTTCGAATGGGCGAAGCCGTGGAAGCGAGACATGCGCCGCTCGACATCATCACGATCGGCCGCGCTTCCGTCGATCTCTATGGCCAGCAGATCGGCTCGCGCCTCGAGGACATTACTTCGCTTGCCAAGTCGGTCGGCGGCTGTCCAGCCAATATCGCGGTCGGCACTGCCAGGCTCGGCCTGCGCTCGGCGTTGCTCACCCGCGTCGGCAATGAGCAGATGGGCCGCTTCATCCGCGAGCAGCTGACCCGCGAGGGCGTTTCGGTCCAAGGCCTCAAGACCGATCCGGAGCGGCTGACCGCCCTGGTGCTGCTGTCGGTCGAGGATGAGGGCGTCTCGCCGATGATCTTCTATCGCAGCGATTGCGCCGACATGGCGCTTTCGGAAGACGATATCGATGAGGCCTTCATTGCTTCAGCACGCGCGGTCGTCGTCACCGGCACGCATTTTTCACGGCCCAACAGCGACGCCGCGCAACGCAAGGCGATCCGTGTCATGAAGGCCAAGGGCGGCAAGGTGGTGTTCGACATCGACTACCGCCCTAACCTGTGGGGCCTCGCCGGCCATGCCGAAGGCTTCGAGCGCTATGTGAAATCCGACCGCGTCTCGGCGCAGTTGAAGACGGTGCTGCCCGACTGCGATCTCATCGTCGGCACCGAAGAGGAGATCATGATCGCCTCCGGCGCAGACGATTGCCTGAGCGCGCTGAAAACCATCCGCTCGCTGTCGACGGCGACCATAGTGCTGAAGCGCGGTGCCATGGGCTGCATCGTCTATGACGGGCCGATCAGCGACGATCTCGAGGACGGTATCGTCGGCAAGGGGTTTCCGATCGAGGTCTACAATGTGCTCGGCGCCGGCGACGCTTTCATGTCGGGCTTCCTGCGCGGCTGGCTCGGCGAGGAAAGCCTGGCGACGGCCGCGACCTGGGCCAATGCCTGCGGCGCCTTTGCCGTATCGCGGCTGCTCTGCGCACCTGAATACCCGACTTTCGAGGAATTGCAGTTCTTCCTGAAAAACGGCAGCAAGCATCTGGCGCTGCGCAAGGACGAGGCGATCAACCACATCCATTGGGCGACCACGCGCCGGCGCGACATCCCCTCTCTGATGGCGTTCGCCTGCGACCACCGCGTCCAGCTGGAGGACGTCGCGGCAAAGGCCGGCGCCGATCCGTCGCGAATCCCGGCTTTCAAGGTGCTGACGGTCAAGGCTGCGGCAAAGGTCGCGGCTGGCCGCGGCGGCTATGGCATGCTGCTCGACGAAAAATACGGGCGCGAGGCGATGTTCGAATTCGCCCACCATTCCTTCGCCTGGCTCGGCCGGCCGGTCGAGTTGCCGGGTTCGCGGCCGCTTCGCTTCGAGTTCTCGCAAGACATAGGCTCGCAACTGACCGAATGGCCGGTCGACCACTGCATCAAATGCCTGTGCTTCTATCATCCCGACGATCCCGCGGCGCTGAAGAGCGAACAGCAGCAGAAACTGCGCGCTTTGTTCGAGGCCGCGCGGAAAGTGGGGAGAGAACTTCTGGTCGAGATCATCGCCGGCAAGCACGGCAAGCTCGACGACATGACCATCCCGCGGGCGCTTGAGGAACTCTACGCACTCGGCATCAAGCCCGACTGGTGGAAGCTCGAACCGCAGGCATCGACCGGCGCATGGGCAAAGATCGAGGCGGTGATCCTGAAGAACGATCCGTGGTGCCGCGGGATTGTACTGCTGGGTTTGGAAGCACCGCAGGACGAATTGGAAGCGGCCTTCGCCGCCACCGCCAAGGCGCCCATCGTCAAGGGTTTCGCTGTCGGCCGTACCATCTTCATCAACGCGGCCGAACAATGGCTTGCCGGCAAGATGTCGGACGATGAGGCGGTTGCCGACATGGCGTCGCGCTTCGAGAGGCTGACCGAGGCATGGCTTGCCGTGCGCGGCCGCAAAGCAGCATAAGAAGGCGCGGCATAAGGACTGCGGAGGAAAACGACATGACCAAGACAATCCGCCTGACGATGGCGCAGGCGCTGACCCGCTTTCTTGCCCAACAGATGGCCGAGATCGACGGCAAGAAAGTGCCGATCTTCGGCGGCGTCTGGGCAATCTTCGGCCACGGCAATGTCGCCGGCATCGGCGAGGCGCTCTACCAGGTCCGCGACGAATTGCCGACGTTCCGTGCCCATAACGAGCAAGCGATGGCGCATGCGGCGATCGCCTATGCCAAGGCCAATTTCCGCCGCCGCTTCATGGCGGCGACCAGTTCGATCGGCCCTGGCGCGCTGAATATGGTGACGGCGGCAGCACTTGCGCATGTAAACAGGTTGCCTGTCCTGTTTCTGCCCGGCGACGTCTTCGCCAATCGCATTCCCGATCCCGTCCTGCAGCAAGCCGAGGATTTTTCCGACGGTACGGCGACGGTCAATGACTGCCTCAGGCCGGTGTCGCGCTATTTCGACCGCATCACCCGGCCGGAGCAGATCATGCCGGCGCTCAACCGCGCCATGCAGGTGCTGACCGATCCGGCTGAGTGTGGCCCGGTAACGCTGGCGCTGTGCCAGGACGTGCAGGCCGAGGCCTATGATTATCCCGAGAGTTTCTTTGCCGAGCGGCTCTGGACCCAGCGGCGAGCGCGCCCGGACCGCCAAGAGTTAGCAGCTGCAGTGGCGGCGCTGAAGAGCGCGAAGAAGCCATTGGTGATTGCCGGCGGTGGCGTGCTCTATTCGCAAGCGTCGGATGAATTGGCGAAGCTGGCGCAAGACGCTGGCATTCCGGTGTGCGAGACGCAAGGCGGCAAATCCTCGCTGCCCGACGATCATCCGCTGAACATGGCGGCGGTCGGCGTTACCGGCACTTCGGCTGCCAACAGGCTGGCCGAAGAGGCCGACGTCGTGCTTGCCGTCGGCACCAGGCTGCAGGATTTCACCACTGGCTCCTGGGCGTTGTTCAAGAATTCCGGCAAGACCATGATCGGGCTCAACGTCCAGCCTTTCGATGCCGGAAAGCACCAGGCGCTGCCGCTGGTCGCCGATGCGGCTGAAGGGCTCGCCGAACTCGGTGCGGCGCTGAAAGGCTGGAAAGCTCCTTCTGGCTGGACCGACAATGCGATCAGCGGCAAGAAGGACTGGCAGGCGGATGCCGGCAAGGTGACGGCGTCGACCAATGCCGCCTATCCGTCCGACGCGCAGGTGATCGGCGCCGTACAGCGCGCCATGGGCTCCGGCGTGGTACTGCTCCATGCCGCCGGCGGCTTGCCCGGCGAATTGCACAAGCTATGGCAGGCGGGCGCGCCCGGCTCCTATCATGCCGAATACGGCTTCTCGACCATGGGCTACGAAATCGCCGGCGGGCTTGGCGTCAAGATGGCCAAGCCCGACGAGGAGGTTGTGGTGATGATCGGCGACGGCTCCTACCTGATGCTCAATTCCGAGGTCGCTACGTCAGTGATGCTCGGCCTCAAGCTGACCATCGTGCTGCTCGACAACCGCGGCTATGGCTGCATCAACCGGCTGCAGATGGCGACCGGCGGCGCCAACTTCAACAATTTGCTGAAGGACGCTCGTCACGAGACCTTGCCCGAGATCGACTTCGCCGCGCATGCTGCAAGCATGGGTGCGATTGCCGAAAAAGTGGCGTCGATCGCCGGGCTGGAAACGGCCCTGGCGCAAGCGAAGAAGAATACGCGAACGACCGTGCTGGTCATCGACACCGACCCGATGGCTTCGACCGAGGCCGGTGGAAGCTGGTGGGATGTCGCAGTGCCGGAAGTCTCGGCACGGCCGCAAGTGAACGCGGCGCGCAAGAAATATGAGGAAGCGCTGAGCGGGCGGCGGTTTTAACGCGCCCGCCAACGCCGCCTCGAATGTCAGAAATTGGAGTGACGACTTGAAAGCCAAACTGGGCATGTCCCCGATTGCATGGTGGAACGACGATCTTGCCGAACTCAGCGATGATGTGTCGCTGGAGGAGTGCCTGCGCCAGTCGCGCTCGGCTGGCTTTACCGGCATGGAAATGGGCCGCCGCTTTCCCAACGATCCGGAGATCATGCTGCCGATCCTGAAAGAGGCCGACGTGACGCTGTGCGGCGGCTGGTTCTCCGGGACGCTGGTCGACGAAGACATGGCGAAGAACAAGGTTCGTATCCAGCCGATGATCGACCTGTTCAAGGCGGTGAATGCGCCCTGCATCGTCTATGGTGAAGTCGGCCGTTCCATCCAGGGCGACCGCTCGAAACCGCTTGCCATCAAGCCGAGGCTGTCGGACGATGAGATGAAAGCCTACGCTAGGCGGCTAACCGAGTTCGGCGAATGGTGTGCCGGGCAAGGCATGCCGCTCTCCTACCATCATCATATGGCGGCGGTGATCGAGACCGAGCCGGAGCTCGACGCTTTCATGCGCTATTCGGGAGAGGGCATTCCGCTGCTGCTCGATGCCGGTCACCTGGCCTTTGCCGGCGGCGATGTGCTGCGCGCGATAGACAACCACCACCGGCGCATCAACCACGTGCATGTCAAGGACGTACGCATGCAGGTGATCCAAAAGCTGGATCGCAACAAGCAATCCTTCCTCGACGCGGTGGCACTTGGTGCCTTCACCGTGCCGGGAGATGGATCGCTGGATTTTGGCGCCATCGTCCAGAGGCTCGCCAACCACGGCTATGAAGGCTGGTTCGTGGTCGAGGCCGAGCAGGATCCGAAGAAGAACCCGCCGCTCAAGATGGCGCAGGTCGGCTACAAGGAATTGATGCGGGTGATGACGGCGGCCGGCTATACGGTGGAGACACAGGGCTTTCCCAATGCTTGAGAGTTCGCGAGGAAGGGCTGACCCGATGCCGGCGTTTATCCGATGAAAGACTCCGAGCACCCGTTTTTCCGGCCTTTGTGGCGGCGCGTTGCCATTGTCGCGGTCTGCCTGGTCTGGTCGGCGATCGAATTCGCCACCGGCACGCCGTTCTGGGGCGTGATCGCGCTCGGCTTCGCCGGCTATGCGCTCTGGCAGTTTTTCTACCTCTACAAACCGGCCGACGAAGACAAGCCATCGGCAAACGCCAAACCGAAGGAATGACCATGTCGAAGCTGCTCGTCAAAGCCAATAAGGGCCACGGCCGCATCGCCCATGTGACGCCGCAAAACGCCGGCTGGACCTATGTCGGCTTCGATCTGCATCGGCTGAGGCCCGGCGACACCGCTTCCGGGCAAACCGCGGATCGTGAGGTCTGCCTGGTATTCGTCACCGGCAAGGGCAAGGTCAAGGCCGGCGGCAAGGATCTCGGGCTGCTCGGCGAACGCATGTCGCCGTTCGAGGGCAAGCCGTGGTCGGTCTATGTGCCGCAGGGCTCGGAGTGGTCGGTGAGCGCCGATACCGATCTCGAACTCGCCGTGTGCTCGGCGCCGGGGCTTGGCGGCGGTCTGCCGGTCCGCATCATTGCGCCGAAGGATCTCGGCCAGGAGACCCGCGGCAAAGGCACCAACACGCGCTACGTCACCAACGTCCTGCCGGAGGGCGAGCCGGCCGATTCCCTGCTGGTGGTCGAGGTCATCACGCCCGGCGGCCACACATCGAGCTATCCGCCGCACAAGCACGACCAGGACAATCTGCCGGCCGAATCCTATCTCGAAGAGACCTATTACCACCGCCTCAACCCGCCGCAGGGCTTTGCTTTCCAGCGCGTCTACACCGATGCCGACCAGAACGGCTCTCGTTCGCTCGACGAGGCGATGGCGATCGAGGACGGCGACGTCGTGCTTGTACCCAAGGGTTATCACCCCTGCGCCGCCTGCCACGGCTATGATCTCTATTATCTCAACGTCATGGCCGGACCGAAGCGGACGTGGAAATTCCACAACGCGCCCGAGCACGAATGGCTGATGGCCTGACCGTTTCCCCTTCGCTTCTCAACCGCTGGTCCAAGCCGAAAAAATCGTCGGCTAATGACCGGGCTGTGTCGTTTTGTTACCGAAAACGCTGCAAAGCTTCGTCATTTCGTCATGCAAATCGCCTATGGCAGCGGGGCTGACGAGGAACTTCGATGCGCTACGCGATCTATTTCACCCCCCTGCAGGACGAACCGCTGGCGCGGATCGCCGCCAATTGGCTCGGCCGTGATCCCTTCGGTGCCGCCACGAGGCCGGTCGAGGCGGTGGGCGAGTTGTCGGCAGCGGAAGTTGCCTTCCATACCGCCTCGGCGCGCCGCTACGGCTTTCATGCGACGCTGAAGGCGCCCTTCCGGCTGGCTTCAAACGAGACGGAGGCCTCGCTTCGCGCCGCACTCGACGATTTTGCCGAGGCGACGCCGGTGGTGACGGTCCCGCGTCTCGTCGTCAGCCAGATCGACAGCTTTTTCGCGCTCGTGCCGGAAGCACCGCTGCCGGGGCTCAACCGTTTCGCCGATGATGTGGTGCGGGGCTTCGACCGCTTTCGCGCGCCGCTGACAGACGCGGAGATTGAACGCCGCAGCCCCGACTCGCTGAAGCCCGATGAGTTCCGCAATCTCTGCCAATGGGGCTACCCCTATGTCTTCGAGACGTTTCGTTTCCATATGACCCTGTCCGGCCGGGTGTCGTCACAGGAAAGCCCTCGTCTTCACCTAGCAATCGACAGCCTGTTTGCGGACGTGCTGCAACGGCCGGTGCCGGTGGACGCGCTGACGCTGTTTGTCGAAACTGAGCCGGGTGCGCCGTTCATGGTGCTGTCCCATCACGCGCTCGGGCGCCGCCCGGCCAGAAGAACTGCCTGAGATGACTATTTGCTTTAACCGCATTGTGCGACGCCAATCCATTTTCAGTTGGCTGCAAAATGCTCCGAGGACTGCCTGAAATGACCGCCGAGACCGTTCTTGACAACGCCCGCATCGTGCTTGCCGACCAGATCGTCGAAGGGTCGATCGTGCTGCGCGACGGCGTGATCGCCGACATTGCTCCCGGCGCTGGCCGCAGCGGCAAGGACATGGGCGGCGACTTCATCATCCCTGGGCTGGTCGAGCTCCACACCGACCATCTCGAAGGCCATTACGCGCCACGGCCGAAAGTGCGCTGGAACCCGATCGCCGCGGTGCTCGCCCACGACGCGCAGGTGGCGACCGCCGGCATCACCACCGTGCTCGACGCCTTGCGCGTCGGTATGGACGAGGACGCCGACCTGACGGCCGCCGACATACGCAAGCTGGCCGAGGCGATTGAGGACAGCGTCCAGCAGGACCGGCTCAGGGCCGACCATTTCATCCATCTGCGCTGCGAGGTTTCGGCGCCGGACTGCCTCACAGCCTTCGCCAATTTCGACGGCGACGAGCGGGTCAGGCTGGCGTCGCTGATGGACCACGCGCCGGGACAGCGGCAATTCGTCGATCTCGAAACCTATGCGTATTACTACCAGCGCAAGCTGAAGCTGACCGATCGCGATTTCCAGAAATTCTGCGAAAAGCGGATGGCGGAATCGGCGAAGAACTCGAGCCCGAACCGCAGCTTCATCGCCGCTGCGTGCAAAGAGCGCGGTATCGTGCTCGCCAGCCATGACGACGCAACCGTCAGCCATGTCGATGAAGCGATCGAGCAAGGCGTCCGTGTCGCCGAGTTCCCGACCACCGAGGAGGCGGCTCGGGCTTCGAAAGAGGCAGGGCTCGGCGTTTTGATGGGCGCGCCGAACGTCATGCGCGGCGCTTCGCATTCGGGCAATGTCTCGGCCCGCACACTGGCCGGCGACGGCCTGCTCGATATCCTGTCATCGGACTACATTCCGTTCAGCCTGATTCAGTCGGCCTTTTTCCTCGGCGACGTGGTCGAGGGCATCTCGTTGCCTCAGGCAGTGGCGATGGTGTCGAAGAACCCGGCCGAGGCGGTCGGCCTCACCGATCGCGGTGTCATCGAGCCCGGCCGGCGCGCCGATCTGGTTCGCGTGCGCGTCGACGATCACGTCCCGGTTGTCCGCACGGTGTGGCGGCAGGGACGGCGGGTCGCATGATGGTGTCGGCATCGGTCGAGCGTGAATTGTCCGCCGCGGGATTTCCAATCCGCGACGGCGTCTTCGTCGCCGTCGTCGGACCGAGCGGTGCCGGCAAGGACACGGTGATTGGCTATGCGCGCGCCATGTTTGCCGACGAGAGCCGACTGGAGTTCGTTCGCCGGGTGATCACCCGGCCGAGCGATGCGGCCACCGAGGATCACGATACGCTAGCCGACGCTGCCTTCGTCGAGGCCGAAACGGATGGCGCCTTCGCGATTTCCTGGGAGGCGCATGGCCTGCGCTATGGCATCCCGGCCGAAGTCGACTGGTCAGTCTCCAACGGCCGTGTCGCGATCGCCAACGTCTCGCGCGCGATCATCCCGACGCTGCGGGACCGCTACGCCAATCTGGCTATCGTCGAGATCACGGCTGCACCGGAGATCCTGGCCGAGCGGCTGGCCTTGCGCGGGCGCGAGTCGCGCGGCGAAGTGCTGGCACGGCTGGCGCGCAGCGCCAATGTGGCGCTGTCCGGACCGGGCGTCACCTCCATCGACAATAGCGGCCCTCGTGAAGCCGCCGGCGAGCGCTTCACCGAGGTGCTGCGCAAGGCCATGGCCTTCTCCGACATGTCGGGCCTCATCTAAGGCGCGCCCATCCGATGCATTCGGGATGGGCGCTACTTGTCTAACCCATATCTTTTTGGAAACCGGTATCCACTGTTCGGATCATGGCCTCATGCGGCGTGCCGGTCCCGACCAGCGTGATGAGTATCCGTGCTAGTGGTTGTCGAAGGCTTCGCTGGTGCATACGCCGGTGTATCCAGAACTGCAACGTGATGCCGATAGACCATCTCCCAGCCCTTCCAGCCGGTGAACAGCAATGCAGACCACTATGAACGACAACAGCGCGCCCCACGGTCGGACCGCGGCCTCGGCGCCTTGGGCATAGCGAAGGTAGAAATTGATCAGTGCCACAACGACCGCGGTCAAGTTGCCCAGCATGTGGTACCAGGCGTCGGACAAGGCGCGAATGCGCGGCTCGTTGAGAAAGTCGATGAAACCGGCTGTGGCAGCGAGAAGCGCCATTACGATAGCTGCCCCGATCAGCCACATCGATGCCCGTGCCCAGAAGGCGTCGGCAGTCCCCCAGAAAACCAGGTCGGTGACAAAGGCACCGACAAGAAACGCGACAGGAAAAGGTATCAGCATCGGGTGGAGGGGGTGAGTTCCTACCTTTGCGGTACTTACTGGATTCACGGGCATGGGACGCCTCCGCGCAGCAAAGCTTAAATAAACGCTCAGATACGGGTTTCGTTCCAAATAGATTAACCTGAACTGCTGTCGCGAAGCTCAGGCTGACCTTTTCAC
This sequence comes from Mesorhizobium sp. M1399, assembly GCF_040317735.1. Classification (NCBI taxonomy): domain Bacteria; kingdom Pseudomonadati; phylum Pseudomonadota; class Alphaproteobacteria; order Hyphomicrobiales; family Phyllobacteriaceae; genus Mesorhizobium; species Mesorhizobium sp. M1399. The sequence continues at coordinate 82,921 of NZ_JAMYKZ010000004.1, forward strand.
GCCTGCCAATGGCAGTCGGCGTATTTCATCCAGCTATTTTTGCGTCATTCCGCGGCAGCACCCGCCACGCCCTTGCGGGTGGCTTCCAGCATCCGCCGCCGCGCCCTGAACACGCCCCATTGCTGATCGACCAGAACGCCGATGAGGATCACCCCGCCCATCACGGCGAAGTTGAGCGAGGACGGGATACCGAGCAGGTTGACGAGGTTCTGCAGCTCCTGCAGCAGCACCGTGCCGAGCAGGACGCCGATCAGCGAGCCTTCGCCGCCGCGCAGCGAGAAGCCGCCGAGCACCGCTGCCGCGATGGCGTAGAGTTCGTAGAACTGGCCGTGGCTCGCCGGCGAGATCGAGCGTGTGTACATGGCGAAATAGATAGCCGACAGCGCCGTCAGCACGCCGCAGATGACATAGGCAGCCATGACGATGCGGCCGGTGCGGATGCCGGAATATTTCGCCGCTTCCTCGTTCTTGCCGATGGCGTAGAGATATCGCCCGAACACCGAACGGTGCAGCACCACCCACATGACGACGGCGATGACGATCAGCGCGATGAAACTGTTCGGCACGCCCCAGGACCGCCCCGCCGTCAGGAACTCGAGTTCCGGGAAGTTCTGTCCGAAGGCAAAGCCGGCGGTGCCGTCGGCGGTATAGAAGCGCGCCACGCCGCGATAGATCAGCAGGCCGCACAAGGTCACCACGAAAGGCTGCAATTTGAGCCGGGTGATCAGCCAGCCATGCGCCAGCCCGATGATGCCGCCGAGCACCAGGATCAGCGGCAGGGCGACCGGCCAGGCCATGCCGCGCGTGGCGATGAAGTCGATGAACAGCACGCCGAGCAGCGCAACCACCGAGCCGACCGACAATTCGATGCCGCCGGTGATGATGACGAAAGCCTGGCCGATCGACAGGATGCCGAACAACCCGATCAGGTTCGAAGTGTTGGCGAGATTGATCGGCAGCAGGAAGCGCGGGTTGATGATCGCCACCACCGCGCCGACCACCAGGATCAGGATCAGCAGGCCGAGATCTTTCTTGCTCATCGTCTTCTCCCAATGCCGGCGAACTATTTCGGGTGCTTGCCGACCGCCAGCAGCAGCACGTTTTCCTGGCTGAACCGGTCCTTGTCGAGAATGCCGGAGATCTGGCCTTCATGCATGACGGCGATGCGGTCGGAAACACCGATCACCTCCTCCATGTCGCTGGAGATCATCAGCACGGCGACGCCGGCATCGGCCAGCGCCCGCATCAGCCCGTAGATCTCGGCCTTGGCGCCAATGTCGATGCCGCGTGTCGGCTCGTCGAGGATCATCACCTTCGGCTTCATCGCCAGCCATTTGGCCAGCACGACCTTTTGCTGGTTGCCGCCCGACAGCGTGCCGGTACGCGTCTGCACGGAGGGCGCCCTGATGCCCAGATCGGTCTTCTGTTTCTCGGCGGTGGCGGCCTCGGCGCTGGCCGAGACCAGCGAGCGCCGCGAATGCGCCGGCAGATTGGGCAGCGAGATGTTCTGGGCAATCGACAGATCGAGCAGGATGCCGGTCAGCTTGCGGTCTTCCGGGACGAGGAAAATACCGTTGACCACTGCGTCCGCGGCCGAACCAAGAACCAGATCTTTTCCGTCAAGCTGGAACGAGCCGCCAAAGCTCTTGTCGATGCCGAACAGCACGCGCGCCAGCTCCGTCCGACCGGAGCCGACGAGACCGGCAAGGCCGAGGATCTCGCCATGCCTGACGTCGAGGTCGACGGGCCGGTCGGGATAGGCGGCGGTGCGAATGGCCTTGACCGACAGCGCGACAGAGCCCGGCGGGCGCGCCGATTCTGCGGCCTTCTCCCTCTCCTTGAGCATGCGGCCGATCATCAGCTTGACCATCTGGTCGTGATTGATGGCGCTCTTCGGCAAAGTTCCGGCGAGCATGCCGTCCCTGAGCACGACGACGCGGTCGGCGACGCGCTCGACCTCGTGCAGGCGGTGTGAGATGAAAATGACGCTGATGCCGTCTGCCTTCAGCGCCTTGATGACACCAAGCAGCTTGTCGGTTTCGGCGATCGGCAGGCTCGAGGTCGGCTCGTCGAGGATAACCAGCCTTGCCTTGATCGACAGCGCCTTGGCGATCTCGACCATTTGCTGCTGGGCCAGCGACAGCGCCGATACCGGCGTATCGGCCGAGAAATTGGCGCCCACGCGTTTGAGCAGCGGCGCCGCCAGCGCTCGCAGCCTGGCGCGGTCGACCAGCTTGAGCGGGCCGGCGCGCAGCGGTTCGCGGCCGAAGAAGATATTGGCGGCAACGTCGAGGTTTTCGAACAGGTTGAGTTCCTGGTGGACGAAGGCGATGCCCGAACCGATGCTGGCCTCGACAGTCAGCCCGTCATGGGCGGCGCCATCGACAATGATGGTGCCGGTGTCCGGCCTGGTGACGCCGCCGAGGATCTTCATCAGCGTCGATTTGCCGGCGCCGTTTTCGCCGACCAGGCCGATGACCTCGCCGGGCCTGACCTCGATCGAGAACCCGTCCAGCGCGACAACGCCGGGATAGGTCTTGCGCACACCGTTGAGGCTCAGGAACGGAGCGTCCGTGGTTGCAACGATGGATGGGTCGGAATAATTCATCACGCCTGACAGCAGCCGGTGAGCCGTTTTGGACTCAGACTGACGGGCCTCGCGAGGCCCGTCAATAGAACGCCGGCTCAAGGCGAACCTTGAGCCGGCGCAACCTAGTTTGCTCAGTTTCCAGACATCGCCTTGAGGCTGGCGGCGTAGGCGTCGACATCGTCCTTGCCGATGATCTTGGTCGGGATGATGATCAGTCCATCGGCGGGAACGCCCGACTTGTTGCCTTCGAGATAGGCGGCCATCAGCTTCATGCCCTGATAGGCCCATTCGAAGGGCTGCTGCACGACGGTGGCGGCGACGGTGCCTTCCTTGACGCCGCCCAGCGTGATCGGATCGTCGTCGAAGCCAACGACGGTGATCTGGCCGAGCTTGCCGGCATCGCGCAGCGCCTCATAGATACGCGGCGTGTTGTAGGAATAGAAGCCGACCATGCAGGTGACGTCGGGGCTGGCGACCAGCGCGTCCTCGACGTTCTTCTTGGCGCGGGCCTGGTCGATGTCATCGCCACGCACGTCGACCAGTTCGATCTTGGTGCCGGCGAGGCCGTCCTTCATGCCCTGGATGCGTTCCTTGGCATTGTCGGCGCCGAGCAGGCCGACGAAGCCGAGGCATTTGCCGCCATCTGGCATCGCCTTCTTGGCAATCTCTGCCGCCTGCTTGCCGGCATCGACATTGGACGAGCCGATATAGGCGACACGCTTGGTCTGCGGTGCGTCGCTGTCGGTGGTGAACAACGCCGTTTCCGAGGCGATCTTGTTCAGCCCGTCGGTCGACGTCTTGGGGTCGACGGCCGAGACCATGATCGCCTTAACACCGGCCGTCACCAGATCGTCCATCAGGCGCTGCTGGATGGCGACCGAGGACTGCTCCGGATATTTGAGTTCTAGATTGTAATTGGGCAATTCGCCTTGAGCCTTCTTGACCCCGGCTTCGGCAGCCTTCCAGAAATCGGAAGCGCCGTTGACGACGAAGGCCAGTGTCGGCTTGTCGTCGGCACGCGCAATTGCGCTGACGGACAGGCCGAGCAGCAGGGCCGCAGCGGCGACGGACGCATTTCGTATCGCAGATTTCATATTCAACCTCCCATTTGACTCAGTAATTTTCGCTGATGATGAACGTGCCGGCGCGGCTTGGACGCCCTCCTCCTCAGGGTTCCGGCAGCGAAGAACGACGCCATTCCAGCCGCGATCGTCGACTTTAGAGACTCATTCGTCGTTCGTAAATAGTCCGATTTGTCTGACATTTCCTCGAAACGGCAGGCGAGCTTCGGTTGACGGGAACTGTCCGCCACCAAGCTGGCTTACGTTCCGAACATGCGCGGGTCCGATGTTCGTCCGAGCATGATGGATTGACGTTATAGGGCCGCCGGATATTAGTAAAGAGTATTAGTTTAATCGGGATTCTCACGAGAAAGGAGAAGCCTCCCAATGCGCTGTCACGTCGGATTCGCGACTAAATCACTTAAGAGGGCACTTATATCTATTAGCATCGCTTTACCTTATAAATGCGAGATTTGAGGGACGAATGACATGAACGAACCACTGCGCGATCCCGTCCTTGAGGGTACCAGGCGGCGCAAGCCGTCCGGGAAAAACCCCAGAGGCCGCGTTACCATGACCGACATCGCCAGGGCCGCCGGTTGTTCGCAGGCGACGGTTTCGTTCGTCCTCAACAACACGCCGGGCATCAGGCTATCGCAGCAAACTCGTGAGCGGGTGATAGAGGCGGCGCGGGCCCTCAGTTATGCGCCGCCGGTGTTTTCCGCCCTGCGAGCCCCGGTTGCCGCTTTTGACGGGCTGGATGGCGTGATCGGCTTCGCCGTCGACCAATTGGCGACCAGCCCGGAGGCGGTCGTCGCCATTGAAGGGGCGCGGCAAGCCTCGTGGAACGCTGGCAATGTACTTTTGGTGGCGCAGACCATGGGCGACGAGGTGATGGAGCCCCGGGCCATCGCGGCGCTGACCAAGCAGGGCATTTCGGCGCTGATCTACATGACCATCTTCACCCGCGAGATCGTCGCGCCGGAGTATCTCTACGGCCTCGACATTCCGGTCATCCTGCTCAACTGCTACACCGCCGACTATGCCTTCCCCGCCGTGGTGCCGAGCGAGATCGCCGGCGGCCAGAGCTCGACCCGGCACCTGATCAGCCATGGCCATCGCCGTATCGCCACCATCACCGGCGAGCCATGGATGCAGGCGGCGCAGGACCGGCTGAAGGGCTACCGCCGGGCGCTGGCGACAGCCGACATCCCGTTCGACCCGGCCTTGGTCGTCGAAGGCGATTGGTCGGCGAGCGCCGGCTATGCCGCGACCATCAAGCTACTGGCGCTGAAAGACCGGCCGACCGCCATCTTCTGCCAGAACGACCGCACCGCGATCGGCTGCTACGAGGCGCTGAAGGAGGCCCGCCTGCACATCCCCCAGGATATTTCGGTGGTCGGCTATGACGACGAGGAGATCGCGCGCCATCTGTTCCCCCCGCTGACGACGTCGATCCTGCCGCATATGGCGATGGGGCAATGGGCGATCGAGCAGCTGGAAGTCCCCGCCCCTCCCGGTCGTGGCCGCCATCCCATCACCAAGCTCGAATGCCCGCTGGTGGAGCGGGAGTCGGTTGGCGCGGTGGCGGGCTGACGCGAGGCGGCGGAATAGTCGGCGATCGACAATTGCATAGGCTTGACATCGCGCCCCGCATAGATCCGATTGAGCCCTATGAGGTTGCAAAGCTGCTATAATTTTCAGGACTTTCGCAGGCTGGCCAGACAGCGCCTGCCAGGACCGATCTTCGACTATATCGATGGCGGCGCGGACGACGAGACGACGCTGCGGCGCAACACGGCTGCGTTCGAGGACTGCGACCTCGTCCCAAACGTGCTTGCCGGTGTCGGGCAGATCGACATGTCGGTCACCGTCATGGCCAGAAACTGGCGATGCCGGTCTATTGCTCGCCGACGGCTCTCCAGCGGCTGTTTCACCATAGCGGCGAGCGCGCCGTCGCCGCGGCGGCGGAGAAGTTCGGGACGATGTTTGGCGTCTCGTCGCTTGGGACGGTCAGCCTGGAGGAAGTCCGCAAGCACCGGACGCCGCAGGTTTATCAGTTCTATTTCCATAAGGATCGCGGCCTGAACCGCGCCATGATGGAGCGCGCCAAGGCGTCCGGCGTCGAGGTGATGATGCTGACCGTCGACAGCGTCACCGGCGGAAACCGCGAGCGTGACCTGCGGACCGGCTTTTCCATCCCCTTTCGGCTTACGCTCGGCGGCATGATGCAGTTCGCGATCAAGCCGAGATGGGCCATCGACTATTTGACGCACGACAAGTTCAGCCTGCCGCAATTGGACGGCCATATCGATCTCGGCGGCGGAGCGCTTTCCATCAGCCGCTATTTCACGGAGATCCTCGATCCATCGCTGGATTGGAAGGACGTCGAAGACATGGTCCGCTTCTGGAACGGCCAGTTCTGCCTGAAGGGGATCATGAGCGTTGCCGATGCCAGCAAGGCGGTCGACATCGGCTGCACCGGCATCGTTCTGTCAAATCATGGCGGCAGGCAGCTGGACGGCTCGCGCAGCCCGTTCGACCAGCTGTCGGAGATCGTCGACGCGGTGGGCGACAAGATAGACGTGATCATCGACAGCGGCGTCCAGCGCGGCACGCATGTGCTGAAAGCCCTGTCGTTGGGTGCCAAGGCCGTCGGTATCGGGCGCTACTATCTCTTCCCGCTGGCAGCCGCCGGACAGGCCGGCGTCGAACGGGCGCTCGGCCTGATGCGAACCGAAATCGAACGCGACATGCGGCTGATGGGATGCAGGTCGGTGGCAGAGCTTTCCAGTGGGAATGTGCGGTTTAGGTGAGTGGCGGGAGATGCGCACGGCATAAGCTTTGTCGAAATGCGAACACTACACCGACCTGCCGCCGCTCCTGCCGTCCGTTTCGAAGACGGCCTCGCCGGAAACAGCATCCGTATATCCGCCTTCAAGCTGCTGCAACGTATGCCGGAACCGATCAAGATTGCCTAGCATTTTGGGCCGAGCATCGACCATGTGCTGGAAAGTGTCCCACTCTCCAATCGAAAAGAAGGCGCCATCTCCGGATTTGATGAGAGCCATTTTTCGCAATCCCTCGAAATTGCGCGGAGCGCTGCTGAACAGTTCGACGAATTCGTCTTCACTTCCCGGCTTGACCTGGAAGCGGACGCTGTTGAATGCCATCATGTATGCTCCCCCCGTGAAAGACCTGAAGAACCTCGAATGCGCGAAAGCCCTAAGGCACCTCAAACCCTCAAACGAGCGTATCGGAAAATCGGAAGGTTGGCTTCAGCCATCTCACGCCGAACGCCTGTTCCTGGCGATGTTTGTTAGGAAGAGGACGACACTCGATCTCAATCGCGCGCCCTGCTGGCCAGCAATGAAACGCGCTGTTAACGCCGTTCGCGGGTGACAGGATGTTGGCCGCAGGTCAAACGTGTAGTCTGCATCTGGCTGTCAGTTGCGGAGGCGGAAATGAATTTGCTTCGGATTGCGCTCTTGTGCACGGCCATGATCGACCTTGGAATGCCTACCGTTCGCGCTGAGGATCGGCCTGTGCCGCCGAACAACAAAGCCGCAACAGTGCAGCCGCCCGTTCATTGTGAAGGCCAAAACTGTCTCCCGCCGGCGAAAGATCCCGTGCAGGAATGCACCGGCCAGGATTGCACGCCAGCGCCGCCGACTGAACCGGGTCCGGAGATCAAGCAGGCCGACTGAGTCGGCATCAGCAGACCATCCCCTCTTTTGGCAGGGATGGCGCTCAGCCCTCGCGACCCTCCGACCACCGGCGCCGGTCACGGTCATAGTCGGGCGGCTATGAGCTCACCGCGCCCGAGAGGCCCCATGAGGCGGGCCGTGCATTGGATTGATGGCGCGCCCGAAGAGGATGAAACTGGGAACTCGTATGTTATTGCTGCGCCTATCGATTTCTCAGATCACCGCTCGGAGCCGAAGGTCCGCCTTGCGCGCCATAAACTGTCCCTTGCCACCCCTGAACAGCCAAAATCGGATCCAACCGGTCATTCGTCAAGGGGAAGCGAAGTGACCTCCATGCAGAATTCGAGCGCTCATCGGCGTTGGGCGCAATCCGGCCGCGGCCCTCCTGGGGCTAACGTTCAGGGCAGCGGGATCGGCTTGTCGCTGAGTGTGCGCAAGTAGGCGATCAGGTCGACCCGTTCGGTCTCGTCCGGAACACCAGGCGTCTCCATGTAAACGCCCGGCGTGGTGAGCATGGGTCCGAAGAGATATCTGTTCAGATCCTCGTACGTCCATACACCCTCCCAGTCGAGCAAAGCGTCGGAGTAACGCATTTTTGCCACAGACGCCTTGTCGCGACCGACGACGCTCCACAAGTTGGGTCCCGTCTTGGTCGCTCCCTGTGGCTCGGCATTGTGGCAACCGGCACACAGGCGGGTGAAGTAGGTTCGGCCTTTCTCGACATCGGCAGTAGCCAACTTCATCGAGATCGGAGCTGGTGTTGGCAAGACGACGCCGTGCGACATGAGATAGTCAGCGACTTCGCGTTGCCTCTTGAATTTTGCCAGATGGAGCGGCGTCTTGCCGTCCTTTGTCTTCGCATTCACGTCCGCGCCGGCCTCGACGAGTGCCTTCACGCAGTCGAAACAACCGAGATTCACCGCGATGTGGATAGCGTTTTCGCGGCTGCGCTTCGAATTTGGATTTGCGCCCCCATCCAGCAACAGATTGATCAGGTCGATCCTGCGTTTTGCCAAAGCCGGCATGAGCGCAGGCCCCAAAAGCGGCGTCGGGGCGGCGTTAACGTCGGCACCGCGTTCCATGAGCAGTTTTGCCGCCGCAAAATGCCCGCCCCTAACCGCAAGATAGAGTGGTGTCGCGCCCCCGTCGCTCTCATCGACGCCGGCACCAGCGTCGAGCGCTGCCGTGATCCCGGCGACATCGCCCTTCATGGCGGCGTCGTGGATGGAGGCGGCATGCGATACAATCGGAATGTGTAGAAGCACCAACAGAATGAAAGGCAAGAACCCGCGCATTAGCATCTCCCAAGGCAAGCCTGAGGACCCGGCACGATTTCAAGAAGGGCGAGGTTAGTACGAATGCTCGATAGCGGCAACGCACGTGTGATCGAGTTCGCCGCCCCCGGGGGGGCGGCGGCAGCGCATGCAGTCGCCTGCATGCAAGGCGGTCCTAAACATCAGCCGACCAGCCGTGGCTCATCCCCCAGGAGAAGTCGTTTCTCAGCGCCGGGAATCCCGCAGATTTGCCGGTAACCGCTAAAGCGCCACCACGATGGCAATGATGAGCGGCTAAGCGGTCCATCGATGCCGGTGGATTGGGATGTACATTACAAATGGCGCGCCCGAAGAGATTCGAACTCCTGACCCCCAGATTCGTAGTCTGGTGCTCTATCCAGCTGAGCTACGGGCGCGCAACAGGCCATGCTTTGCATAGCCCCGCGATCCGATCCTGGCGACCGGCCGCGAATGTGAGCTGTTCCCTAGCGACTGAATTTGCGAAAAGCAAGCCGATCCTGGCCAAAAGTTTTGCCGTCACGTTTTGCCGTCATGCGCCGGCCGGCGAAGGTAAGATCGCGTCACGCGGCGGCCGAGCCGATAGGTCGTCGTCTTGGATCGGTCATTTGCCAATCGGAACGGTCCGTAACGAAACAAGCCGTTGCACGGCGGCCGAGCCGATGACTCTTAGTCCCGGACCAACCATTTGCGAATTGAAACGGTCCGTAACGAAACGGTTCGTTACGCCGGGCGGCGCAGGCCATTGCGGGCTTGGTCGAGCCGGACCGGCTGGTCGGGAATGGTGACGGCGAATGTGGTGCGGCCGCCGATGCTTTCGACCAGCTCCACCGTGCCGCCATGGGCGCGGATCAATTCATGGGCGATCGCCAGGCCAAGGCCGGTGCCGCCGCTGCGGGCCGAGCCGCGAAACGCCGCGAACAGGTTTTCGCGCGCCTTCGGCGGCAGGCCGGGGCCGGTGTCGGTGACGACGATGCGGCTGACGCTGCCGATGCGCTCGGCCGATATGGTCAGGCGGCGCACTACGGCGCTCTCGGTGTCCGCCGCCATCGCCTGCACGGCGTTGCGGCTAAGATTGGTGAGCACGCGGAACAGCTGATCGGAATCGGCGTCGACCTCGAGCACCGGATCGACGGCGTTGACGAATTCGATGCCGCATTCGATGTCGAGCAGGCCCTGGACGTCCTCGACCAACTGGCGCAGCCGCAGCCTGCGACGCGACGGCGGCGGCTCCTGGGTGCGGCCATAGGACAGCACGCCTTCCGAATAGGACACGGCGCGATCGAGCGCGCGCAGCAGTTTTGGCGCGAAGGCCTGAACAGTCGGGTCCTTTACCTGGCGCAGGCGGTCCGACATCAGCTGCGCCGAGGCAAGGATGTTGCGCATGTCGTGGTTGATCTTCGACACGGCCAGGCCGAGATCGGCCAGGTGCTTCTGCTCGGTCAGCATCTTTTGCAGCCGCTCCTGCATCTGCGACAGCTCGCGTTCGGCGACGCCGATCTCGTCGGCCCGGGCGGCGGGGTGAATGATGCGACCGGGATCGTCGGGCGCCTCGGAAAAGGACAGCATCGAGCGCGTCATCGTCCTGATCGGGCCGATCATGATCAGGTCTATCGCGGCGTAGACCAGCATGGCGGTGAACAGCGAAATCAGCAGCGAGACGAAGGCGACGTTGCGCGAATAGATCAGCATGGCATTGCGCAGGCGGTGGTCGGGCATGATCAGCTCGAACTCCTTGTCGCTGTCGCCGACCGGCCCGAAAACGCGCAGCATCCTCTTGCCGCCGAAAAACAGCGTGTCCAGCGCGCCGGTCATGCCCTTGATCATGCCGACATTGGCGATATCGATATGCTCGTCCACCTGCGGCGGCATTTCGGCCACGACCAGCAGCCGCGAGACGCCGCCGTCGCGCACCGCGATCGCCTTGGCGCCGATCGCCATCAGCACGTCGTTCTGGGCGGCACGCGACAGCGAGGCAGGTTCGCCCTGCACCAGGACGATGGAAACAGCAGCGGCAGTACTCAGCCTCTCCTTCAGCCAACTCAGCCGGTAACTGGCGATCCAGGGCACGAAGATGAGGATTTCAGCCAAGAGCACGAAGACGATGGTGAGCAGCAGCAACTTGGTCGACAGGCCGCGCGCCAAGGGCACCCTGCGGGTGGCGGCCTTCGCCTCGGCGATGCTTTCGTCGGTTGCTGGGACTTCACTCATGCTCGTCGTCACGGCTGCCTGTCATCACGGCTGCTTGTCTTAAGGACTGCTTGTCTTCACGATCGCTTGATCGGGTGAGATTAGGCGATTGCGGCTTTTTTGCCAAATTCATCCTTGATCGAAGCCGGACAAAGGGCCGCAAGGACTTCCCTGCCAGTCCGACAACGCCGGCCCGACAGGCTGGATTGACTTCCAAAACCCTTCTTTCTATAAGCCCGCTCACGCTCGGGCCATTCGTCCCGGCGCGGTTTCGATCGCGCCAAAACCGGCCCGGCAAAGCTCCTGTTACAAAGTGACAGAATCAAGAAGGGCCGCACCCCGCGGTATTTAAACAAATGAAGCGTACTTACCAGCCGTCCAAACTCGTCCGCAAACGCAGGCACGGTTTCCGCGCCCGCATGGCAACCAAAGGTGGCCGCGGCGTCGTCGCAGCCCGCCGCAACCGCGGCCGCAAGCGTCTCAGCGCCTGAGCACCAAGCGAGAGACAAGATCGTTGCCCGCAACCGGCAAGCCAACGGGTGCCCATCCCAAGCGGCTTCTGAAGCGCGCGGAATTCCTGGCCGTCCGCCGTGGCGAAAAGCGCCGCGGGCGGCTTGTCCTCGTCGAGGTTCTGGGCCGCGGCGACTGCGAAGCGCCGCGCGTCGGCTATACCGTCACCAGGAAGGTCGGCAACGCCGTCGTTCGCAACCGCATCCGGCGGCGGCTGAGAGAGGCCGTGCGCACGCATGCCGCGGATGACATGGCGCCGGGCAATGATTATGTCATCGTCGGGCGCGAAGACGTGCTTACCACTCCGTTTGGCCAGTTGAAGGCCGAACTCTCCCGCAGATTGCGTGGAACACGATAGGCCAAGGGCTTCGATGGAAAACAACCGCAACTTCTTCATCACCATCGCACTGTCGGTGCTGATCCTGGCGCTTTGGCAATATTTCTATGTGATGCCGCGCAGCGAGATGCAGCGCGAAGCCGCCCGCATCGAAGAGCAGCGCGTGGCGGAGCAGAAGAAGGCCGCCGAAGGCACCAGTCCGGGCGCCAGCGAAACACCGGTACAGCCCGGCGCCATTCCGAGCGCGCCTGGCGGCGATGCGGTGACGCCGGCCGGCCGCGACCAGGCGATTGCCTCGACCAGCCGCGTCAAGATCGACACGCCGAGCCTCGAAGGTTCGATCAACCTCACCGGTGCGCGCCTCGATGACCTCCGGCTCAAGCATTACAGGGAGACGGTCGACAAGACCTCGCCCGAGATCGCGTTGCTCAACCCGGCGTCCCTGCCGAACGGCTATTTCGCCGAGATCGGCTTTTCTGGCGCGCCGGATGTGGGCACGCTGCCCGGCCCCGACACGGTCTGGCAGACCGACGGCAAGGCGACGCTCACACCGGCGACGCCGGTCACGCTGACCTTTACCAACGACAAGGGCCTGACCTTCAAGCGCACCTTCTCCGTCGACAGCCAATATATGTTCACCGTATCCGACACGGTTCAGAACGGCGGCTCGGCGCCGGCGACGTTGTCGAACTATGGCCGCGTTACGCGTTTCGACAAGCCGGCCATCGCCAGCACCTATGTGCTGCACGAGGGCCTGATCGGCGTTACCGGAAGCGAGGGCCTGCAGGAATACAAATACTCCAGCGTCGAATCGGACAAGGAATACAAGCCAGGCAAGTCGACCGACGGCTGGCTGGGCATCACCGATAAGTATTGGGCGGTGACCCTGGTGCCGCCTAGCGGCCGCGAATTTCAGCCCAAATTCTCTTATTTCGAGTTCAAAAGCGGGCCCCATCCGCACAGCTACCAGTCCGATTTCCTGTCCGATCCCGTCACGGTCGCTCCCGGGCAATCGACGACCGTGGAGTCGGAGATATTCGCCGGCGCCAAGGAAGTTTCGACGATCAACGCTTATGAAAAGGACCGTCATATTCGCCAGTTCGACCTGCTGATCGACTGGGGCTGGTTCTATTTCATCACCAAGCCGATGTTCTGGCTGATCGACACGCTTTACAAATTCTTCGGCAATTTCGGCCTGGCGATCCTCGCCACCACCGTCATCGTCAAAGCGCTGTTCTTCCCGCTCGCCAACAAGTCCTATGCGTCGATGGCGAACATGAAGAAGGTGCAGCCCAAGATGCTCGAGATCCGCGAGAAATACGCGGACGACAAGATGAAGCAGCAGCAGGCGATGATGGAGCTGTACAAGACCGAGAAAATCAATCCGCTCGCCGGTTGCTGGCCGGTGGCGTTGCAGATCCCGGTGTTCTTCTCGCTCTACAAGGTGCTCTACATCACCATCGAGATGCGGCACGCGCCGTTCTTCGGCTGGATCCAGGATCTGGCGGCGCCGGATCCGACATCGATCTTCAACCTGTTCGGGCTGATCCCGATCACCTTGCCGCACATGCTGATGATCGGCGTCTGGCCTCTGATCATGGGCGTGACGATGTTCCTGCAGATGCGCATGAACCCGACGCCGCCGGACCCGACGCAGGCGGCAATCTTCACCTGGATGCCTGTGATCTTCACCTTCATGATGGCGGGTTTTCCGGCCGGCCTCGTCATCTACTGGGCCTGGAACAACACGTTGTCGATCCTGCAGCAGGGCGTGATCATGAAGCGGCAGGGCGCCAAGATCGAATTGTGGGACAATCTGGTCGCGCTGTTCCGCAAGAAACCGTCGCCGGCGGAATAGCCGGCGCTCCGATAATGAGAAACCAGAAAGCCCCGGTTCGTCCGGGGCTTTTTGCACAAGCTGCCGGCCTGGATTAAGCGATTGGTACTGCGGGACGGATCGCGCTATTTTGACCTGCCTGGCAGGTGCTCGACGGAGCTCGATATGACCGGACCCAATCCATCGATCAAGCATCCGATCCCGTTGCACACACGCGTCGGCTTTCTGAAACCGCTGGTGACGGCGCCTAATATCGAGATCGGCGACTTCACCTATTATGACGACCCTGACGGACCTGACAAATTCGCCGAAAAATGCGTGCTGCATCATTATCCGTTCATCGGCGACAGGCTGGTCATCGGCAAGTTCTGCGCCCTCGCCGAGGGCGCGCGTTTCATCATGAACGGCGCCAATCACGCCATGTCCGGCTTTTCGACCTATCCGTTCAATATCTTTGGCCACGGCTGGGAAGAAGGCTTCGACCCGGCGACATGGTCGAAGGAGGTGCGTGGCGACACAATCGTCGGCAACGACGTCTGGATCGGCATGGAAGCGGTGATGCTGCCGGGCGTCAAGATCGGCGACGGCGCCATTGTGGCGGCAAAGTCGGTGGTGACGCACGATGTGCCGGCCTATGCGATCGTCGCCGGCAATCCGGCCAAGGTGGTGAAGATGCGCTTCGATGACAGGACCATCCGGCGGCTGCTGGCGCTGGCGTGGTGGCACTGGCCGGTGGAAAAGATCAGCCGCAATCTCGATGCCATTCGTGGCAGCAACATTTTTCTTCTGGAGGCAGCGGTTTGAACGCGTTGAACAAGACCACGATCGGCATCGAATTGTTCACGCGAGCCTGGATCTTCATCCGCGGCGTGCCGGCGATGAAATTCCTGCCGCCGGAGGGTCCACCCGAGATCGCCTTTGCCGGCCGCTCCAATGTCGGCAAATCGTCGCTGATCAACGCGCTGGTCAACCAGAAGGGGCTGGCGCGCACCTCCAACACGCCGGGCCGGACGCAAGAGCTCAACTATTTCGTGCCGGGCGGATTTTCGGGAGAAGGCGCCGATCTGCCGCCGATGGCACTGGTCGATATGCCGGGCTATGGCTACGCCACGGCGCCGAAGGAAAAGGTCGACGAGTGGACGAAGCTCGTGTTCGACTACCTGAAGGGCCGGGTGACGCTGAAGCGCGTCTACGTGCTGATCGACGCCCGCCATGGCATCAAGGCCAAGGACGACGAGGTGCTGTCGCTGCTCGACAAGGCGGCGGTGTCGTATCAGATCGTGCTGACCAAGACCGACAAGATCAAGGCGGCGGGGGTACCACGGCTGATCGAGGAAACGCTGCAGAAGATCAAGAAACGCCCGGCGGCCTTTCCCTTCGTGCTCGCCACGTCGTCGGAAAAGAGCGAGGGTCTCGAGGAACTGCGTGCGGCGATCGTGCTCGCCGCCAATGGCGGATAGGCCACCGACCCTGGCAGCCTGTCAGGCGGGGCTGGAGGCCCGTTCCTGCTCTGCAAGCTGTTCGGTGCCGTAGGCCTTCAGGAACACATCGACGCCCGACCTGACGATGTGTTCGATCTCGGCCACACTTGGCGCCTTGGTGCGATAGGCGAAAATGCACTGGCGGAAAAGACCGGCCAGACACAGCTCGGTGAACTGATAGGCGGCAAGCTCGACGTCGTCGATTTTCAGCAGGCCGCGTTCGATAGCCATGTTGAGGAAAACGACGACCCTGTCATGGCCACGCTTCGGGCCGCGTTCGTAGAACCGGGCACCAAGCTCCGGGATGCGTTCCGACGCGCCGATCACCGCCCGCTGCGCCAGGATGACCCTCGCCGAAGTGATCTTCATGGACAGCACGATGCCGAACTTCACCAACGTCTGGCGAAGGTCGCCGATCTGGTCGAGCACCTCATACATGTTCTTGAAAATCGTGCCGCGCTCTTCCTCGATCAGCGCTTCGAAGAGCTCTTCCTTGTTGGCGAAGTAGACATAGATGGTGCCCTTGGACACGCCGGCCTCGCGCGTAATGTCGTTCATCGACGCGGCTTCGAAGCCCTTTTCGATGAAGACACGGCGCGCACCGTCGATGATCTGGCTGCGCTTGACCGGGTCTTGACCCGCGGCCGGGCGGCCGCGCGGCAGACTGTCCAGCAGATCGCACTGGTCCTTGCCAGCGCTGGGCAATGAGCCTGAACCAGGCAAAGGAGCGGCCTTGGGGACTTCGGCCATAATGTCACACCTCGTAAAATAATTCGAACCATCCGGTTCGATTGCTCTTGATATGGTCCTCTTTAAGCGCTAAGTCAACGTCGAGATCGAACCGAACGGTTCAGTCTGACAAAATTCAGCGCCAGTTAATTTAGAGAGATATCATGTCCTCGAACGCGCCCACCAGTGCCGAAGTCCGCCCCTTCCCCAGTGCCAAGGTCCAGCCTGCGATCGAAGCGCCGGAAACCCCTCTCAAGCCCGCCGACGTCACCCCGCTGGCTCCCGCCAAGAAGAAGCGGTCGATGCGCTCGATGTTGCTGCCCATCATCGGCCTGGCCCTGCTGGGCGCCGGCGCCTGGTATGGCTATGATTACTGGACCGACGGGCGCTTCATGATCACGACCGACGATGCCTATGTCCAGGCCGACACCGCGTTCATCTCGCCAAAAATCTCGGGTTATGTCGATCAGGTCAAAGTGACCGAGAACCAGCAGGTGAAGGCCGGCGACCCGCTGCTGATCGTCGATGACGGTGACTACAAGATAGCCGTTGCCCAGGCCGAGGCGCAGATCGCCACGTTGAGCAAGACGCTCGACCGCATCGATGCCCAGACCGAGGCGGCGCGCGCCTCGCTCAAGCAGGCGCAGGCGCAGAAGACCGCCGACCAGGCCGCGGCCGATAATGCCAAGCGAGCTCAGGTTCGTGCCGCCCAGTTGCTCAAGACCCGCGTCGGTACCCAGGCCCAGTTGGACGATGCCCAGACGGCGGTCGAGCAAGCCAATGCCGCACTAGCCGGCGCCGACGCGCAGATCGCGGCGGCTCAGGCGAATATCGGCGTGCTCCAGGCGCAGCGGGCGGAATCGGCAAGTACGCTGGGCTCGCTGCAGCTTGCCCACGACAAGGCGGTGCGGGATCTGTCCTTCACCGTGCTGCGCGCACCCTATGACGGCGTGGTCGGCAACCGCTCGGTCGAGCAGGGCGACCTGATCAGCCCCGGACAGAAGCTCGCCGTCATCGTGCCAATGGACAAGCTCTACATCGTCGCCAACTTCAAGGAGACCCAGCTTGCCCGGCTGGTGCCTGGTGAAAAGGTCAGAGTGTCGGTCGACGCGATCGACGGTCAGGACATCGAGGGTACCGTGTCGTCGCTGGCCCCGGCTTCGGGAGCAGTGTTCTCGCTGCTGCCGCCGGAAAACGCCACAGGCAATTTCACCAAGGTGGTGCAGCGCGTTCCGGTTCGCATCGACGTGCCCGCGGATGTGCTGAAGACGGGCAAGCTGCGCGCCGGCCTGAGCGTCGTCGTCGCCGTCGACAGCCGCACGGCGCCTTCGGCATCGAAGTAAAGCGGAACCGGGAGCAAAGGTCATGGCGACCGCAACCCTAACTGCAGGATCGGCGCCGACGCCAGCCATGCCGGCGCCGGTTGACCACATCTCGACACGCCGCGTCATCGCCTTCCTGGCAATGGTGTTCGGCATGTTCATGGCCATCCTGGACATCCAGATCGTCTCGGCCTCGCTGGCCGAGATCCAGGCGGGCCTGAGCGCCAGTTCGGACGAGATTCCGTGGGTGCAGACGGCGTATCTGATTGCCGAGGTGGTGATGATCCCGCTGTCGGGCTTCCTCAGCCGGATGCTGTCGACGCGGGTGCTGTTCACAATCTCGGCGGCAGGTTTCACCGCGGCCAGCGCGCTGGCGGCGACCGCAACCAATATCGACCAGATGATCGTCTACCGCGCCGTGCAGGGCTTCATCGGCGGCGGCATGATCCCGAGCGTCTTTGCAGCCGCCTTCACCATCTTCCCGCCGTCGCGTCGCGCCATCGTCTCGCCGATGATCGGCCTGGTGGCGACGCTGGCGCCAACCATCGGCCCGACCGTCGGCGGCTATATCAGCCATGCCATGTCCTGGCACTGGCTGTTCCTGGTCAACGTCGTGCCCGGCATTCTGGTGACGACGGCCGCCTGGTCGCTGATCGACTTCGACAAACCCAATCTCAAGCTGTTCAGCAAGTTCGACTGGTGGGGGCTTGCCGGCATGGCCGCCTTCCTGGGCTGCATGGAATATGTGCTGGAGGAAGGTCCCAACAACGACTGGCTGCAGGATCAGGCGGTGTTCATCTGCGCCGTCATCATGACCTTCGGCGCGGTGCTGTTCTTCTGGCGCGTGTTCACCGCCGAGGAGCCGATTGTCGATCTGAGGGCTTTCAGCAATATCAATTTTGCCTTCGGCTCGCTGTTCTCCTTCGTCGTCGGCATCGGCCTCTACGGTCTGACCTATCTTTATCCGGTGTTCCTGGGGCGGATCCGCGGCTACGATTCGATGATGATCGGCGAGGCGCTGTTCGTCAGCGGCCTGGCCATGTTCTTCACTGCGCCGATCTCCGGCATCCTGTCGAACAAGATGGACCCGCGCATCATGATGATGATCGGCTTCTTCGGCTTCGCCACGGGGACCTGGTGGATGACGCATCTCACCGCCGACTGGGATTTCTATGAACTGCTGATCCCGCAGATCCTGCGCGGCTGCTCGATGATGCTTTGCATGGTGCCGATCAACAACATTGCGCTCGGAACCTTGCCGCCGGAGCGGCTGAAGAATGCGTCTGGCCTGTTCAACCTGACCCGCAATCTCGGCGGCGCCGTCGGCCTGGCAGTCATCAACACCGTGCTGATCGACCGCAATGCCTTCCATTACGCCAGGCTCTCCGAGCACGTGCAATGGGGAAGTGCCGCTGCGCAGCAGAAGCTGCAGAACATGACGCTCAACTTCGAGCAGACCGCCGGGCTCGACGCCTCCAAGGCGGCCATCTCCAAACTGTCAGGCATGGTCCAGCAGCAGGCGTCGCTGCTGTCGTTCATGGACGTATTCTTCATGCTGACGGTTTTGTTCGCGACGCTTGGGCTCTTCACCCTGGTGATCCGCAAGCCAGCCGCTCAGGGCGGCGGTGGCGGAGGCCATTGAGGCGCGCTGGATCCCCCGCCTGGCGCCCTCGCGCATGACCCCGAAAAGCGATTTCGGGGTCATGCGCAAAATCAACCATTACGAAGTCTTGGAGCGGCGGACACTCCACCGCTCCAACTTTTTGTTTGAGCATCGGATTTTCCCAAAACCGCTTCGCACTTTTGGGTCCGATGCTCTAGCGCTCTCCGACAAAGTCAGGGGCGCAGCCATCCTCAGGCCGTCGCCGGCTTGAAGGTCAAGGCGACACCGTTGATGCAATGCCGCAACCCGGTCGGCGGCGGACCGTCGTCGAAGACGTGGCCGAGATGGCCACCGCAGCGGCGACAATGGACCTCGGTGCGGGTCATGCCCAACGACCTGTCCACGGTCTTGCCGATCGCGTTGGGGATTTCCTGCCAGAAGCTCGGCCAGCCGGTGCCGGAATCGAACTTGGTCTCTGACGAATAGACCGGCAGGTCGCAGCCGGCGCAAGCGAAGATGCCTTTGCGGTGCTCGTTGAGCAGCGGACTGGTGCCCGGGTATTCCGTGCCCTCCTTGCGCAGCACATTGAAGGCCGCGTCGGACAGGATGGCGCGCCACTCGGCCTCGGTCTTGGTAACCTCGAAAGTCTCGGCCGCGCGTGCATCCTGGGCTCCGCCCATGCGCAGCGCGGTGGCGCCTGCGACAACGCCAATGGCTGCCGCACCACTCAAAAGAAGCTCGCGACGGTTCATGCCCATTCCTCCTGTTACTGCTTGTGCCAAATTCGACCGCCAGACGGAAATCAAAAGCCGGTGACGATCGCTGTCCTCAAAGCGGGACTCCGCGCCTATCCACTTGCGTGAACGGCGCGGAGTGTGCGCAGGGAGGCCCTTAGCGATATCTTCGCCGGCAGCGTGCGTTTGTTACATCTTCGGCAGGAGAACCTTGTCGACGACGTGGATGACGCCGTTGGACTGCTCGACATCGGCGATCGTCACATTAGCGACATTGCCGTTCTCGTCGGTCACGGTGACCTTGCCGCCGTCGGTCTTGAGCGACAGTTCGCAACCACCGACCGTCTTGACCTTGTGGGTGCCACCGTCATCCTTGACCATCTTGGCGACGTCGGCGGCCATCGCCTTGGCGCCGATGACATGGCAAGTCAGGATCTTGACGAGCTTGTCCTTGTTTTCAGGCTTGAGCAGCGTCTCCACCGTGCCGGCTGGAAGTGCCGCAAAGGCCTCGTTGGTCGGCGCGAACACGGTGAAGGGGCCAGCGCTTTGCAGCGTATCGACCAGTCCGCCTGCCTTGACGGCAGCGACCAGCGTCGTGTGGTCCTTCGAGTTGACAGCATTTTCGACGATGTTTTTCTGGGCATACATGGCGGCGCCGCCGACCATCGGATTTTGGGCATAGGCAATGGTGGCGATCGCAGAAATCGCAACCTTGCCGGCAAGCAAAAGGGTGGCGAATTTAGGCATGATTTCAATCTCCTTGGGTTATCGTTCCCCTCGTTCGGGAACGCAAGAAGATACGCAACAGAAATGCCGGAGTTTCGTCCTCACGTAAGAAATATTGTGTCGCTTCAATTTTCCATGTGCTAATCGGTCACCGCCGACAAGCTTTGCATGATTTTGGTTCGTGAGAGATAGATTTCAGGTCTTCTTCCGAAGCAAGAATCGGTCAGATGCTCTTCAGATCGCCCGCTGCGACCACCGGTCCAGTCGGCTGGCCGGTCGGCGAACCGCCGGCAGGCTCGACGCTGACCGCAAGCACGGCGCCTTGCGCCAATTTCTCCCGGACGGCGGGCGGGATGGCCAGATGCGCGGTCGCACCGGCCGGGATGACGCCCATCGACACCGGCGCGTTCTTGCCTTCGATCATCCACAGCTCGAAGTCCTTGCCGGCGGTCCGCTCGCCGGAGACGTGGGAAAGGCCGACATCGTGACGGACGGCGTCGTAGACGACGAGATATTTGACATCGCTGCCTTCGGCTGCCAACGAGGCGACAAGCCGGGTTTGCGGCTCGACGACCGGTGGATTGACGTAAGGCAAGGCAATATAGATTGCCAGCGCCGCAATGGCGGCGGCGGCAAGACCGCGCCAGAAGCCAAGGCTCGACCAGAGGCCGGCGCGCGGCTCTGCAGCGAACAGCCGGCGGTCCAATGCTTCCTTGACCCTGATCGGAGGCTCTGTCTCCGGATAGGCGGCGGCCATCGGCGAAAGATGCGCCTCCCAGGCATCCACAAGGCGCGCGAAGGCGGCGTCCGCATCGATGCGGCGCGACGCGATCTCGCGTTCATCGGCGGCCAGAACGCCAAGAACGTATTCGGCGGCGAACAGGTCGTCGCCCCCACGTTCCGGTCCATTGTCGTCAGCCAGCGTCATCTTTCCAGGCATTCTCTCAGTTTCAACAGGCTGCGCCGCAGCCAGGTCCGCATCGTGTTCAGCGGTACGCCATAGCGCTCCGCCAGCTCCGCATAGCTTTTGCCGTCCAGATAGGCGCCCCGGACGGCCGCCGCCCTGTCCTTTTCCAATTCATCGAGACAATGGTAGATGCGTCCGGACTCACCGCCCGCCACGGCCATGGCCTCCGGCCCCGGCGCCGGATCGGCCACGTCGAGCGCGGCATCGATATAGGCGGCAGGCTCTCGCCGCGCCCTGATCCGATCGATCGCATGATTGCGCGCAATGGCCACCAGCCAGGAGATCGGGCTCAGATCCGAAACGGCGAAACGGTCCGCCTTCGTCCATATCTTGACGAAGACCTCTTGAAGCGCCTCTTCTGCATCTCCCCGATCCTTCAATACACGAAGGCAGACGCCGAAAAGTTTCGCGCTGGTCTGCCGGTACAGCAGATCGAACGCAGCCCGGTCCTTCATCGAAGTCCGGACAATCAGGTTGCTGATGTCCTGCGGCGTCATCGGCCGCCAAATTAGGCGATTGCAATGTATTTGCAACGACTGAAATGGTCTTGCGCACTGGCAGCGCCAGCGTCGATTGCCAAGGAAATCGCCGCCCGCTAGCTTGCCATGAGCGGGAGGGCGACCATGTCGATCGAGCGGGTTCTGTGGGAGCATGACGCAACCGGCCAGGCCGCACTCGTGCACAAGGGAGAGATCACACCGCAAGATCTCGTCGATGCGGCGATCGCCCGGGCCGAGGCCACCCAGCCGGAGATCAACGCCATCGCCGAACCGCTTTTTGAGGCGGCGCGGGCGCGAGCGAAAACCGTCGACCACAAGCTGCCGCTTGCCGGAGTGCCCTTTGCGCTGAAGGACCTCGGCATTGCCATGAAGGGCGTGCCGACGCATGGCGGCAGCCGCATCCCAGCCTACACCCCCGATTTTAACTCGGTCATGACGGAACGCTATCTGGCCGCCGGCCTGGTCCCGATCGCCACCAGCACCGCACCCGAACACGGGCTGAGGCTGGTGACCGAGTCGGTGGCTTACGGCGTCACCCGCAATCCATGGGACACCGCTCACACGACCGGCGGTTCCTCGGGCGGCGCGGCTGCGCTGGTCGCGGCCGGCGTCGTGCCGGTGGCGCACGCCTCGGATGGCGGCGGCTCGATCAGGGTGCCTGCGGCCTGTACCGGGCTGGTCGGGTTGAAAACCTCCCGCGGCCGCGTGCCCTTGACGCCGCTCGTCACTGAAAGCTGGTACGGCTTTGTCGTCGACCATGCGTTGGCCCGCTCGGTGCGCGATACGGCCCTGCTGCTCGACCTGACCCACGGGCCCGACCCGCTGTCGCCCTACGCGGCACCCTCGCCGAACGGCAGTTTCACTGCGGCCGCCGGGCGCGATCCGGGCAAGCTCAAGCTCGCCTTCTACCGAAAATCGCCGCTCGGCCTGCCGATTTCGGGAGAAACCTTGAAAGCTCTGGATGCGGCGATTGGGCTGGCGCGCGAAGGCGGGCACAGCGTCGAGGAGATCGACCTGCCCTATATCGACCGCGATTTCATCGCCGATTTCGCCAGAACCGTCGCCGCGGCGGTGGCCGGCACGATGCGTGGCGAGGCCTTGCGCGTCGGCCGCTCCATCTCAGGCGATATCGAACGCGCCACGCGCGTGATGAGCCGGTTCGGTGAAATCCTCTCGGCCGGCGAAATCTATGCCGGCCTGCAGCGGCTGCACGCAACCTCGCGCCGCCTTATCACCGAAACCGCGCACTATGATGCAGTGCTGATGCCTGTCATCGCGCACCCGCCGCTCGCCTGCGGCACCATGGACCCGAAAGGCGCCGACGAATTCATCGAGAATGTCCTGGACAGACTGCGCCTCGCCGGCCTGCTGAAGTTCAAGCCGCTATTCGGCCAGCTGATGGACAAGAGCCTTTGGTTCACCCACTGGCCGGCGATCCAGAACGTCAGCGGGCAACCGTCGATCACGCTTCCGGTTTACGTGACCGATGCCGGCCTGCCGCTCGGCGTCCAGGCCGCCGGCCGCCCCGGTGACGAGGAGACGCTTTTGTCGTTCGCCGCGCAGATGGAAAAGATCTCTGGATGGCTGGGACGGCGGGCGCCGCTGCGGGTGCCGGCATAGAGGCGGGATGATTTGATCGATCATGACAGCAAAGCCGTTTGCGGCCTGCTGCAATTCCCGCTAAGACGCCGCCGTTCATGCCAAGCCGGGAACCAAGCCGATGACGGATGTCGCCGCCACCGCCGAAATGCAGGCCGCGCTGCTTTCAAGGGCGCTGCCCTATATGCAGCGCTACGAGAACAAGACGGTCGTGGTGAAATATGGCGGCCACGCGATGGGCGACATCGCGCTCGGCAAAGCCTTCGCCCGCGACATCGCACTGCTCAAGCAATCCGGCGTCAACCCGATCGTCGTGCATGGCGGCGGGCCGCAGATCGGCGCCATGCTCAGCAAGATGGGCATCGAATCCAAATTCGAGGGCGGCTTGCGTGTCACCGACCAGAAGACCGTCGAGATTGTCGAGATGGTGCTGGCCGGGTCGATCAACAAGGAAATCGTCGCGCTGATCAATGCCGAGGGCGAGTGGGCAATCGGCCTGTGCGGCAAGGACGGCAACATGGTGTTTGCCGAAAAGGCGCGCAAGACCATGATCGATCCTGATTCCAACATCGAGCGGGTGCTCGACCTGGGCTTCGTCGGTGAACCGGTCGAGGTCGACCGCACATTGCTCGACCTCCTGGCGCGATCCGAAATGATCCCGGTGCTGGCGCCGGTGGCGCCCGGCCGCGACGGCCATACCTACAACATCAACGCCGACACTTTTGCCGGCGCCATCGCCGGCGCCTGCCAGGCGACGCGCCTGCTGTTTCTCACCGACGTGCCCGGCGTGCTCGACAAGGACAAGAAGCTGATCGACGAGTTGACCGTGGCCGAGGCCAAGGCCCTGATCAAGGACGGAACGGTCTCGGGCGGCATGATCCCCAAGGTTGAAACCTGCATCGAGGCAATCGAGCGCGGCGTCGCTGGCGTCGTCATCCTCAACGGCAAGACGCCGCATGCGGTGCTGCTCGAGCTGTTCACCGAACACGGCGCCGGCACGCTGATCGTGCCGTGAGTGGCCTCAGTCTGTTCAACGCCGCGACAGACCGGAAGACCATCCGATCACCATCGCAGCGCTTGTCGAGACAGGCGGGCGGGCGAACGGTCGACTAGGTAGTCTCCGCCTTCGTCGCTCGCCGCCAATCGATCATCCGGGCTGAGGAAGGCGCGCGATGACCTTTATCTCAAAATCGAAGCCCGCCAGCCAATTCACCCCCACCGCGGTCCAGTTCGGGTAGGGCGGTTCACCGATCGCCCTAAGTCGAACGGCGTCAATCGCCTCCCACTGTTTGGCCGGGTCGGTGTGGAACGTGGTCACGTCAACAATGTCGTCAAACGTGCAACCGGCGGCCTTCAGCACCGCCGCGAGATTGTCAAAGGCAAGCTGGACCTGCTTTTCGAAGGCTGGCTCCGGCGATCCGTCCTCGCGGCTGCCGACTTGGCCCGAGACGAACAGAAAGCCGCCTGAGCGGATCGCCGCCGAATAGCGATTGACTTCGTAGAGGGCCTGCCGACCGGCAGGGAAGATCGCATCGCGTTTGGTCATTGTTTCACTCCAATCAGACAAGGCAGGCCGGTCCCGACCATCGCGATGTGGCTTCTCCGAGAAGGTGAGAGCCGCCCGCAAGACTTCGGGGTTTTGGATCGCTGCGTTCCATTTTCCGGGGCGGTCGCTGATATCCGTCCCGTATCCCGAAGTGGGTACATACATTCCGTATGTCAATATACATACGTTGCGTATGCTTGTTAAAAGATTGCCCGAGCCGGTCAGGCGCGCGACGAAATCGTGGTCGCAGGCGGTGTCAGCCTGCGCGCCGGGTGCGCGACCACCATCGATTCCTCTTCCTCGTCCTGCGGCGCGCCCCAGAATTCGGCGAGCGTCGGGCCATTCTTCAGGCGGCGGTCGCGAACCAGAAAGCCCCAGACTTCGCGGAACCAGACGCGGCGGCCCATTTTGGTGTACCAGCGCATCGAATGCCGTTGCTCCGGATCCTTGTGGAACAGGATGCGCGCCAAGGCCTTGGGCCGCGACTGCACGGCCAGTTCGATCAGCTTGACGGCGAAGAACAACATCCACGGCTTGAGGCGGGTCATCTGCAGCACCTGGTGCTTGTAGTCCCACAGGCGGGCGTCCAGCTGGATCACCTTGCGATCCCTGGCAATCCTGAAGAACGGCGTCCAGCGGTGCGGCGTCACATAGAGCGCCTGGATCTGGTCGGGGTCATAAGCGATCAGCTGGCGGAAGCCGCGCCAGAGGTCGCGGAAACTTTCGTCCTCGAAACCGGCCACCCAGGTCGCCATCGACAAGATGCCGTTGAGGCGCAGCAGCCGTATCGCCTCGCGGTCGGATGAGGTGCTGCCGCCCTTGCGGATCAACTGGAGCGTCTGCTCGTCGGTATTTTCCATGCCAAGCAGCCAGCGGATGACGCCGGCCTTGCGATAGAGATGCAGGCTGCCGGCGTCGCGGACGATGTCGTCGGCGCGGGTGGAGCCGACGATCAGCACCGGCACATTCTCGGCGATCATCGCATCGAGAAAGGCGCGCCAGGCTTTTTTGGACGAGGTCGGGTTCTCGTCGGCAAGGTTGATCAGCTCGACGCGGTGCTCGCGGTATAGCCAGGCAATCTCCCGCGCGAACTTCACGGGGTCGCGGTGCCGCCAGCGCGTCCAGAACCCCCGCTGGCCGCAATAGTTGCACAGATGCGGACAGCCTCGCGAGAACTGCATGACCACCGCACGCTTGCCTCCCCAATAGCTATAGCGAGTGATATCGATCAGTTCCCAGCCGATGCGGTAGTCGTCGAGATTGGCGATCGTCCTTGCCGGGTTGGTGGCAAAAGGCCGGCGCAAATCGTCGCGAAAGGCGATGCCCGCCACATCCGACAGCGGCTTGCGTTTTTCAAGCGCTTCGACCAGCGCGACGATGGTCGCCTCCCCCTCGCCACGAACGATGAAGTCGAAGGCCTCCGTTTCGGCCAGTATGTCGCGCCAGTGATAGGTCGGAAACACGCCGCCATAAATCAGGATTGTCGCCGGATCGATGTGTTTGACCATGCCGGCGATCAGTAGGGCTGTCGGATGCGCAGAGGTCGAGCCGGAATGGCCGATCAGAATACAGTCGGGATGATCGCTCAAGGCGTCCCGGACCAGCGTGGCAAGCGGCATCGGCCCGAATTCGGCGTCCACAAGTCGCACTTGATGTCCCGCGTCGATCAGCGGACCGCCCAGTGCCAGCAAACCGAGCGGCGGCAGATGGTCGTCCGGCACACGGCTGCCGATGGCCGTATGTGGCGGGTTGATCAGGACGATTTTCATGGCGGACCTTATGCAATGGCGGTCCGCATGTCGTAGTCGGCGATCTAGCGCTGGAGATTGGCTCGCTTCAGCAGTTTGTGTGCAGCTTTTCCGCAGAAATGCCTACCGTCTGAGATGTGCAAGCGGGACATGGCCCGGCCCCTTGATGTTCTGCAGCACAAGCTGGGTGTGGACGTCGCGCACGCCTTCGAGCCGCATCAGCCGGTGCATGACGAAGGCATTGAGCTCGTCGACCGACGGCACCATCACATGCAACAGGAAATCATGATCGCCGGTCATGGTCCAGCATGAGGACACCTCGTCCATCCGCTGGACGGCGGCGATGAAGCTTTCGGGCGAGCCGTCGCTGTGGCTGGTCAGGCGCACCTGGATGAACACCTCGACCATCAGCCCAACGGCACGACGGCTGAGCACCGCGGCGAAGCCCTTGATGATGCCCGCCTGCTGAAGCGCCTCGAAGCGCCGCGCGCAAGGTGTCGTCGACAGGCCGATCTCCTGCGCCAGTTCGGATACCGGCTTGCGCCCGTCGCGCTGCAGGCTGTCGAGCATCTTGATCTCGAATTCGTCAAACTGAGGCATTTTCACTCTCCCAAAGCTCGATCGTGGAGTCTTTTACCTCCAACCCCGCATTTGAGCCACCATCAAAGCTGATTTGCCTCACGCCATCCGGCTAGAATTTCCGACGATCCGCTGATCATGATTTCCAGGGAGAGCAAGCCATGACGATGAACGTTGCCGACTACGCCCGCGAATGCGCGGCGCGAGGCCTTCGCGGCGATTATTCGGTCTGCCGTGCCGATTTCACCGTGGCGCAGGGCTACAATTATAGCGACGAAGAACAGGCGGTGTGGCGCACGCTGTGCGACCGCCAGACGAAGCTGACCAGGAAGCTCGCCCACCATTCCTATCTCGATGGCGTTGCGGCGCTCGGCCTTCTCGACAAGATCCCGGATTTCGGTGAGGTCAGCGAGAAGCTGCGCAAGCTCACCGGCTGGGAGATCGTCGCGGTGCCGGGGCTCATTCCGGCCCAGCCGTTCTTCGACCACCTCGCCAACCGCCGCTTCCCGGTCACCAACTGGCTGCGAACCCAAAAGGAGCTCGACTACATCGTCGAGCCCGACATGTTCCACGATTTCTTCGGTCACGTGCCGATCCTGACGCAGCCGGTCTTTGCGGACTTCATGCAGATGTATGGCAAGAGGGCCGACAGCGTGATTGCGCTCGGCGGCGACGAGATGATCACCAGGCTTTACTGGTACACCGTCGAATACGGGCTGATACGCGAGCCGGGCCAGCCGCTGAAGGCGTTCGGCGCCGGGCTGATGTCATCCTTCACCGAGCTTCAGTTCGCGGTCGAAGGCGGCGACGCGCACGATGTCCCCTTCGACCTGGAAACCGTAATGCGCACCGGCTACGAGATCGACAAGTTCCAGCGTGCCTATTTTGTGCTGCCGTCTTTCGACGTGCTGCGTGATGCTTTCGAGACCGCCGATCTTGCGGCGATCGTGGCGCGCCGCAAAGGCGAGCCGGCGCTCGACCCGGCGAGCCTATAGGCTGTCGGCTGTTTCCAGGGCCTCGGCTTTCAGCCGGGCAAGCTGGTCGCGCTGAAGGTCGAGCGATGCGGTGACGAAGCGAAGGATCGTGGCCAGCTCGGTGTCGCTAAATGTGGCGATCACCCTTTCTCCCTCCTGCGCGATCGCACCATAATAGCGCGCCGATAGTTCTCGCGTGAGTTCCGTCGCCTCTATGACCACCTTGCGCCTGTCCTCGAGGCTGCGCGTTCGTGTCAGCAGGCCGCGCGCCTCCAGCCGGTCGATCAGCGCGGTGACTGCGGCCGGCGTCAACCCTGTTGCGGCCGCGACCTCGCCAGCCGATTGCGGGCCGCCTAAGAGCAGCGCCAGGCAATGGCGTTCCGCCGTACTCAGCTCAAGCCTATCGCCTACTGCCTCGTCATAAGCCTGCGTCGCGTCCTGCCAGCCCATAATGGCGAGGCTGATGGCCGTCTTCATGTCGGCCCGATTCATGCTTGACGAATTTACTTCGATCATCTAACTATCAATTTGCCTAACATTACGGCTATTATAGTAATATGCTGCGTCGGGCGCAAGGCACGGCCTGTCGCAGCACGCAAGGAGTGGACAATGAACCAGAACCAGACGCGCGGCCCACTCACACCGGCCGAAGAATTCAAATACGCCAAGCTGGCGATGGAATGGTATGGCTGGGGTTCTCCCATTGGCCTTGGTATTGCACTGGTCGCGCTGGCGGCCGCTGCCCTGCTGTTCCGCATCGCCATCTTCGGATTTTGACAGCACTGGCCGCGGCGCGGTTGAATTCTGATAGGTAGAATTTTTCCAGCACAAGGCTTAGGGCTGAGCTCACGCCGCTTCGGAAATGTCACGATCGATGATCGACAGGTTGCGGCCGCGATGCTTGGCCTCGTAGAGCCGCTGGTCGGCGGCGCGCATCAGCTCCGACACTGCGGCGTCCTCGCCGCAGGTGGTCCCGCCGATACTGACCGTCAGCGGAACGGTTCGTTCGTCGACGGGCCGGAAACGGATACGCTCTACTTCACGGCGGATGCGCTCGGCGACGCGCCTGGCTTCGTGTTCGGTGGCGCCG
Source organism: Mesorhizobium sp. M1399 (assembly GCF_040317735.1). NCBI lineage: Bacteria > Pseudomonadati > Pseudomonadota > Alphaproteobacteria > Hyphomicrobiales > Phyllobacteriaceae > Mesorhizobium > Mesorhizobium sp. M1399. Next base: position 112,043 of record NZ_JAMYKZ010000004.1, read on the forward strand.
ATCAGAAAGGCGCAGAATTCCTCACCGCCGATGCGGCCAAGGACATCGCCGCTGCGCACGCCACGCTCTATCGCACTTGCGATCAGGAGCAGCGCCTCGTCGCCGATCAGATGGCCGTAGCTGTCGTTGATGGTCTTGAAATGGTCGGCATCGACGATCAGCAATGCCCCGCGATCGGATTTACGCCGAGAGCCGTCGAGGGCGGCAAAGAAACTTTCGCGGTTGAGCATGCCGGTCATGTCGTCGCGGCTCGCCTTTTCCGCCAAGCGCCTGTGGGCGGCCGCGAGCTGGGCATGGGCGCGGGCGAGTTCGCGATGCGCGGTCTTCAACCTTTCGCCCTGCCAGACCGTATAGGCGCCGGCGCCCCAGGCAAGAGCCAGCGGGCATACGGTAGACGTCAACCAGATGGTGCGATTGATCGGAAAACCCATTGCCGGCACGACGATCAGCGTCAGCAAAAGTGAGACGGCGACGGAGGCGAAAGCGATGGCGGCAGACTTTAGAAATATGCGATTCATCGCTTGCTCCCACTGGTCCGTCTTGGTGCCAGCAAGCGCTGAATGTCACCTTTCGGCGATGCTTAAGATTTTAATCACGGCACCATTTTCACCACCCAGGGCGCGCATAGGTTGTGGATAAACCTCCTGTTAGAAAGATCGTTTCGTGCCATAAGGACGGTATGACCACGCTTCCCGACCCCGCCCGCTTTGCCCATGTCACCGACTGGGTGTTCGATCTCGACAACACGCTCTATCCGCACCATTCCAATCTGTTCTCGCAGATCGATGTGAAGATGACCGCCTATGTCGGAGAATTGCTGACGCTGCCGCGCGAGGAAGCACGCAAGCTGCAGAAGGAGCTCTACCGGGAATACGGCACGACACTGAACGGGTTGATGACGCGCCACGGCATCGACCCCGACGACTTTCTCGAGAAGGTCCACGACATCGATTATTCCTGGCTGGTGCCAGATCCCGTCCTCGGCACCGCCATACGCCAGCTTCCCGGCCGCAAATTCATCTTCACCAATGGCGATCGCCGGCATGCCGAACGCACCGCGCGGCAGCTGGGCATTCTCGAGCATTTCGACGACATTTTCGATATCGTCGCAGCCGGGCTGAACCCCAAGCCGGCGCGACAATCCTACGAGAAATTTGCCGAACTCCACGCCGTCACCGGGCAAAATGCGGTGATGTTCGAAGACCTCGCCCGCAACCTGTCGGTGCCGAAATCGCTGGGCATGACCACGGTGCTGGTGGTGCCGCGCAATTTCGAGCCGACCTTCTCGGAAATGTGGGAACGCGACCCGGCCAACGAGGACGACGTGGACTTCGTCACCGACGATCTCGCCGGCTTTCTCACGGCGATCGTCGAAGTCCCCGCTTGAGGCAGCCGGCGCGCTTCAAGTCCTTGCTTGCATGTCAAAGTTTATAGAAGCGGCTGACGATCCCCCAGGCCTCATCGGCGGTGTCGACGAAATCGATGATATCCTGGTCGCCGGGCGTGATCGTGCCTTGCTCGGCGAGGAAGTCGAGGTCGATAGCCCTTGCCCAGAAAGCCTTGCCGAACAGGATGACCGGCACGCGTTCCATGCGGCCGGTCTGGATCAAGGTCAGCGTCTCGAAGAACTCGTCCATCGTGCCGAAGCCGCCGGGAAACACCGCAACGGCCTTGGCACGCATGACGAAATGCATCTTGCGGACCGCAAAATAGTGGAAGTTGAAGCAGAGTTCCGGCGTCACGTAGGCGTTTGGCGCCTGCTCGTGCGGCAGCACGATGTTGAGACCGATCGACGGCGCGCCAACATCGTCGGCGCCGCGATTGCCGGCCTCCATGACGCCAGGCCCGCCGCCGGTCACCACGACGAATTCGCGATAGTACGAAGTGGCCGACTGCTGCGAGCAGAGGCGGGCGAATTTGCGCGCCTCCTCATAGTATTTGCTGTTTTGCTCGAGATTCTTCTTCTGCGTCTCGTTCTTGGCCGCCCAGGCTTCACCGCCGGGCTCGGGGATGCGCGCGCCGCCGAACAGGATGACGGTCGATTGGATGCCGCGCTCGGCCAGGATCATCTCCGGTTTCAGCAGTTCGAGCTGCAGCCTGACCGCGCGCAACTCGCGCCGCGTCATGAAATCGGGGTCGTTCCAGGCCAGCCGATATGTCTCCGCGCGCGTTTGCGGCGTGTCCGGCACGCTTTTCGACCGCTCCAGATCCTCGTCCGAATGCGGTAGCGGCGTCCACCCCGCCTTTTCCATGGGAGTCATATTTGCTTTACCCGTCCAATCATTCACTTGCGCCGTCCCGTGACGCTGCCGCGATTGACCCTCCCCAAGCCTTCACATAGGGTCCGCGCGACTTTCAAACAGGTTAAGGCGCCGGCCCTTAACAGCTTGGTAATGGAGCGAATTCATGTCGAAGCCCGATCTCGCGAGTCTCGAGAAGATCATCGAGAACGCCTTCGAGGAACGCGACACCATTTCGACCGCAACCCGCGGCCAGACGCGCGAGGCCATCCAATCGGCGCTCGACCTGCTCGACCGGGGCGTCGCCCGCGTCGCCGAGCGGCAGGCCGACGGCAAATGGCACGTCAACCAGTGGCTGAAGAAAGCGGTGCTGCTGTCCTTCCGGCTCAACCCGATGGAGATCATCAAGGGTGGTCCCGGTCAGGCGGTATGGTGGGATAAGGTGCCTTCGAAGTTCGACGGCTGGAGCGCCGTCGATTTCGAGAAGGCCGGCTTCCGCGCCGTGCCGTCGTCGATCGTGCGCCGCTCTGCCTATGTCGCGCCGGGCGCCGTGCTGATGCCGTCCTTCGTCAATGTCGGCGCCTATGTCGATAGCGGCACCATGGTCGACACCTGGGCGTCGGTCGGCTCCTGTGCCCAGATCGGCAAGAATGTGCATCTGTCGGGCGGCGTCGGTATCGGCGGCGTGCTGGAGCCGATGCAGGCCGGCCCAACCATCATCGAGGACAATTGCTTCATCGGCGCCCGTTCCGAAGTGGTCGAGGGCTGCATTGTTCGCGAGGGCTCAGTGCTCGGCATGGGTGTCTTCATCGGCCAATCGACCAAGATCGTCGACCGCGCCACCGGCGAGATCTTCTACGGCGAAGTGCCGGCCAATTCCGTCGTCGTCGCCGGCTCACTGCCGGGCAAGCCTTTTCCAAACAACGAGCCCGGCCCCAGCCTCTACTGCGCCGTCATCGTCAAGCGGGTCGACGCAAGAACCCGTTCCAAGACCTCGATCAACGAATTGCTGCGCGATTGATCTCCCGAGAACGGATGCACCGGGTTGACTGACAAACCTCAATTCCTATGGCTTTTCTTCAGCCTTTCTGGGCGGGTGAATCCGAGCGCTTATGTTTTGGCTGGCCTCTTGCCGGTCATCGTTCAACTCTTTCTGCTCTACCAGTTCGCGCGAACGCCGTTAGGCACTGCCGCGAGCCAGTATTGGGCGCTCGCCTTATGGATCGCTGTGTTCGTCTCGACATGGTCGACCTTTGCGCTAACGGCGAAGCGGTTCCATGATTTCGGCAAGCCTGCCTATTACGCATTGATCTCTCTCATTATCGGCTTCGTCCTGCTTTTTATCCTGGCTTTTTTCAAAAGTGACCCAGGCCCCAACCGCTACGGCAAGCGCACCAACGCACCGGCCGAACCCTGAGCGCCAATCGGACATTTCGTCATGCGCTACCGCTCGCTTGATTCGAAACTGATCCTCGAAACCGCCGAACGGCTGGAAGAGCGCGTCGCCGAGCGCTTTCCCGATGCAGGCCTGCGCGGCGTCGCCGCCGAGCTCGTGTCGCTGTCGCGCGATCTGGCAAAGGCAGCCAAGGCGCTGGAGGCGCCGATCTGGTGGCTGCGCGGCCTCATCATCGCCGCTTTCGTCGTCGGAGCGCTGATGTTCCTGTTCGTCGGCACAATCCTGCCGCTCGGCCGCATCTCGGGAAACCACGATGCCTTCCAGTCGGTGCAAGGCATCGAAGCCTCCCTCAACATGATCATCCTCGCCGTGCTGGGCTTCCTGGCCCTGATCCGCTCCGAGGAGCGGATCAAGCGCAAGCGGGTGTTCCGCCAACTCCACGGGCTGCGGTCGCTCATCCACGTCATCGACATGCACCAGCTGACCAAGGATCCGGCAGCACTTTCAGCCAGTTTCAAGCCGACTGCACATTCGCCAGCCCGCATCACCAACGCCGCCGAGCTTGCCCGCTATCTCGACTATTGCTCCGAAATGTTGTCGATCACCGGCAAGATCGCCGCGCTGTTTGCCCAGTCGGTCAATGACGCCGTGGTCATCGATGGGGTCAATGACATCGAGAACCTGGCGTCGAACCTGTCGCGAAAGATCTGGCAGAAGATCACGCTGATCGAAACCCCTCATGGGCAGCCGGCACATGCGAAGAAAACCGATCCCGAGCCGGGTCCGCCGCGTCGGCCTGCAGTCCGCAGACGACCGGGGCCGGCAAGCTAAGACCCGCGAGCCGGCGGCAGATCCGCTAGAGCGGCAGAGGGGGGAGTTCCGAAACCCCGGTTTTGCGCCGGACGCTCTAAGCGAATGTTAATCACCCTGGCCCAGCATGCCGGCGAAAACTGTGTCGACCGGCACGGAGCGCTCGACTGGCAAGCGACCTATCCCTGACCACCAAGGAGCCGCGCAAAACGTGGAGCGCCGCCGCTCGCCTGTTTGCCTGGTTCTCTTCGCCGATGAGATTGGAACCGGAAGCCGTCCGCGCCCGGCTTCTCGACACCACTTTCGACCGCAAATTCGCAGTCTTGTTCGGCACCATCAGCGTTCTGGTGGTTGCGGTCAGCGCCGCACTTGCCACGAAGGATTGGTGGCCCTACGCCTGGATCGCAGCCGACCTGATGCTTTTCGTCGTCCGCGTTCTGCTGATGCGGGAATGCGAGCAGGCCCGCAGGCGCGGCTCGAAAGGGCCGCTGGCGGGCCTGATGGCAGCCAGCGGTGTATGGTCGGTCGTTTTCGGCCTCGGCTGCTATGGCTGTGTTGCCAGCGGGAATATGGCGCTTTCCGTACTTGCCGCCTTGAATGTCGCAGGTGTCGTTGGCGTGGTGTCGTCACGCAATGCGGCCACCCCGCGCTTCGCCATATTCGTCATGTTGGCCGTAAGCCTGCCTTACGTGGTCGGTGCATTGTTTTCCGCAGCGCCCGGAATGCCGATCGTCGGAATTCAAACGCCGTTCTATGTGGCCGGCGTCATCATCGTGCTGCTTCAGAACCACGCAATCAACGCCCGCATGATCCGCGCCGAGCTGGACAATCGCGACCTGGCGATCAAGGACGCGCTGACCGGCCTGCCAAACCGCATCTTCCTGCAGGAAAAATTGCGCGACATGTGCCGCGACCTTGCGGCGCCGGCCGCCAATGGCGGCAAGCCGTTTGCCGTGCTCAGCATGGACCTCGACGGCTTCAAACAGGTCAACGACCGTTTTGGTCATGCGGTCGGCGACGTGCTGCTGCGCAAGGTGGCCGAACGATTGAAGCGCGGCTTCCGGCCGGGGGACGTGGTCTTCCGTATCGGCGGCGACGAATTCGTCATCCTTTTGCCCGCAACCTCGGAGATCGAGGCCACCTATCTGGCAAAGCGGGCCATCGAAAAGGTCTCGGTGCCTTTCGACCTCGGGGTCGGTTCCGCCATCCATGTCGGCTTGAGCGTCGGCAGCGCCTTTGCACCCGCCGACGGCGGCGATCCGGAAATCCTGCTCACCTGTTCCGACCATGCACTCTACGAAGCCAAGCGCACCGGCAAGGGCCGTTATTGGGCGCCTGTGCGGGCTACGATCTGACGGTCGCAGCGACAGCTTCCGGCGGCAAGCAAGGCGATCCGCGCCTCTCCTGCTCGGCCGCGCGCACCAGTGCAGTGACATGCTTCAGCAAAGGCGCCGGCGTGCCGGCCTTTTCGGCCAAACGCAGGACCGCGCCTTGCAGTTCGCCGATCTCCGTCGACCGGCGGCGCCGCAGGTCATCCCACATCGACGAACGCGCGGCCGGATCGATGGCAAGCATTCGCCGCGCCAAGAACTTGAACAGCCCGTCGGGCAGGCGAAGCACTTCGGCAGCAGTGCGGGACGCAGGCCGGCGATGCGAGCGGGTTCGATGCCTGTCGCCGTCATTGCCGCCAATGCTTCGTCGATCTGACCGGCCAGGATCAGCCGCCAGCGGCGATCGGCAAGCTCTGCCGCCAGCGGCAGACCGGAAAGCGCCACCAGCGCGTTGTTGAGGTTGAGCAGCAGCTTGTCCCATAACACCGCGTCGATGTCACCATGCGTCGCGACGGCAAACCCCTCGACATCAAGCAGTTCGTCAAGGCCCGCCGAGCCCTGTTCGATCATCACTTTGCCGCCGCTGGCGCGGTGCAGGCGAAGCGGCAATTCGCCCTCCGGCGATTGGACCACGTTGAACGGCACCATGCCCGCGAGCACCGGCTGGGCGGTGAGATGGGCTCGCAATTTATCGGCATTGTCGACGCCGTTCTGCAGGCTGAGTATCACCACGTCCGGTCGGGCATGGGCGGCAATCAGCCCGGCCATGTCTTGCGTCGCGCCGCACTTGACCGTTACCAAAATGACATCGGCATCGGAGAATGCTACCGCCGGATCGGCGGTGACCGACAATGCGTCCGGTTTGACAGAACGGTCGCGGCCGTCAGGGTCGGTGATGCGCAATCCAGCTTCTTGCAGGGCCTTCTCGACGCGCGGTCGCGCCAGCAGAAACACCTTTCGCCCGGCAAGTATCAGGCAGCCGCCGGCGTAGCAGCCGATACTGCCGGCACCGGCGATTACGATCGTCTTGCCACGCGTGACCATGCGATGGCCCTGTTCTGGTCGAGAGACCTTGCCGCAATTATACGACATGAAAACCATAATGTCGGCGGCATGGCTGGCCCTCACGTCTGGCCGTGACAGACCTTGCGCTTTCGACTATCGCTTTTGCCCATGATGCTGCCTACCGATCCGGTTAGAAATCTCGCTGCACTCATCCGCTGTGCTTCCGTGACGCCCGCCGAAGGCGGTGCGCTGCGCGCGCTGGAGGCGATGTTGAAGCCGCTCGGCTTTGCGGTCGAGCGACCGGTGTTTTCCGAAGCCGGCACACCGGACATCGAGAACCTTTACGCGCGGCGTTCCGGCAATGGCCCGCATCTGATGTTTGCCGGCCATACCGACGTGGTGCCGGTGGGCGACGAGGCAGCCTGGACGCACCCGCCCTTTGGCGCCGAGATCGCCAATGGCGAGATGTTCGGCCGCGGCGCCGTCGACATGAAGGGCGGCATTGCTTGTTTCGTCGCGGCGGTGGCGCGACATGTCGAGCAGAAGGGCGGCCCGAAGGGGTCGGTCTCGCTGCTGATAACCGGCGATGAGGAAGGCCCGGCGATCAACGGCACGACGAAGCTGCTCGAATGGGCGGCCGCCAAAGGCGAGAAATGGGATGCCTCGATCGTCGGCGAGCCTACCAATCCCGACGCGCTTGGCGATATGATCAAGATCGGCCGGCGCGGCTCGCTATCGGGCACGGTCGTCGTCAACGGCCGCCAGGGCCACGCCGCCTATCCGCAGCTAGCCGACAATCCGGTGCGCGGCCTGGTGACGCTGGTCGACGCCTTGCTGCACCCCGTCTTCGACAACGGAACAAGGGATTTCCAGCCGACGAATCTTGAGGTGACCTCCATCGATGTCGGCAATCCCGCCACCAACGTCATCCCGGCGAAGGCAGCAGCTACCTTCAATATCCGCTTCAACGACACATGGACCGCCGAGACGATCCAGGCCGAGATCCACAACCGCCTCGACCGGGCGGCGAAACGCAAGAAATACCGCGCCGGCAAGAAGACGCCGGTCGACTACGAGATCGTCTGGCGCGACGGGCCGTGCCATGTTTTCCTGACACGCGACGACAGGCTGATCGAGACGCTTGGCGGTTCGGTCAAAGCGGTGACCGGCAGGAAGCCGGCGCTCTCCACCTCCGGCGGCACCTCCGATGCCCGCTTTATCAAGGATTATTGTCCGGTGGTCGAATTCGGCCTGGTCGGCAAGACCATGCACATGGTCGACGAACGTGTGGCGATTGCCGATCTCGAGACGCTGACGCAGATTTATCTGCGCTTCGTTGAAGACTGGTTTGCGCAGGACATATCCTAGTGATGCTTTCAGCGGATGAAACCTATGCTTCGCTTGCCGGCGCCTGGCGGCTGATGCTCGGCAAGGCCGACGGATTTCGCCTGCTCGACCTTTCGGCGGACGGTTTCTGGAACTCCTTTTTTGCCATCGTCGTCGCGGCGCCGGCATTGATCGTCGGCTGGGTCGGCATTGCCAACGAGATCGGCGATCCCGACGCATTCGTCGGCCGTTTCAGCATGTTGATCCGGCTGGCCACCGTCGATATCGGCGCCTGGGTGCTGCCGCTCATCGGCCTGGCCCTGGTCGCGCCGCGGGTCGGCGTCGGCAGCCGTTTCGTCCATTATGTCGTCGCCAGCAACTGGGCCTCGGCGATCATCGCCTGGATGATGCTGCCATCGGCGTTGATCCGGCTTTTCCTGACATCGGCCAACGAAGTCTCCGGGCTGGTGTCGCTGCTGCTGTTCGCGCTGTCAATGGTATTGACCTGGCGGATGACCAACGTTGCCATCGGCAGGGGTGCGGCTGTCGGCAGCGCTGTTTTTGCCGGCATGTTCGTGGCGTCGCTGATCGTCCTGTTCGGCCTGCAGGCGCTGCTCGGTATCAGCGTGCCGGATCAGCCAGGCGTCGGATAATCGACGCCGACTAGAAACAGCCCGTCGGGCGGCGCCACCTGACCGCAGGCCGCACGGTCGCGCGCCTCGAGCGCGGCCTTGAGGTCGGCAATGGCCCAGCCGCCTTCGCCGACACGTTTGAGCGAGCCGACCATCGAGCGCACCTGGTTGTGCAGGAATGACCGCGCCGAAGCGCGGACTTCGATGAAATCGCCCGCCCGGCTGACATCCAGCCGGTCGAGCGTGCGGACCGGGCTGGTGGCTTGGCACTGGGTCGAGCGGAAGGTGGTGAAATCATGCCGGCCAAGCAGCACTTTTGCCGCTTCGTGCATGGCGGCGGCATCGAGCTGCTTCGGTACCCACCAGATCTTACCCTTGTCGAGCGCTGCTGGCGCGCGGCGGTTGACGATACGGTAGAGATAGTGGCGGCCGATCGCCGAGAAACGCGCATCGAAGCCATCCGGCACGACGGCGGCCTTCAGGATGGCGATGTGCGCCTTGGCCGCTTGCAGATGCGCGTTGACGGCGTCGCGCACCTTGTCGCCGGGCCATGCCTTGACCAGATCGACATGCGCCACCTGAGCGGTCGCATGGACACCGGCATCGGTGCGGCCGGCGGCGCGCAGAGAGACCTGCTCGCCGCAGAACTTCTCGATCGCCTGCTCGATCGCCTGCTGCACCGAAGGCTGATTGGCCTGGCGTTGCCAGCCGGCAAAGAGACTGCCGTCATATTCGATGTCGAGGCGAAAACGCGGCATTCCCGGATCGAGGCGAAATCAGGCGGCGAGGGCTGAGCCGAAGGCCGAGGCGTAGACCAGCCTGCCGGTCTCCGGCGCCTCGCCCCAGGCAAGCGCCTGCAAAGCCTCGCCTTGGTAGTCGCTCTCGAATTTCGCTGCACGGGCGCGGCTGTAGCCGAAGCGGCCATAGTAGGCCGGATCGCCGAGCACCACAGCGAGCGTCTCGCCGGCGGCTTTCAGGCGGATATGAGCCTCGCGGACCAGGGCACCGCCGATGCCGGTGCCGTGGAACGACGGCTCGACTGCCAGCGGCGCCAGCGCGACTGCCGGGAAGCTCTTGCCGCCATTCTGCACGAAGAGCCGTGAAAACAGGATATGGCCGACCACTTGCCCGTCTTCGTCCGCCACCAGTTCGACGACGGCATCACCGCCGGTGACCAGCGCGTCGACCAGTCCGGCCTCCGCCTGCTGGCCGAATGCGTGTTCTTCGACAAGGCGGATCGCCTCGCGGTCCCGCGGCGTCGCCGCGCGTATGGACATCATGCTCATGACAATTTCATCCCTTTTTCGAGCTTGGCCCCGCGCAGAAACTCCTGCGCGGCAATGGGCCTTCCGCCCGCACGTTGAACTTCGACCAGCCTGATCGCGCCTGACCCGCAGGCAACCGTCAGCCGGTCATCGAGAATTCCTCCCGGTTCGCCGGCGCCTTGCGAGAGCGTCGAGCGAAGCAGTTTCAGCCGTTCCATGCGGCCGCCGATTTCGGCCTCGCACCATGCACCGGGAAAGGGCGACAGGCCGCGAATCTGGTTGTGCACGTCGCCGGCAGGTCGCAGCCAGTCTATGCGAGTCTCCGATTTATCGATTTTCTTGGCGTAGGTCACCCCCACCTCCGCCTGTGTGGTAAATGTCAGCGTATTCCGCTCGAGCCGTTCGAGCGCTTGCACCATCAGCGCAGCACCCAGGATCATCAGCCGGTCGTGCAGATCGCCGGCCGTCATGTCCGGTCCAATGGCGCATTTTTCAACCATTGCCACAGGCCCGGTGTCGAGGCCTTCCTCCATCCGCATCACCATCATGCCCGTCTCGGTATCGCCGGCCATGATGGCGCGCTGGATAGGGGCAGCGCCGCGCCAGCGCGGCAATAGCGATGCGTGGCCATTGAGGCAACCGAGCCGCGGCGCCTCGAGAATAGGTTTGGGCAGAAGCAGCCCGTAGGCGACGACCACGGCGACATCGGCGCGCAAGGTGCGGAACGCCTGCTGCTCCGCCTCGCTCTTCAGCGACACCGGCGACCGCACCTCGATGCCAAGCCGCTCCGCCTCACGCTGCACCGGCGACGGCGTCAGCTCGAGCCCGCGCCGGCCTGCGGCGCGCGGCGGCTGCGTGTAGACGGCTGCCAATTCATGCCCTGCCCCGGCGATCGCTCGCAGCGTCTGCACGGAGAATTCGGGCGTACCCATGAAGATGACACGCAGGGGCATTCGTCGACCCCTATCCCACCATCTTGCCCGGCGCCTTGTCCCTGGCGAGCTTCTTGAATTTCTTGACCACCATGTCGCGCTTCAGCTTGGAGATGTGGTCGATGAACAGCACGCCGTTTAGGTGGTCGATCTCATGCTGCAGGCAGGTCGCCATCAGCCCCTCGGCCTCGATCTCCTGCAGCTTGCCGTCGCGATCGAGATACTTCACCCGCACCGCTGCCGGACGCTCGACCTCGGCATAGTAATCCGGGATCGACAGGCAGCCTTCCTCGTAGACCGAACGCTGGTCGGAGCTGTCGAGGATTTCGGGATTGATGAAGACGTGCGGTGCCGGCGTCTCGTCCTCCTTGGCGAGGTCGATCACCAGCAAGCGCAAGGGTTCGCCGACCTGGATCGCCGCGAGGCCGATGCCGGGCGCGTCATACATGGTGTCCAGCATGTCGCCGGCCAGTTTACGCAAATCACCGTCGACACGCTCGACCGGTTTTGAAACCTGACGCAGGACGGGATCGGGGAGGATGATAAGCGGCTTGATCGACATGGCGTCTCACCTAAGACCTCGCAGGAAAAGCGTCAACCGGGACGCCTTCTGGTCGTTCACGTTTTGATCTGTGCCGCCAGACCGAATCATCTATGCTGTCGGCATGAACGATCTGGCCACCATCCTGTCCGAACCTGTCGCCCGCCTCGGCGCCACCACGATCACGCTCGGCCATGCCCTGGGTTTCGGCGCAATGCTGTTCCTCGGCCTGTTCGTGGCGCTCGTCATTGCGCTCTGGCGATCGGCCAAGGCGCGTGCAATGGCGGCCGCCGAAGCCGCCGACCACGCCCGCGACGCCGAGGTGCGGATGGCCGGCATCTTGGCAAGCCAGGCGGAAATGCAGGGCCGTATGGGCGCTATCGCCGAAGTGTTCGGGGCGCGTCAGGCCGAACTGACCCAGTCGATCGGCCAGCGCCTCGACGCCATGACCGGCCGCCTCGGCCAGACCATGACCGAGCAGACGAGATCGACGCATGAGAGCCTCGCCAAGCTGCAGGAGCGGCTGGCGGTCATCGATATCGCGCAAGGCAACATCCAGTCGCTGGCCGGCCAGGTCGTGCAATTGCAGGCGATCCTTTCCAACAAGCAGACGCGCGGCGCCTTCGGCCAGTCGCGTATGGAAGCCATCGTCGCCGACGGATTGCCCCACGGCGCCTATGAATTCCAGGCGACCTTGTCGAATGGCAGCCGGCCCGACTGCCTGGTGAAGATGCCGAACGGCGCACCGTCGCTTGCCATCGATGCAAAGTTTCCACTCGAGGCCTGGAATGCCATCCGTGCCGCCGAAGGCGCCGACCTGCAGAAGTCCGCCGCTCAGGCTTTCCGCCGCGACATCGAGGTGCATGTCCGGGATATTTCCGAAAAATACCTGATCCAGGGCGAGACGCAGGACACTGCCTTCATGTTCGTGCCCTCGGAATCGGTGTTCGCCGAAATCCACGAGAATTTCGAGGCCGTTGTCCAAAAGGCGCATCGATCGCGGATCGTCATCGTCTCGCCATCGCTTTTGATGCTGTCGATCCAGGTCATCCAGGCGATCCTCAAGGATGCCCGTATGCGCGAGCAGGCGCACCTGATCCAGGGCGAGGTCATCCGGCTGATGGAAGACGTCTCTCGGCTCGACGAGCGGGTGCGCAAATTGCAGACGCATTTCGGTCAATCGGCCAAGGATATCGAGGACATCCTCGTCTCGACATCGAAGGTGACCAGGCGCGGACAAAAGATCGAGGCGCTGGAGTTTGGCGTGCAGCCGGCGGAGGACACCGCTGGGTCGAATGGCAGCGGAGCAAAAGCGGAAAGCAGCGCGCGTGTTGCCGATTCGAAAACCGGGCAGCTGAGGCTAAGGGTCGTCGAAGGCGACGATTGAGAGCTACGCCGGAACCGGAGCCGAGGCTTCGCCCGGTCTGGCGCTACTGCTCCTCGATGATGGTTGTGCCTTCGAATTCCGGCAGCCAATGCAGCGCCGAGCGATGCCAGATCTGCTTTCTCGGCACCAGTTGATCGCGCTGCCATGCCGTGCCGACCCTGATGCCGTAAACCTTCGGTCCCGCGCCCGCCGACGTGGCGTAGAGATGCGAGCCGCACTCACCGCAAAATGCCTGAGCGCGCTTGGCACCACTCGAACCGGTCTTGATGTAGATTTTCGGCGCGCCCTTGGTGATCGTGTAATTGTCCTCGGACGCCGGCACGGTGACGCGAAAGGCCGTTCCGGTTAGCTTCTGACAATCGATGCAGTGACAAATGGTGGTCTTTTCCGGATCGACCTCGGCCTCGTAAGTAATGGCGCCGCAATGACACCCGCCGTCGATTTTCATCTTCGTTCCTCCTGGAGCTTTTGCGCGCAATCATAACCGGGACTGCCCGATGGCGCAGCCATTTTCCTCAGGCCGGCTCCCCTCCGGACGCCGCCAAGGCCTTGCTCCGCCGTTCCCAGGTGCCGGTGGTCTGCGGCTTGACGAACAGGCGCGTGACCTCCGGCATCTCCGCCTTCAGCCGTGTCTCGAGGCGTTCGACGCAGGTCTCTATCTCGGGCGCCGACAAGTGGTCCTCGAACTCGATGCTCAGAGCGGCGACGATCTCCTGAGGCCCCATATGGAGCGTCAGTACGCCATTTGCCCGCCGCACCGCCGGGTCCTGCTGGACAATGGCCAGCACTTTCATTTGCACCTCGGGCGAGGCCGGCTCGCCGAGCAGCAGGCTCTTGCTTTCGCGGGCCAGGAAGATCGCGGTCGCGCCCAGGATCAGCGCGATGCCGATCGACGCGGCGCCGTCGAGCTTCGGCATGTCCAGCAGTTCCGCCGCCAATATGCCGGCGAAGGCGACAACGAGGCCGAGAAGTGCCGCGCTGTCCTCGAAGAGTACGGTGTAGACACTCGGGTCCTTGCTGAGCTGCACCGCCTCGAGCCAGCCGTGGCTGCCTTTTTGGTGGCGGAACTCGTTCAGCGCCACCAGCCAGGAGGTGCCTTCGAACAGGAAGGAAAGGCCAAGTACAGCGTAGTTCACCTTTGCGTTGGCAATCGGCTCCGGCGCCATGATGTGCGTCACGCCTTCGTAGAACGATATGCCGGCGCCCAGTGCAAAGACGAGGAGCGCGACGATGAAGCTCCAGAAATACAGCTCGCGACCATGGCCTAGCGGATGCGTCCGATCGGCCGGCCGGGCGGCGCGGTGCATGCCGTAAAGCAGCAGGCTGCCATTGCCGGTATCGACGAGCGAGTGGACGCCTTCCGAGAGCATTGCCGAGCTGCCCGTGAACAAGGCAGCGGCGAATTTGGTCAGGGCGATCGCAAGATTGCCGGCGAGCGCCGCATAGATCACTTTTTTCGACCCGCCATGCGCCGCCATGGTGTGCTGCCTTGGTTGATGCACCGAGATTAGCGGAGCACGCCCACGCTCCACAGCTCGAACAACGCCCGAAGTGTCGAGTTGTTCAAAAGGGCAGCGCGAGAGGCTATTCGATGACCTCCTCCGTCCAGACCTTGAAGCCAGCCAGCGCGCCCGGTCCAAAAATGTGGGTGAGTGGGACATCGGCGGCATCGCGTCCGGAGGCAATCAGGATGCGGCCGATGCGCGGCGCGTTGTTGCGCGGGTCGAACGCGTGCCAGCGGCCGCCGAGATAAACCTCCATCCAGGCGGCGAAATCCATGTCCGACCACGGCTTTGGCAGGCCGATATCGCTGATATAACCGGTGCAGTAGCGGGTCGGGATGTTCAGGGCGCGGCAGAAGGCGACTGCGAGGTGGGCAAAGTCGCGGCACACACCACTCTGCTCGCGATAGGCTTCGGCTGCGGTGCGTGTCGGCCGTGCATTGAAATAGTTGAAGACGATATGGTTATGGACGAAGTCGCAGACCGCCTGGACGCGCGGGATGCCGAGCGGCGTATTGCCGAACAGCCGCCAGGCTTCGTTCGCCAGCACGTCGCTCTCGCAATAGCGGCTGGGCAGCAGGAACAGCAGCGTCTCCGACGGCAGATCGCGCACCTCATGCTGCCATGCCGTCAGCTCGCGCGTCTCGAAGGAGCCGGGGTCGCGGATGACCGCGTCCGTGCCGAACGCAAAGCGCCCGGCCGGCGCAACGAGACGGTTGCACCAATTGCCGAAACTGTCGCGATAGCTTTCGATCGGCACCGGCGGGTTCGACGTCAGGAAGTCCGGCCGCTCGAGATCGGATGCGCGCGAATAATGGACGTTGAGCATCGCGATCAGCGGTGTTTCCTGCGGGAAGTCGAAGCTCATCTGGCAACCGATGTGGATCCGCATTGTCGTCCTGACCGGACTGCGCGATCATCAGCCGGCGAAACGCAAGGGCTGATGCTGCAGTGCGAAGAGGACCATCGCACGGACCGCTGCGGTTTACGAGGGAATTAGAAACCGGTTGACAGCCATCGGCCAAGGCGACTGCACGGCAGCGGCCTCTTGCAGTCTAGCGTTTTCTCTTGTTTCACTTCGCCAGACATCAACCGGAGGAACGAATCATGGCTAAAGGTGCGATGAAGGCAGGCAAGGAAGCCCGCAAGCCGAAGAAGGACGCGAAGAAACCTGCTCCGGCGCCGGCCCTGAAGGCACCGCCGGTGAAGGCGATGAAGCTGAAGGACAAGTAGGGCCGCAGCTACCGTTTTGGCTTATTTCGACCGGCCGCAAATGCGGCCGGTATTGTTGTTCATTAAGCGCACGAGCATCCCATATGGATGCGGCGAAGATAGTTTTTGCGCTTTCAAGAGATCGGCCGGGAGCCATCGAAACGGAGCGTTCCGATGTCGTGGATTTTCCTGTTCTTCGCCGGCCTGTTCGAGATCGGCTGGGCGATCGGCCTAAAATACACCGACGGATTCTCGAAGCCGCTGCCAACCGTCCTGACGGTAGCCTCGATGATTGTCAGCCTGACCTTGCTCGGCCTGGCGCTGAAGGCACTGCCGGTCGGCACAGCCTATGCGGTATGGACCGGCATCGGCACCGTCGGCACGGCGCTGTTGGGGATATGGCTGCTCGGGGAGCCGGCGACCGCGATCAGGCTGGCCTGCATCGCGCTCATCGTTTGCGGCATTATGGGACTGAAGCTCGCGGCTTAAGTCGGCCCGACAGACCAAACGCCTTCAGGGCCGCTGCAAGGCGGCCCTGATTCTTGAATTCGGCCGATCAGCGCCGGAAGGCGCTATCGGGCGGAGAAGCCGGGCGGCGTCCTGCCGGTGCGCTGCTTGCGCGCGGCATAGCGTGCGTCACGCTTGGCCTTGCGTTCGGCCTCGTCGGCAAGAAAACGGGCGATGCGCTCGTTCTCTTCAGCTTCCCGGATCTTCGCTTCGGCCTGTGCTGCCTCTTCGGCGGCAATGCGTGCCGCTTCGGCAGCTGCCTCGCGCTCGGCCTTTTCGGCCGCTTCGCGCGCCAGCTTTTCCTGCTTCAGCCTGGCCTTTTCGGCCTCGCGTATCGCGCGGGCCTCGAGGACTGCCTTGCGCTCGGCCTGTCGTGCCAGCACCGCTGGATCATCTGCCGCCGGCTTTGCCTTGAAGCGCTCCAGAAGCGCCTTCTTTGCCTCGTTTGCGGCATTGCGCCGCTCGAAAACGTCTTTTTCCCTGTAGATAGCCAAGTCCACTTCCCTGGAGTCAATTTGCGAGGCTTACATACGCGTGAAAACCGAGAGTTCAAGCGCCAAAACGGTATGCCAGCCATGAAATTCTGATCTGTTGCAACCGGGAGACGCCATTTCGATCGAATTCGGCTGAAAGCCACCCGCACTGTTCACCATCCAGGCCTCTGGCGGCGCAGCGGACTGATCGCTACCTGTAGCGCCAAGACAAAACGCTAGGATGACACCACTATGGAACTCGGTCTCTACACCTTCGCTGACGTCAGCCCGGAACCGGGTCCCGGTGCGATCGGTGCGCATGAGCGGCTGCGCAACCTGATCGAGGAGATCGAGCTCGCCGATCAGGTCGGGCTGGACGTCTTTGGTCTCGGCGAGCACCACCGTCCCGACTATGCTGCCTCCGCTCCGGTGGTGGCGCTGGCGGCGGCTGCCGAACGAACCAAGCGCATAAGGCTGACCAGCGCGGTCACCGTTTTGTCCTCCGACGATCCGGTGCGCGTCTTTCAGCAGTTTGCCACCCTCGATCTTCTGTCCGGCGGCCGGGCCGAGATCATGGCCGGGCGCGGCTCGTTCATCGAATCCTTTCCGCTGTTCGGCTATAATCTCGAAGACTATGACGAGCTCTTTGCCGAGAAGCTCGACCTGCTGCTCGCCATCCGTGATCATGTCAAGGTGACCTGGCCGGGCAGTCTGCGCGCGCCGATCAACGATCGCGGCGTCTATCCCCGGCCCTTTCAGGACAAATTGCCGATCTGGATCGCGATCGGTGGTACGCCGCAATCGGCGGCGCGGGCTGGCGTACTCGGGTTGCCGCTGGCTCTGGCGATCATCGGCGGCGAACCGGCGCGGTTTGCACCACTGTTCGACATCTACAGGGATGCAGCCAGGCGGGCCGGCAGCGATCCGGCGAGCCTTGCCACCAGCCTCAACGTGCACGGCTTCATCGCCGACACCGCCGACCAGGCAGCCGACGATTTCTACAGGCCGCAGGCCGAAGTGATGAACCGCATCGGCCGCGAGCGCGGCTGGGGGCCGACGTCGCGGGCTCATTTCGACCAATCGCGCGGCCCGAACGGCGCCCTGTTCGTCGGCAATCCAGAACAGGTGGCGCACAAGATCATTGCCCAGCACAGGATATTCGGCAACGACCGCTTCCTGCTGCAAATGGCGATCGGCACCATGCCGCACGCCAAGGTCATGAAGGCTATCGAACTCTACGGCACCAAGGTGGCGCCGATCGTGCGCCGGGAAACTGCGAAGGCCGTCGCCGCGGCAGCGCCGGTTGCCTGATTCACCAGCAAAGCCGCGAGGCGGCCTTGCCGGTGACGCCGCTAACGGAACCTTGAAGCCGCAGAGGCGTTTTCGCCAACGGTCTACACCAATCGCGGTGTGCCGCCGAGGGTCAGAATGAAGGCCGAACCCGCCGCTTCGGGCGCAAGCGCTGCCGAAAGCCCGGATTCGCGCGTCGAGGCGCGGGCGGATGCGCATCTGATGCGTTCGCTGCTCGTCGGCATCTTCATCCTCATGGCGATCTACGCGCTTTACTTCGCCCGCGCCTTCTTCATGCCGGTCATTCTGGCTTTTCTGCTGGCGCTAACGCTGACGCCGATCGTTCGCTTCCTGCGCAAGCATGGCATGCCCGATGTCATTTCGGCGACACTGCTGGTGCTGCTTTCGTTTTGCCTCGTCGCCGTCGCGGGATATCTGCTCAGCGGCCCGGTCATCGACCTCATCAACAACACCTCGACGATCGGCCAGCAGCTTACCGAACGTCTGGCACAACTGCGCCGTCCGTTCGAACGGATCGTGGAGATTTCGCGCCAGATCGAGGGCCTGACACAGACGTCCCAGGAGCCGGGCGTTCAGAGGGTGGCGATGGCGCCATCGGGTATTCTCTCGCAGGCCGCCGGCAATGTGCTGTCGGCCGGCGCCAGCGTCACCATCGTCTTCGTCCTGTCGCTGTTCCTGCTCGCCTCGGGCACGATGTTCTATGAAAAGATCGTCCAGTCCTTCCCCAGTCTAAGCGAAAAGAAGCGGGCGCTGCGCGTAGTCTATGACGTCGAGCGTGAAATCTCGCACTATCTGCTTACTGTCACGGTCATCAATACATGTCTCGGCGTGGTCATCGGGCTCGGCCTGTGGGCACTCGGCGTGCCCAACGCGCAGGTCTGGGGCGCGGCAGCGGCCTTGCTCAATTTCCTGCCCTATATCGGGGCGCTGACCACCATCACGCTGGTCACGATCATCGCGCTGATCAGCTTCGACACGATTTCCTATGCGCTGCTGGCGCCGGCCTTCGTCCTCTTATGCGACGTCGTTGAAGGCCAGTTCGTGACGCCGACGGTGGTCGGCCGCCGTCTCGAGATCAACGCCGTGGCGATCCTGATCGCCATCGCCTTCTGGTCGTGGCTATGGGGTTTCGTCGGCGCGCTGATGGCGGTGCCGCTGCTGGTCGTCATCAAGGTATTCTGCGATCATTTCGACGGTCTCAGCCATGTCGGCAATTTCCTCGCGGCGCAGCACACGGCGGTAATCGAGGATGAAGAGATTTCCGAGCCAAAAAGGTAGCGGCTTAAGAGCCCAAAAGCGTCACTGATTGGTGTGCATATCAACGACCTTGCATCGGTTGCACATCCGTCGCGCGCACAGCGCTCTATCAACATTTTGAATTTGCCGCCCCGGCAACGGCTTCCTACATCCGTCCGGTCCACAGGAATCCCCGCCGATGACCGCTCTTTCCGTTCTCGACCTGTCGCCGATCGTCGAAGGCAGCAATGCTTCGCAGTCGCTCGCCAATTCGCTCGATCTCGCCCGTCATGCCGAGCGGCTGGGATATAAGCGCTACTGGCTGGCTGAGCATCACAACATGCCAGGCATCGCCAGCGCCGCCACCTCGGTGGTCATTGCCCATGTGGCCGGAGGTACCCGTACGATACGCGTCGGCGCCGGCGGCGTCATGCTGCCCAATCATTCGCCACTTGTCATCGCCGAGCAATTCGGCACGCTCAACGCTCTGCATCCCGGCCGCATCGATCTCGGCCTCGGCCGGGCGCCCGGCACCGACATGCCCACGGCACGGGCGCTGCGCCGCAACCTCGACGCTGGCGCCGACAATTTCCCGGAGGACGTCGTCGAGCTGATCGGTTACTTCCAGCCAGCCGAAGACGGCCAACGCATCCGCGCGGTGCCCGGCGAAGGCGAAAAGGTGCCGATCTGGATTCTCGGCTCCAGCCTCTACGGCGCGCAGCTTGCCGCCACGCTCGGCCTGCCCTACGCCTTCGCTTCGCATTTTGCGCCGGCCGAGCTCGACCATGCGCTGGAGATCTACCGCTCGCGCTTCCAGCCTTCGGAGCAGCTCGACAAGCCCTATGTGATGCTCGGCCTCAATGTCTTCGCTGCTCCTTCCGATGCCGAGGCGCGGCTGTTGTTCACCTCACTGCAGCAGGCCTTCGTCAATCTGCGCACCGGCCGGCCCGGCCGATTGCCGCCGCCGGTCGAAGGATATGAGCGCGACCTCGATCCAATGGCCAAGACCATGCTCGGCCAGGCGCTTTCCTGCGCCGTCGTCGGCTCCCCCGAAACGGTCAGGCAAGGCATCGAGGCATTCGTGCGCCGCACCGGCGCCGACGAACTGATGGTCACAGCGCAGATTTTCGACCATGCGGCGCGGGTGCGCTCGTTCGAGATACTGACCGACGCCCACAAATCGCTGTCGGAAGCTGCCTGAGAGGTGGTTCGCCACTTGGCACTGTTGCGGGCAAGGCCGGCCTTAGGCAGGGAACATCGCGAACAGGTGTGCGAAGACATCGCGAACAGTTCGCGCGCTTTACGCGGAGAGTTTTCGATCCGTCATGCTCGTCTGTTAGACGGAAACGCGGCGTCTACTAAATGACGATCACCTTGGTGCCGATTGTGGAGCGGTTGTAGAGATCGATGATGTCCTGGTTCATGAGGCGAATGCAGCCCGCCGACACAGCTTTGCCGATGGACCACCATTCAGGGCTACCGTGCAGGCGATATCCAGTGTCACCTTTCTCGTTGAGAAGATAGAGCGCCCGCGCCCCGAGCGGGTTCATGAGTCCGCCCTCCATATGAGCCGGTATGATGCGGCCCCGCTTCTGCTCGCGCACAATCATCGCAGACGGCGCGCTCCAATCCGGCCATTCGCGCTTCCTCGCAACGTGAGCAGTGCCATGCCACTCGAAGCCCGCCTTGCCAACGCCGATTCCGTAGCGCAGCGCCTGACCGTCTCCCAACACGTAGTAGAGGAACTTCGCTCCTGTATCGACAATGATGGTGCCAGGCGCCTCTTCAGTCGCATAAGGCACTGTCTGCCGATGGAACTTTTGGTCAACCTTGTAGATCGGAACCGGCGGAACGCGAAAACCGGCGTCGGTGAGGCCGCCATAGGCCGAGGGGAAAGTCTTTAATGCGCCGCCGGTGGTGCAGCCGAAGAATGCGACCATCCCAGCAAGTACCAGCCCGATTAGGATCGATTTCACGCACATGACTCAAGCCGGCGCCCGTGTAGGCGATCAGCCGCATCTCGTCATATTCCTAATCCGACATGCTTCGATTGCCAAGATTTTCCTGCTTGTCGGCGGGCTGATTGTTGCCCACTTGGCTCGATCGGCGCCGCGTCCTTCAATTGCTCGGTTTTCGAACGACGAACGCCCGTAGCGGCTGCGAAGGGCCGGGGTCGGCAGGACAGAGGGAGCGCTGTCCGTCCGGCATTACAACGTTTCTGAACAGAGCCCAAGCGCTACGCGCTGACGCTTTGTGCGATCGCGCCAAGTGGCCGGCATGAATTGCGGATCATCAGGCGTCCCTTGAGCGTCAGCTTGCGCGGCGGCGCATCCCTGTTGCCGGCGAGCCGGTCGAGCAGCAGATTGGCCGCCTGTTCGCCAATCGCCTGCACCGGCTGTGCGACCGTGGTCAATTGCGGCCGGAACACATCCGACCACGGAAAATCGTCGAAGCAGGCGACCGAAATATCCTCCGGACAGGACAGGCCGATATCGCGGATGGCCTTCATCGTGCCGATCACCATCGGGTTGTTGGCCGAAAAGATGGCGCTCGGCCGGTCGTGCAGCGAAAGCAGCTGCATGGTGGCGTTGTAGCCATCGACTTCGTGGAAATTGCCGAAGCGGACGAGCTCGGGCTCGGCCGGCAGGCCCGCGGTCTGGAGGGCTTCCCGGTATCCCGCCATGCGGTCATGCATCGGCGAGATATCGAACGAGCCGGAGATGTAGCCGATGCGCCGATGGCCGAGATCGATCAGATAAGTGATGGCGTCGAACACCGCGCGCTGATTGTCGAGAACGACGGCATCGGTGTCGACACCCTGGCAAACACGGTCGAGTAGCACGACCGGCACATTGGCGTCGTCGACAATCCGTTTGAGGATCGCGCCGTCGCCGACACGCGCGACGATCAGCCCGTCGACCATCCGGTCGAGCAGCAGCCTGATCTGGTCGTCCTGCGTGTTCAGGTGCTCGTCGGTGCAGCACAGCATGACGGCGTAGCCGGCCCTGTCGAAAGCCTGCTGGATCACCGAAACCACGTCGGTAAAGAACGGGTTGGTGATGTGTGGGACGGTGAGCCCGATGGTGCGTGTGGTGCCCATCTTGAGGCTGCGGGCGATGGCGTTGCGCTTGTAACCGATGTCGCGGATCGCCTGTTCGATGCGCTGGCTGAGCTCGGGGCTGACGGTCGCGGTGCCGTTGATCAACGCCGATACGGTGGCCACGGAAACACGCGCCGCTTCGGCCACGTGAAGCATGGTCGGTGCAGTGGATTTGCGCTGCTTTTTTCGTCCTGACGCTGTCATTTTCGAAACGTTTCACCACTCCGCGGCAGCAATACGTACGGAATCTTATGGTTTTGCGCAAGAATTGAAATGGAACAATCTTCGACACCAGATATTGGCTTGACATGATCGAAACGTTTAGATTAGCGTTTGAGGCGTTCGGTGACGACGGAGGGAGGCCGTCCTTGTCATGCAGCACGGCAATTCCATCCCTGCGGAAGGCGTTATGGCGGACGGCTCGGCTATCGTGCTGAGCGCCGAGCACATCTCCAAGTCCTTCGGCGGCATCGCCGCGCTTGTCGATGTCGGCTTCGAACTGCGGCGCGGCGAGGTCCATGCGCTGATGGGCGAGAACGGCGCCGGCAAGTCGACGCTGATGAAGATACTATCCGGCGTCTATACGGACTATAACGGAACGGTCAGTATCGATGGCCATCCGGTGCGCTTTGCCGGCGTCCGCGAAGCCGAGCGCGCCGGCATCGCCATCATCCACCAGGAGCTGAACCTCGTTCCCGAACTCAGCGTCGCGGACAATATCTTTCTCGGCCGCGAGAAGCTGATCGCCGGGCTGATTGTCGACCGCAAGGCGAGCAGCCGCGCTGCCGGCGCGCTCTTGCAAAGGCTCGGCATCGAGCTCGACCCGGATGCGCGCGTCGGTGCCTTGCGCGTCGGCGAGCAGCAGTTGGTCGAGATCGCCAAGGCGCTGTCTATGTCGGCGCGCATTCTGATCATGGACGAGCCGACCTCGGCGCTGTCGCCAGCCGAATGCCAGCGGCTGTTCCGCATCATCCGCCAGCTCGCCGATAGCGGCGTGGCGATCGTCTACATTTCGCACCGCATCGACGAGGTCATGCATCTGGCCAGCCGGGTCACCGTGTTTCGCGATGGACGCCACGTCCTGACGCAGACGATGGACAAGCTCGACGAAGACGCCATAATTTCGGCGATGGTCGGGCGAAACCTGCTTGCTTCCTCCCAGGAGCACCGCATCCCCGGTGGCAACACCATCCTTTCCGTAAGCGAGCTGTCGCTATCGAAGCCCAATCGCCATGGCTGGCGCACCGTGCTCGACGGCGTCAGCTTCGATCTTGCCGCAGGAGAAATCCTCGGTATCGGCGGGCTGCTGGGCTCGGGCCGTACCGAAATCCTGGAAACGATCTTCGGGTCCAGCGGAGGACGTGCTGGCGGTGAGATCAGGCTCGATGGCGAGGCAGTAGAAATCCGTTCGCCGCGCGATGCGCGCCGGCTCGGCATCGCCCTGGTCACAGAAGACCGCAAGACGCAAGGCCTGCATCTCGAGGCCTCGATCACCGACAATGTCGCGCTGCCGCTGGTCGGCGCGCTGGCGCGGTTCGGCCTGCGCTCGCTGGCCGGCGAGCAAGGGCTGGCACGGGACGCCGTCAAGGCGCTCGGTATTCGCTGCGAAACCGTCGAGCAGCCGGCCGGCACGCTGTCCGGCGGCAACCAGCAGAAGGTCGTCATCGGCAAATGGCTGGCGACGAGGCCACGGGTGCTGCTGCTCGACGAGCCGACGCGCGGCATCGATGTCGGCGCCAAGCGGGAAATCTACGATCTCATCTTCAAGCTGGCGCGAGACGGGCTGGCGATCGCCGTCATCAGCTCGGAATTGCCGGAGCTGCTGCATCTTTCCGACCGTATCCTGGTCATGGCCGATGGCCGCCAGACGGGAATCCTGTCCCGCGCGCAAGCCAGCGAGGAGGCCATCATGCGGCTTGCAGCGCCGCGACGGACCATGACGAGGCCTGCTGCATGAGCATTTTGCATATCCTGTCCCGGACGAAGCTCTATTGGGGCCTGATCGCAATCTTCCTGATCGGCGTGCTTGGCTCGCCGATCAGCTCCAAGGGCAACAACATCTTCCTGTCCTACGGCAACCTGCTCGATGTGCTGCGCCAGGTGTCGACCACGGGGCTGATTGCCACTGGCATGACGGCGGTAATCATCACTGGCGGTATCGACCTTTCCGTCGGCTCGCTGATGGCGATCTGCACGGTAGTTTGTGCCATGCTGCTGACGGTCCCCGGCGTGACGCCGGCGGTGGTGCTGGGGGTGCCGACAGTTGCTGTGGCAGCCCTTTGCCTCGGCATTCTCGTCACCCGTTTCATCCTGCTGAACATCGAAAAATCCCGCGCCGGCGCGCAGGCCACGCACGACATCAGGTTGGATAGCGTTCGTGGGCTGGTTACCCCCGGCATTGTCGGGGTGATCCTGTGCAGTCTGGTGCTGTGGTTCCTGCTGCCGCAGGTAGGCTCAAAATTCGGCGTGCTCGGCGTGCTGCTGGTGGCGCCTTGCGTCGGCCTGCTGTTCGGCGCGCTCAACGGCTTCATCATCGTCGCCGGACGGCTGCAGCCCTTCATCGTGACGCTGGCGATGATGGTCACTGCGCTCGGCATCGCCCGGCTGACAGCCGGCCAAAACAATGCGGTGCTGCCGGTCTACACCGGCTCGAATGCCACCGCCGATTTCGAAATGCTGCGCTCGCTGGTGTTCGGCGTGATTCCGATGCCGGGCCTGTTCTTCCTCGGCGCGATCCTGATCTACGGCGCCGTGCTGCGCTTCACGCCGTTTGGCCGCTATGTCTATGCCATCGGCGGCAATGAGGAAGCGGCCCGGCTGTCCGGCATCGCCGCCGGCCGCGTCAAGATCGCCACCTACGCGGTTTCGGGGCTGCTGGCCGGCATCGCGGCGGTGCTCTATGTCGCGCAATACCGGCAAGGCAAGCCGGACGCCGGCGCCGGGCTGGAACTCGACGCGATCGCCGCCGTGGTCATCGGCGGCACCAGCCTGATGGGCGGACGCGGCAGCCTCACCGGGACGTTCTGCGGCGTGCTGATCTTCGGGCTGCTCTCTAACATCCTGCAGCTGCACAACATCAATTCGAACCTTCAGCTGGTGCTGAAGGGGATGATCATCATCGGTACCGTGCTCGTACAGGAGCGCAATGCCGGCGATCTTCTCTTCTATCTGCGATTGCCCGGTGGGCAAGCGCACAAGGAAACGGCCGCGGCAAAGCGGCCGTCGCAAGAGACCGCGTCTCTGAATATTGGAGGAAACAAGAAATGAAACGACGTGAATTGTTGAAGCTTGCCGCGCTGACAGCGGCACTCCTGACCACGACCGCGATGCTTGCCAGCGGTGCCCACGCGCAGGACAAGAAATGGAAAATCGGCTTCTCGCAGGTTACGACCATCGAACCCTGGCGTGCCCAGTTCAACAAGGACATCCTGGCCGAAGCGGCCAAGCATCCGGAAGTCGAGCTGATCGTAACCGACGGCGAGGACAAGACCGAGAAGCAGGTCGCCGATGTCGAAAACCTGATCCGTCAGGAGGTCGATGCGCTCTTGGTGTCGCCGAAAGAGTCCGCCGGCCTGACCGGCGTCGTGCAGCAGGCGATCGATGCCAAGATCCCGGTCTTCGTGCTCGACCGCAACGTCGAAACCAACGACTACACGCAGTTCGTCGGCGGCGACAACAAGCTGATCGGCCGGGCTGCCGGTGAATATGCCGTCGAGCTGCTTGGCGGCAAGGGCAAGGCCGCCGGCAACGTCGTCGAAATCTGGGGCGGCATGGGCACCCAGCCGGCGCATGACCGCCATGACGGCTTCCATGAATTCACCGACAAGGAGCCGGGTATCAAGAACCTGCTCGACCAGCAGTCGGGCGACTGGAAGCAGGACCAGGCCTACAACATCATGGCCACGGCGCTGCGCAACAACGAAAAGATCGATCTCGTCTACGGCCACAATGATCCAATGGCCTATGGCGCCTATCTTGCCGCCAAGGACGCCGGACGTGAGAAGGACATCAAGTTCATCGGCATCGACGGCCTGCCCAATGAAGGCGTGCAACTCGTCGCCAATGGCGAGCTGACGGCGACGTTCACTTATGTGACGCCGGGCGCCGAAGGGCTGCGGCAGGCGATCAAGTTCCTGAACGGCGAGAAGGTGGAAAAGACCATCATCCTGCCGACGCAGAAGATCACCAAGGAAAATGCTGCCCAGATCCTGAAGGACAACGGCCTCTGAGACGAGGCTTTCCTGCCGGGCGTTCAGCGCCCGGCAGGAGTAACAACTAAACGCTCGGCAGGTGGCAGCTCAAGCCAGCTTGGCCAGCAGCTTCATGAAAATGGCAGCCTCCTTGGCGGAAAGCGGTGCCAGCGTTTCCTGCGTAATCTCGCGGGCAAGCGGAATCAGCCGCTCGATCGAGTCGCGCCCCTCGGCCGTCAGATTGACCAGCAGGCGCCGTTTGTCGACTTCGTGTTTGCTAAGTTCGACAAAGCCTCGCGCTTTCAGCCGGTCGATGACACCTTTCACCGTCGCCGCATCCATGGCGATCAGGCTGCCAAGCTGGTTCTGCGAGGTCTCGCCGACGTCGCGCAATTTGGCCAGGGCGGCAAATTGCGGCGGCGTCAGATCGGCGATGTGTGCGGCGAAGATCGAGACATGGCGCTGGTGCGCCTTGCGCAGGATAAAGCCGACCTGCTCCTGCAAGCGATAGTCGTTTTCGTCAGGTTCCTCGGCCTCGACCAGCTTGAGCAGATTGTCTTCGGCGCTCACCTCAGCCCATCCCATGCCTTGATGTCCTTGGCAGCCAGCCCGCCCATGCGGTCATGCACGCGCGGGCCGCAGGTCATTGCGAGGCAAAACAGGATCTCGTCGGGACGCGGGCCATCGCTGATGCCGATTTCCATGGCATCGAAATGGCTGCGCACATAGGCCGCGTTGATGTGGCCGAGCGGCACATCGAGCCGCGCGCCGAAGCCGCCGACCTTCTTCGACGACGGCACGATCGACTTGGCGTCGCCAAGCCGTTCGCGCATGGCATAGCCGCCCGGCACATGCCACAGCGCGCCATGCTCCAGCTCGCCCGCCGCGCCGACGATGGCACCCTTGCCATAACCGTCGATCTGTTTCACGTCGCCGCCCAATGCGGCAATGAGCCTGTCGGAGAGCAGCAGCCCGAGCGGCTTCAAATCCTCCATCGCGCTCTGCAGTTCCTCGACGTAACGGCCGGCGAACGGGTTCTTCACCACGGCCATGGCCGCGGCGCGGCGCCGCGGCACCTTCGCCACCGGCCCGCCTTCGTGAAAAATCTCTTCGGTCAGCACGGCGATCTTGCGGATCGGAAACTCAGGCATGGGCAATTTCCCTCTCTAAAACTTTATTGGCGAGCGCCATCGGACCTGCGATGCGCGCCTGACCGTCGAGGAAAAGCGCCGCGGCGGCAATCAGGCCGCGCCGCCGAAAGTCTTCCGCCACGGCAAGCCCGCTGTCCAACGCGGTAGCGATTTCGACGGCGGACAGTGGCCCTACGTCTTGCGTCACCTGTCGGTCGCCCAGATCGCTGTCCGGGGCGAGATCGCGCGCCCGTACGCGCGTAACGGCGGGATGACCGGGCAGATCGACGGCGTTGGCGATCAAGGTCGCGGCGGCGTCGGCTTCAGCACCCGTCCGCGCCAGCACGGTGACGGCGTCGGCGATGCCCAGCGAAAAGGACCGGCCGCGCCAGCCGCTTGTTGCGACGCCGCGGATCCCGTCTTCGGCGCGGATCGTGAGACGGTCTGCCAGTCCGTGACCTGTTCCGGCAATGGCAAGCGTCATCGACTGGCCGTGGCCGAGATGGATCGCGCTGTCGCCGCCATTGTTGACATAGGCGCGCTCGAGCCGGCGGCCGGCGAGCAGAACGCCAAGCACTTCGTCGGCTACCGAGCCGGCGACGGCCGCCATCGGCGTGATGAATTGTTTCGCTAGCGGAACGACCGCCGCTTCCATGCGACGTGCCGTCGGGCCGACAAACATGCGAGGACGCAGCGGCGCCTGGCGACGCAGTTCGGGCAACTCTTCGACCAGTTCGGGCAGGATTGTCTGGAAGCGCGTTGCCGCCTGATGATAGGCGGCGCGGCATTCGCTCGCCTCGCCGAAGGCCTCGACGATCAGATCGATCGGCCCATGATTGAGGTGAAGCCTTCGGCCGTCCTCGAGCCAATGCGCCTGCGGGCCGTTCATCACCCTGCCCCATTTGTCGTCGCGCGCCGCAGCTGCACCAGCGGCGGCCAGGGATTGTCGCGAGGTGCGGCCTTGCCGCGGCGCGGGTTGAGATACTCGCCGCCCTTGGCCAGGATATCGTCGACGCTGCGGATTTCGGCTTCATAGCCGCCGAGCCTGACATAATCGTCGCGGCGCATGGTGAATTCGATGGGCGCCACCAGCGCCGGCGTCGGGACATAGCCGAAGGCGCCTTCCGGCACGCGGATGACGTCGACCATCAGCGTGATGCCGCCGCCCGGCCAGACATAGACCGGCGCGCCGCCGACCGTCACATAGGTCTTGAGGCCCTGCACCGAGCGGGTCAGATTGACCGGGTTCTCGGTGACGCCGGCGCGCAGCGAGCCGCCGGCGCCGCCGACGAAAAGCACGGTGCAGAGCGCCGGCTCGCAATTGTCCTCGATCAGTTCAACCGACTTCCGCAGCCGCTCCGGGAACGGTTTCTGCACCGGCTTCAATTCGTCGTCGAGCTCGTAATAGGCGAATTGCTCACCGGTGGTCGAGACCATCAGCAGCGACATGCCGGGGCGCGCACCCTTTTTGGCGCTCCATTCACCAAGGATCGACAGCGGGTCGGAGATATTGGTGCCGCCCCAGCCGAGGCCGGGCTCCGACACCTTGAAATAGCGGCCCGGCGTCGAACGGCGGCCGATGATCTTGATGCCGGTATCCTGCCAGCCAAGCACCTTGCCCGCCTGATGCTCGGAGACGACGCCGGTGATGTGGTCGTCGACCACCACCACCTCGTCGACAAGGCCGCGCCAC
Organism: Mesorhizobium sp. M1399; assembly: GCF_040317735.1. NCBI lineage: Bacteria > Pseudomonadati > Pseudomonadota > Alphaproteobacteria > Hyphomicrobiales > Phyllobacteriaceae > Mesorhizobium > Mesorhizobium sp. M1399. The sequence goes on from NZ_JAMYKZ010000004.1 coordinate 141,262, forward strand.
TGGGTGGCGAACATGCCTATGGTGGCCGAACCGCAGCCGACGCGCATGCGCTGCTCAAGTTTGCCGTCGATGACAGGCGGTTTGCCGGCTTCGACGATGACGGTGGCGCCGCCGTCGATGACGAGCTCGACCGGCTTGCGGTTGCACAGCCTGAGCATGGCATCACAGGTGGCGCGCCCTTCAGCCTTTGAGCCGCCGGTCAAATGATGCACGCCGCCCAGCGACAGCATCTGCGAGCCGTATTCGCCGGTGGTGACATGGCCGATCGCCTCGCCTTCGGCACGGACCGTTGCCGTTTCGGGGCCGATATGACGGTCGGTGTCGATCTTCACCTTGACGCCGCAATAGGAGAAGATGCCCTCGGTGACGACGGTGACCAGATCGACGCCCTCGACCTCCTGGCTGACGATGAAGGGCGCCGGCTTGTAGTCGGGATAGGTGGTGCCGGCGCCGATCGCGGTGACGAAGCGGCGGCCGGTGTTGACCAGTTCGCCGTCCCAGCCCTTGCCTTCCTCGGCAAAGGGCACGACCGCGCCGCCTGTCTCGGCCGCGTGGTCGAGGATGGTCAGCGGATCCATCCGCACGATCCTGCCGCCAACATTGCCGTAGCGATCGCAGGCGCCGGTGCGGCCATCGGCGATGTAGCACATGACCGGACAGGCATCGCACCGGATCTTCTCCGCCACCAGCTTCTCGCCGGGATCGTGTGTCTCGAAGCGTTCGGCAAGCTCGCTCATCGGCGGGCCTCCTTGTCGAGGATGGCGGCGCGGATGCGGGTCGGAGTCGCCGGAATCTTGGTGACCACCACACCGGCGGCATGGCGTATGGCGTTGAGGATCGCCGGCGCCGTCGGGATCAGCACATGCTCGCCCAAACCCTTGGCGCCGAAGGGTCCTTCCGGATCCGGAACTTCTATCAAGATGGTCTCGATCGGCGGCACGTCGCCGATCGTCGGGATCAGATAGTCGTGCAGGTTTTCGGTGCGGCCGGGGATGTATTCTTCCATCAGCGCCATGCCGATGCCCTGGGCGATGCCACCCTCGATCTGGCCTTCGGCAAGCAAGGGATTGATGGCCTTGCCGACATCGTGCGCGGCGGTGATTTTTATCAGCTTCACGGTGCCGAGCCTGAGGTCGACCTCCAGTTCGGCGATCTGGGCGCCATAGCCATAGACGGCGTAAGGCTTGCCCTGACCTTTTGCATCGAGCGGCTGCGTCGGCGGGTCGTAGCTTTCCTCGGCCCGGAAGACGAATCCTTCGGCGTCTGCCTTCAGCGAGGAAAGATCGATGCGGCGCGTCGCTTCGCCTTCCCCGATGCTCAGACTTGTGCCGTCCAGCGCAATCGCCGCCTTTTCCGAGACATTGGCGAAACGCAAGATCTCATCGCGCAAGGCGCGGCCGGCCTTTTCGGCGGCCTTGCCGGTGACGAAGGTCTGGCGCGAGGCCGATGTCTTGCCGGCGTCGGGGGTGATCGCCGTGTCGGCGCCTTTCAGCCGGAGCTTTTCAAGCGGAAGCCCCAACGCGTCGACGCAGATCTGCGCGATGACAGTGTTCGAACCTTGCCCGATATCGACCGCCCCCTGATGCAGGACGACTTCACCCGATACCGAGATGCCGACCTTGACGGTCGACGGATTGGGCAGCGAGGTGTTGCCGCAGCCGTACCAGCAAGAGGCCACGCCGACGCCGCGTTTTTTGATGCTGCTACCGGCATTGAACGCTTCGGCATCACGAAGGGCACGCCGCCAATGTGAGCGGAGGGCCTCCAGGCAGTCGGCGATGCCGACGCCTGACTCGAGCCGCTGCCCGGTAACTGTTTCGGATCCGTTCCGAAGGCAGTTCTTCAGGCGAAAGTCGAGCCGGTCCATGCCTAGCTTGTCGGCCAACTCGTCATAGAGGGTCTCCTGCATGATCGTCGCCTGCGGCACGCCGAAACCGCGAAAGGCGCCGGCAATCGGGCCATTGGTGTGGATGGCGCGGCCTTCGGCGCGATAGTTCGGCGTCGCATAGGGGCCGGAGGCGTGCACCGGCACGCGGTTGGCGACCGTCGGCCCCCAGCTGGCATAGGCGCCGGTGTTGAAATCGCCGGCGAAGACCATGCCGGTGACGCGGCCGTCGGCATCGGCGCCGATGCTCGCTCTCATCCGAGCGGGATGGCGCTTGGTGGTCGAGATCATCGATTCGGTGCGGGTATAGGCGAGTGCCGCCGACCGGCCGGTTTTCATGGCGACGAGGCCGATGAGCGGTTGCAGCGAGACATCGAGCTTGGAGCCGAAGCCGCCGCCGGTGGCGGTCGGCACGATGCGCACCTTTTCCGGGGCAAGGCCGAGCACTTTTGCCGTGTCGTCGCGGTCCATATAGGGGGCCTGCGTGCAGGCGACGACGACCAGCGTATCGCCGTCCATGAAGGCATAGCCGGCTTCCGGTTCGATATAGGCATGCTCGACATAGGAGGTGTCGATGGCGCCGGAAACGACGAAAGCCGCACCGGCAAGGGCGGCCTCGGGGTCGCCACGCTCGACGAAGCCGGAGGTGAGCAAGTTCGAGGGCCGGTTTTCATGGACCAGTGACGCACCGCCGGCCTGTGCTTCGCAAGGCTCCAGAAAATGCGGCAATTCGGTCCAACTGACAGGAAAATCGGCAAGGTCGAGATCGACGATGGCCTCGCGTTCGCCGGCAACCAGCGCCACCGCCTCGCCGCGAAAGCGCGAAAATGCTTCGGCCAGCGCCGGCTGGTCGGCGAAGGGCGCGATGACGCCGAAACAATTCTTTCCCGGAATGTCGGCGGCGGTAAAGACGCCGGCAATGCCGGGACGGGATTTCACCCAGCCATCGAGATCGCCGAAGCTGAAGGCCGCATGATAATGCGGCGAGCGGATCACCAGCACCGACAGTGCATCCATGGGAAAGGAATCGCCGCCGAATTTTTCGACGCCGGTGACTTTCGGCACGCCATCGAGGCGGATCGGAGAGGAGCCGACGGCATGGCCGGACAATGGCATGCGCGGATCGAGACCATCGGCGTGGCGCCAAGCATCCATCACCGCGGCGACGATCTTGCGGTAGCCGGTACAGCGGCAGAGCACGCCGCCCAGCGCATCCTGCGTTTCGGCCTCGCTCGGGTAAGGCGTCCTGTCCAGGAGTGCCGTTGCGGCGACCAGCAGGCCGGGCGTGCAGGCGCCGCATTGTGCTGCGCCATGGCTGAGAAACGAGGCCTGCAGCGCCGACAGCCTGCCATCGCCGAGACCTTCGACGGTCGTCACCACGGTGCCGGAGGCGGAAGCCGCCGGCATCAGGCAGGCGCAGACCGGCTCGCCGTCGACCAGCACCGTGCAGGCGCCGCAATCGCCGGCATCGCAGCCGATCTTGGTGCCGGTCAGCCGCAGCTCGTCGCGCAGCACCGCGGACAGCCGTCGCACCGGCGGTACGCAAACGCTGACGGCGGCGCCGTTGACCTCGAAGGCGATGTCGGCGCGCTCCATGCCCATCAGGCCGCCGCCCTTTCGCCGGGAATAGCGCCCATCGCACCAAGCACGGCGCGGACGACGATCTCGCGCGCCGCATCCAGCCGGTATTCGGCGCTGCCGCGCACGTCGCCGATCGGCGACAGCTCGTCCATTGGCGCGGATTGGATGGCAGTGGCCAGCGCGGGGCCGACCGGACGGCCGCGCAGCGCCGCCTCGACGCCCGCCAAGCGCCTGGCGACGACCGAGCAGGACCCGACGGCGACGACCGCGTTCCTGACGATGCCATCTTCGATGGCCAGGCGTGCGGCGGCCATGGCGATGGAGATGACGAGATAACGCCGTGCGCCAAGCTTCACGAAGGCGGAGCTGCCGGCGGTCGCGGGTTTGGGAATGCGGATTGCCGTGACCATTTCGCCGGGCTGCAGAGCGGTGCGACGGTTGCCGAGGATGAATTCTGCAAGGGGCAGATGCCGGGTCGCCACCGAGGAACGCAGTTCGACCTCGGCGTCGAGCACCAGCAGCGCCGGCACGCCGTCGGCGGCCGGCGAGGCATTGCAAAGATTGCCGGCAATCGAGGCAACGTTCTGGATCTGCACCGAGCCGACTTCCCGCGCCGCCTGCTTCAGCGCGTCGAAAGCCGCCGGCAGCGGATGGCGGACGAGATCGGTCCAGGTGGTGCGCGCGCCAACGAGCCAATGGTTCTCGGCTTCGGCAATGCCGCGCAATGCCGCCAAGCCATTGATGTCGAGGACATTGTCGCGGAAAGGCTTGCTGCCCTGTGCCGGATAGAAGTCGGTGCCGCCGGCGAGGATGCGCCATTGTCCTTCGCCCAGCAAAGCGAGGGCGTCGTCGACCGTGGTGGGTTTTGCGTAACGGATCACGCTTTGCCTTCCCAGAATGGACTTCCCGAGAGGGGATCCTGCCGAAAGATTTTCCCGAGCATGCAAGGCAGGAAATTCATTCGTATGCAAATGATATCAAGCCGGCAGGAATTGTCAAAGCCAGAGTTTGCACGGCTATGGGCACCGGTGCGCCCGGAACGCATTTGTTATGCCGTGAGAGGTTGACGCAGCCGGCCATCTGGTCAAGTTTCTGCGTCCGGTCGCGTTTTCATTGGAGCCTAAGCTCAAGACCAAGAAAATAAGGAGGCTCCATGGCCGACGAAGCGCTTGTCGTCATCGACCTGCAGAACGATTTCTGCCCGGGTGGCGCCCTGGAAGTGGCTGGCGGCGACGAAATCGTGCCGTTGGTCAACGACCTGATCCGGCGGACCGAGCACGTCCTGCTGACGCAGGACTGGCACCCTGCCGGCCATTCCAGCTTTGCCTCCAGCCACCCCGGCAAGCAACCGTTCGAAACGATCGATGTGCCTTATGGCCACCAGACGCTGTGGCCGGATCACTGCATCCAGGGCAGCCTGGGATCGGATTTCCATTCGGGCCTCGCCTGGAGCAAGGCCGAGCTGGTGATCCGCAAAGGGTTCCGTCCTGCGATCGACAGCTATTCGGCATTCTTCGAGAACGACCGGACGACGCCGACCGGCCTTGCCGGCTATCTTCGGGATCGGAACATCGAGACGCTGACCCTGGTCGGCCTAGCGACGGATTTCTGCGTCGCCTTTTCGGCGCTCGACGCGGTCAAGCTCGGTTTTGAGACGTCCGTGCGGCTCGACGCCTGCCGCGGCATCGATCTCAACGGCTCCGTGGAGAGGATGCTGGGCCGGATGCGCGATGCCGGCGTGGCACTGATTTGAACGTCATCCAGCCGAACCTGACAGACTTTTGAGGGGCTCCATGCGGTTTGCGGCGTTGACGGCAAGTGCTGCACTGATTGCCGCAATCTTTTCTCCGGGAGCGGTTCTCGCGGCCGAAGCGCACGAATTGCCGGGCGCCGCCATGTCGCTGTGGTGGGTGCTGCCGTTTGCCGGGCTATTGCTTTGCATCGCGACCGGGCCGTTGCTCTTCCGTCATGCCTGGGAGCACCATTACGGCAAGATTGCCGCTTTCTGGGCAGCGTTGGTGATCGGGCCGCTGGCGCTCGCCTTCGGCATCCCGTCGGCAACGCAGGCGGTGCTGCACGCGCTGCTCACCGAATACATGTCGTTCATCATCCTGTTGTTCGCACTGTTCACCATTTCGGGCGGCATCTTCGTTGCCGGCAACATCCACGGCACGCCGCTGGTCAATGCCGGGCTGTTGCTGGGCGGCGCTGTGCTTGCTTCGATCATCGGCACAACCGGCGCCTCGATGATCCTGATCCGGCCGCTCATCCGCGCCAACGACAACCGGCGCTTCAACGCCCATGTCGTCATCTTCTTCATCTTCCTGGTGTCCAACATCGGCGGGTCGCTGACGCCGCTCGGCGATCCGCCGCTGTTCGTCGGCTTCCTGCGCGGCGTCGATTTCTTCTGGACGACAGTTCACCTGTTGCCCGAGACACTGTTCGTCGCCGGCGTGGTGCTGGCGGTTTTCCTGGCGATCGACATCATCATGCATCACCGGGAGGAAGGCGCGCCGAAGATCAAGGATCCGACGCCCGACAGCAAGGTGCGCATTCGCGGCCTGGCCAACATCCCGCTGCTGGCAGGGGTGATCGCCGCGATCCTGATTTCCGCTGCCTGGAAGCCGGGAGTGAGTTTCTCTTTTCAGGGCGTCAGCCTCGAGCTGCAGAATCTGGTGCGCGACGCCGCCATCCTGATACTGGCCTTCACGTCGCTTGTCGTCTCGCCAAAGGAGTTTCGCGGCGCAAACGGCTTCAGCTGGGGGCCGATTGCCGAGGTGGCGAAGCTGTTCGCCAGCATCTTCATCTGCATCGTGCCGGTCGTCGCCATATTGCGGGCCGGCCTCGACGGCGCGCTGGCGCCGTTGGTGCTGCTGGTCAGCTCGCCGACCGGCGCGCCCGACAATCTCGCTTATTTCTGGCTGACCGGGGCGCTGTCGTCCTTCCTCGACAATGCGCCGACCTATCTGGTGTTCTTCGAGCTGGCCGGCGGCGATGCGCAGCATCTGATGACCGAGCTCGCCTCGACGCTGGCGGCCATCTCGGCCGGCGCGGTGTTCATGGGTGCCAACACCTATGTCGGCAATGCGCCGAATTTCATGGTCTATGCCATTGCCAGGCATCGCGGCATCAAGATGCCGAGCTTCTTTGGCTACATGGCGTGGTCGGGCGCCGTGCTGATCCCGACTTTCCTGCTCGCCGGCTTGCTGTTTTTTGCCTGATCAGCCGACGCCGACATAGCGGCGGACCGCCGAGGGATCAGCACGCAGTTCCTCAACGTCGACCGTCTCGCGGTTGCGGCCGTTTTCGATGAAGCAAACGCGGTCTGCGACCGAGAGCACGGCATCGACGCGCTGCTCGACAAGGATTGTCGACACGCCAAGCGCACGCAGCTTCGAAACGGTTTCGCGGATCTTGGCGATCATCGACGGCATCAGCCCTTCGGTCGGCTCGTCGAGTAGGAGCACCTGTGGTTCCAGACACAGGGCGCGGGCCATGGCCAGCATCTGCTGCTCGCCGCCCGATAGCGTGCCAGAACGCTGCCTAAGGCGCTGGCGCAGCAGCGGGAAGAGATCGAGCACGTTTTCGCGCGTCGCCTTGCCCTTGTTGCGGGCCATCAGGCCGATCTCGATGTTTTCAGCCACCGTCATCTCGGCGAACAGCCGCCGGCCCTGCGGCACATAGGCGACGCCGGCCTTGGGCACCTCGTGCGCCGGCAGGCCGGTCAATTCCCGCCCTTCGAGCCGGATCGAGCCGGCGCTTGCCGGCACCAGGCCCATGATCGCCTTCAGCGTCGTCGTCTTGCCGGCGCCGTTGCGGCCGAACAGGCAGAGCACCTCGCCCTCGCTCAAGACGAGATCGAGGCCATAGAGCACCTGGACCTCGCCATAGAAGCAATCAAGCCCGGAGATCGTCAGTGCCCTGGACTGGGCCTCAGCCATGGGTCGTCCCCAGATAGGCGTCCTGCACCGCGGCATTGGCGCGGATCTGCTCGGGCGTGCCTTCAGCTAAAATCCTGCCGGCGTTGAAGACGGTGATGCGGTCGGCGAGCTGCATGACCACCGGCATGTTGTGCTCGATCAAAAGCACGGTGGCGCTATCGGCGATCTCGCGCACCAGCTCGATGAAATTGTCGATCTCGCTGTCGGCCAGCCCTTGCGTCGGTTCGTCGAGGATCAGCAGCCGCGGCTTCAGTGCCAGCCCCATCGCCACTTCCAACAGGCGCTGGTGACCGTAGGACAACTGCCCGGCCGGCATTTGCGCCCAGTCGGCAAGTCCGGTGCGCTCGAGCGCCGCCATGACGCCGGTGTGAACCGCGCCCTTCGAGCGGCTGTCGGTCAGCGTGCGCTGCACCGGCAGGGCAACATTGTCGTAGGCGCTGAGATTGGCAAAGACGCTGGTGATCTGGAATGTATAGGCGATGCCAAGGCGAACCCTGGCGTAGGCAGGCAGGCTGGTGATATCGGCGCCGTCGAAGATGATCGTGCCCGACGAGGGCTGGATGCGGCCGCTGACCAGGCTGACGAAGGTGGTCTTGCCGGCACCGTTGGGGCCGATGACAGCGCGGATCTCGCCCGGCATCAGCGCGAAGTCGACGCCGTCGACGGCGCGCAAGCCGCCGAAACTGCGCGACAGGTCTTTGGTGGTCAAAAGCGGCATCATGGCAGCCATCCGAGCCAGCGCTGGCGAATGCTGCCGAGAATGCCTTTTGGGAAAAACAAAACCAGCAGGATCAGCGCGATGCCGACGATCAGCAGATAGGCGGAGGTGTAGCCGCTAGCGACGTCGATGACATAGTACATGAACAGCGTGCCGATCAGCGGCCCGAGCGTGGTGGCAGCACCGCCCAGCAGCACCCAGAGCAGCGGCAGGATGGAATACTGCACCGAAGCGAAGCTCGAGCCGACATAGCCGAACAGCAGCGCATAGGCGGCGCCGGAACCCGCGCAGATGGTGCCGGAGACGATGACGGCGGCGAGCTTGTTGGAAAACGTATCGTAGCCGAGCATTTTTGTCCGCTCCTCGTTCTCGCGGATGGCGACCAGCACGCGGCCATAGCCGGAGCGGACTATGGCCAGGCTTATAAGCAGCACGATCGAGAACAGCGCCAGCGCGCTCATATAGCGCACGGTCGGGTTGGTGAGGTCGAGCGACGTGCTGCCCAGGACAAGGACACGCATCGACTGCGGTACGACCATGCCCTGGTCGCCGCCGGTCCAGGCGGCGAGATAGAGGATGACGAGATAGAATACCTGAGCGAACATCGTTGTTACGATCATGAAGGCGACGCCGGAGGTGCGCAGCGCCAGCAGCGCGATCACCAGCGCGAGAAGTGCGCCGCAGGCAAGCCCGGCTGCAAAGGCGGCCGATACGCTCCAGCCGAGATGAATGACGGCGAGGCCGGCGCCATAGAGCCCGGCTGAAAAAAACATGGCATGGCCGAGGCTGAGCAGCCCGACATAGCCGAACAGCAGATTGTAGCCCATGGCGAAGACCGCCAGCACCATGATGCGAGCGAGCAGGCCGTGATGGTATTCCGGCAAGACGAAGCTCAGGGCGAAAAGCAGGGCGATGACGCCGAGGTGCAGCGCATATGGCTTTGCCGGCGAAGCATCCTTCATCGCGATGCCGTCCCGAACAGGCCCTGCGGCCGGAACACCAGCACCATGGCGACGAGCAAGGTGGCGATGATCTTGGCCAGCGTCGGTGAGAAGAACACCGAGATGATGCCGTCGGAAAGGCCGATCAGCACCGCGGCGACGACCGTGCCGCGCAGCGAGCCGAGGCCGCCGATGATGACGACGATGAACGACAGCAACAGCGGGTCTTGTCCCATCAGATAGTGGGCCTGGCTGATCGGCACGATCAGCACCGCGGCCACAGCCGCCAACATGGCGCCGAGCGCGAAGACGCCGGCATAGACTCTGGTCACCGGAATGCCAAAGGCCTGCGCCGTCTCGCTGTCATATTGCGTGGCGCGCATGATGAGGCCGATTTTCGTGCGCGTCAGCACCAGCCAGGTCGCGACCAGAAGCAGCGCGGATGCGGCGATGATCGACAGCTTGTAGCCGGAATAGCCGAACCACGGCAGGAGGATGCGGTAGCTGAACGGCGGCTCCACAGGCCGCGCCTCCGGGCCGTAGAAGGTCAGCGCCAATTGCTGGATGATGTAGAGCATGCCGATGGTGGCGACGATGGTGGCTTCCGGATTGTAGTTGAGCCGGCGCAGGACCAGCCGTTCGGCGAGCAGTGCGATCAAGCCGACGATCAGCGGCGCCAGCACCAGGGCGGCCAGGAAGCCGAGCGCCGGATGGCCGGATATCGCCGTAGAAATCGCCCAGGCAAGCACCGCGCCCAGCATGAAGAACTCGCCATGCGCGACATTGACGACGCGCATGACGCCGAACACCAGCGACAGGCCAAGCGCCGTCAGCGCCAGGACGGCGGAGGTGACGAGGCCTTCGAGGGCGGCGAGGAGCAGGTGGGGTCCGAAGTGCATCGGCTAAGCACCGGCGGATGCGCGAAGCACCCCCCTCTGGCCAGAGGGGGGTGTCTTGGCGCTCACGCTTGCTGCAGCAGCCAAGCTCACAGCGCCTGCGTCGTGTAATCCCCTTCCGGCTCGTAGAGGCCGTCCTCGATCTTGGTCTTGTGGACGACATTCAGCCGGCCGCCTTCGACCTTGGAGATGTTCTGGATACCAAAACACTGGTGGATCTTGCCGTTGAAGGTTTTCGGTCCCTGCGGATGCTCGGGCCCCTCGGCGAACTCGGTCAACGCCTCGGTCGCCTCGACCAGCTTGGCGCGGTCTTCCGGGCCCTTATAGCCGGCATCCTCCATCGCCTTCTTGACGACGTAGAGCGTTTCCCAGCAGCCGAACATGTGCGCGGCGGTGGAGACGTCCTTGGGATCGCCGACAGATGCACCATTGTCGTCGATGCCGACGGCGGCACGATAGGCCTTCTGTGCAGGGGAGTCATCGGGCTGCGCATAACGTGGCGAGCCTTCCCAGAAATGGCTGCCGTCGAGGAATTCGAGGCCGGGGCTGTTGATGTCGGTGGCTTCGAGCGAATCGATGAAGCCGAACAATTGCGGCCGGTTGGAGCCGTAGAACTCGCCGAGTTCCTTGACGAAGGTGAGCACCGCCGGGCCGACCATGACGTGGTAAATCACCTCGGTCTCGGCCGGGATCTGCGGAAAATATTTGGTGAAGGAGGATTCCGTCGGCGGGATGGCGATCTGCGCGATGACCTCGGCGCCTTGCGCCTTCAGCGCCGGCGGCAGGTAGTCGCGATGATCGTAGCCGAAAGCGAAATCGGGGAATATCTGCGTCACCTTCTTGCCGGCATTGGCGGCAATCCACGGCGCCATCGACTGGATCTGGCTCTTCACGTCGGTGATGCCGGGCTGGAAGACGTAGCGGTTCAATTTGGTCGACGCGACGTGGTGACCTTCACTGACGACGAAATAGGGCATCTTGGCCTCGCCGGCGGCCGGCGCCGAGCCGATGACGACATGCGAAAACAGCGTGCCGTAGACGATGTCGGTCTTGTGCTGGGAGGCGAATTTGCCGACCACTTCGGCGCCCCGGCCGGGATCGGTGCCGTCATCCTCGATGATCACCTCGACCGGCCGGCCGTTGATGCCGCCGGCATCGTTGATCGCCTTGACCGCCGCGGCCGTGGTCTTCTCGTACCAGCGGCCATAGGCGGCGCCGATGCCGGTGCGGTGCGACTGGAAGCCGATCTTGATCGGCGCCGAGCTCTGCGCCTGGCTGTAGCGCACGAAGCCCGGCGCGACGGCAAGACCGGCGCCGGCGGCAAGGACCTTCAGCGCCGTGCGGCGGGTGAGAGCGGATCTGGAGAGATCGAAAAACCCATTCTTGTCAGTCACGGCAGTTCCCCTTGTTTTTGAGCTTTGACCAATGGCTGTAGCGAGGCGGGCCACTCTTGCTAAGAGGGCCGAAAATTGCATGTGTACAAACTAAATCACCAAAGCTCTGACGTGGCAAGCGAGCTTTCCCCAAGGTTCGATTGACGGGCATCGCGCATCTCGTTCACCCGGCGGTTGGCGTCGCAAGCAGCCACAAGCCGAAGACGGTGTAGGCGATCATCAGCGCGGTGAGCGGGAACTGGCTGAGCGCGGCGCGAGCGGGAACGGGATGCAGCCGCCCGGCCAAACCGTGGGCGACAAGCACTGCAAACATGTGACCGGCTATGATGACGCCGGCCTGGAGGTTCCACAGCCACCAGGCCGAGCCGGCGCCGGCGACGACGCCGGCTTCAATTGGCATGTCGGCGGTACCGAACAGGTTCCAGCCCAGCGCAAACGGGTCGGAGAGCGCGGCAATCGCATATTGGCCGTCGACCAGCAGCGCCGTCAGATAGTGCGCGAAGTGGTAGGCGAGCGCGATCGGCACGATCGACCGGACCAGCAGCCCTGCGGCGTGAGCGAGGGAATGCTTGCTGCCGGCAAGGTGCTGGCCAAGAAAGACGGCAAGCGCGAACACGGCCGCAAGCACAACAAAGGTCAGCACAAGGCCGAAACTGCCGATGCCGATCAAGGCGGTGCGTCCCGGAAACTCCAGCGGATTGATGCCGAACCGGCCTAGCCAGAAGAAGGTTTTCGACAGGCCGTCGAAGGATACCGACGACAGCGCAAGCAGCAGGAAAGCGACGCCGCTGAGCGACAGCGGCGCAACCTCGAGCAGCTTAGCGCCCGGCCAGCAGAGTTTGAGCCGGCCGTCCTCGTTGCGTTCGACAATGGCGAAGCGCGCCACCATCGAAAAGAACACTGTCAGGAACTCACCGCTGCGGGTCCAGCCGCGGTAGCCGAAGACCTGCATGGCCGCGAAGCTTAGCAGCCAGTAGACGCCGGCGGCCCAGGCCAGCCGCGCCGGGTCATCGGGCGCCGGGTCGATCAGCTCGAACCAGGCGAAGGCGAAGAACAGCACGAAAGCCGGCCAATAGCCGAGCCACTGGGGCGGCCGCCGTGGCTCGGTTCTGTCGGACAGGCGCGAGACGACGCGGCAAGGCCCGTACCACGGATTGAGCCACGACCAGAGATCGCCGCCGAGCCCTTGCAGCAAAGCCAGCCCAACCCAGAGCAATGTCCATACGGTCAGCGGCAGCGGATTGGAGAGCGGATCGCGGCTACCGAACAGGCCGGCGGCAATGAGAATTGCAAAGCCGGCAAAGGATATCAGGCTGACGGCAGTCCGCGCGCCGTCGCCGAAGGTGAAAAGCGGCAGGCGTTTGTGCCAGAAGCGGTCGAGGGAGTCCGGCCGCAGTAGCGCCAGGACAAGGAAACTGGCGGCGACGGCGAGCGCGCCACCGGCGAGGTAGTAGCCGGTGGGAAGCAGTAGCACGTAGCCGCGGTCGGAGGCATGGGCGAAGGCGGGCGCGGGTGACAGGAGAGCCACCGAAGCAACGAGGCCGGGAAAGGGCCTGATTGCAGAAATGCAGCGCTCTGCGGCGCCCCCCTCTGTCCTGCCGGACATCTCCCCCACTTGGGGGGAGATCGGCGGTTCCGCCGTCGGCTCTCCTTCTGCAACTTTAGCGATTGGCGAAAGCAGCAATGAGGGCGCAATCTCCCCCCTCGTGGGGGAGATGTCCGGTAGGACAGAGGCGGGCGAGAAGGAACTCATACTACGCAAGAGTTCCCTACCTCACACCTTCACCAACTGCTCCACGCGGTCCTTCTGGCCGAAAATGCGCAGATAGCGCTCGATCTCTTTCTCGTCGCCTGTCGACTTGGCCGGATTGTCGGAAAGCTTGACCGCCGGCCTGCCATTGGCCTCGGTGACCTTGCAGACCAGCGAGATGGCGTCGAGCCGGTTGGTCTCGGTCGGTGCGCAGCCTTCGAAATCATTGGTCAGGTTGGTGCCCCAGCCGAAGGACATGCGCACCTTGCCGCGGAAGTGGCGGTAGGTCTCCTCGATGGTCTCGACCTCAAGCCCGTCGGAGAAGATGAGCAGCTTCTGCTTGGGGTCCTTGCCCTTTTCGCGCCACCAGGAAATGATCTTCTCGCCGCCCTCGATCGGCGGCGCGCTGTCGGGGCGGAAGCCGGTCCAGTCGGCGACCCAGTCCGGCGCATCGCGCAGGAACGCCGCGGTGCCGAAGGTGTCCGGCAGCACGATCAGCAAATTGCCGCCGTAGTAGCGCTGCCAGTCCTGCAACACCTTATAGGGCGACTGCTTCAATTCCTTTTCCGAATTGGTGAGCGCGGCGAACACCATCGGCAGCTCATGCGCGTTGGTGCCGAGCGCTTCGAGGTCGTTGTCCATGGCGAGCAGGACGTTGGAGGTGCCGGTAAAGGCCTCGCCGATGCCCTCCTTCAACGCTTCGACGCACCAGCGCTGCCACAGGAACGAATGACGGCGGCGGGTGCCGAAATCCGAGATGCGGATGCCGGGCAGCGCCTTCAGCCGCTCGGTCTTGGCCCACATCTTGGCCTTGGCGCGGGCATAGAGCACGTCGAGCGCGAACGGCCCGAACGCCCGCATGGCCGCGCGAGATCGAAGTTCATTGATAATTGCCAGCGCCGGGATCTCCCACAGCGTCGTGTACATCCACGGGCCGCTGAAGGCGAGTTCGTATTGGCCGTCGCGCCTGGAGAGCTCGTATTCGGGCAGCCGGAAATTTTCCAGCCAGGCGAGGAATTCCGGTTCGAAGATCTGCTTGCGGCCATAGAAGGTGTTGCCGCCGAGCCAGATCATCTCTTTCTTCGAGAAGCGCAAGGTGCGGGCATGGTCGAGCTGCTCGCGCAGCTCCGTCTCGTCGATCTCCTCGGCAAGGCGGACCGAGGTGGTACGGTTGATCAGCGAGAAGGTGGCGTCGACCTTGGGATACATGCCCCAGATCATCTGCAGCATCAGAAGCTTGTAGAAATCGGTGTCGAGCAAGCTACGCACGATCGGGTCGAGCTTCCAGGTGTGGTTGTAGACGCGCCGCGCTATATCGGTCTTTGCCATCGCTCAATGCGCCTTCGCTGCTCGTTCTAGCTTTTGTCTAGCGCAATTCCGGACGGAAAACCGCTGCGCACTTTTCCTGGAATTGCTCCAAATGCCTCTTAGCATCGAATTTTTGAACGCGCCTCCCGCTTTGCGGGCTGGCCCGACAAAAAGAAGCCCCTGCGGCAAGCGGCGCCCACGGCAGTTTCGGCCTCAGGATGCGGTCTTGGCGCCGACCACCTTGAGCGCTGGACGCTTGCGGCGAAAGCCGATGCGGCCTGCCACCGGCGCGTCGGCGCGGCGATCGGCCTGCTCTTTCTCGGCAAACAGCCAGTCGATGAACAATTGCACGATCGGCGCCGACCGCATCTCGTTGCGGCAGACGACGTAGAAATCGTCGACGGCCGGCACGGAAAGGCTGAATGGCGCGACAAGCAGACCCCTGGCGAGCAGTCCGCTTGCCGTCACCGTGTCGCCGAGCGCCACGCCATGGCCGTGGACTGCGGCCTCGGTCGCCATGCGCGCGTCGCCGAGATGGTGGCGGCGGCCGCGCTCCAGGTCCAGCGCATCGGCGGCGGCCAGCCAGGTGTGCCATTCGCGGCCGTCGTCGCCATGCAGGAAGACGTGATCGGCGAGGTCGCGGACGGTGCGGATCGGGCGGTTGTTGATCAGCGTCGGGCTGACCACCGGGAACAGTTCGAGACCCGACCATTTGCGCATCCAGCAATCGGTCCAGCTGCCGTCACCATAGTGCACGCAGACATCGATATGCGGTGCGCGGACGTCCTTGGCATCATTGGATGGGATCAGCGTCAGCCGGATATCCGGATATTGCGAAGTGAAGCTGCCCAGCCGCGGGATCATCCACAGCAATAGCAGCGCCGGCACGCAGGATACCGATAGCGCGCCGGTGCTGGCCGGCCGTGTCATGCGCTGCGTGGCGGCGGCAATGCCGTCGAAGGCTGTCGACACCGCCGGCAGCAATTCGGCGCCGTGCGGCGTCAGCTTCACCCGCTGGCCGGCACGCTCGAACAGCTTGACGCCCAACGATTGCTCGAGCGCCTTGATCTGATGGCTGATGGCACCGTGGGTGACGTTCAGCTCGGCCGCCGCCTTGGTCAGCGAGGCATGGCGCGCCGTCGCCTCGAAGGCGCGCAGCGGGTTGAGCGGTGGCAAACGCTTGGCCATTTGGAACCTAAGCTCTGTGAGATTTTCTCACAGCGAACACCCTAACAATATCAATTGATTTTTCAATGCAGCTACAGGACACTTTGCCCAAGCATTGCATCAAGACGTGAAATCTGCAGGCAGCCAACGGCTGCGGCTATCGAGGCCGCCGTCCGCGCTGCACCAGCCATGGAGGACCGACATGGGTTATGACCGCGGCAAGCTCGAAGCGCTGCGCCGCAAATACGGCGAGAGCCATGGCGGCGAAATGTTCGACCCGAAATTCCAGCGTGTCGCCGACAAGATCTTCTCCAAGACCGGCACGCGGCTGGCGCCCTATTCCGGCATCCCGACCTTCCTCGCGGCGCCCTATCGTGAAATCGCCGCCGACAATCCGGATTTCGGCGACCTTCAGGTGGCGATGATCGGTGTGCCGATGGATCTGGGCGTCACCAACCGGCCGGGCGCCCGTTTCGGGCCAAGGGCGCTGCGCGCCATCGAGCGCATCGGCCCCTACAATCATGTGCTGGAATGCGCACCGACGCATGAGCTGAAAGTCGCCGACATTGGCGACGTGCCGTTCCAGAGCCGCTACCGGCTGGAGACCAGCCATGACGACATCGAACGCCGCACCAACCAGATCGTCGACGCCGGCGTCCTGCCCTTGTCTGTCGGCGGCGACCATTCGATCAGCCACCCGATCCTGAAGGCTGTCGGCAAGAAGGCGCCGGTGGGCATGATCCATATCGATGCCCATTGCGACACCAGCGGCCTGTTCGACATGACCAAGTTCCACCATGGCGGTCCGTTCCGCAACGCGGTGCTGGACGGCGTGCTCGACCCGAGCCGCACCATCCAGATCGGCATTCGCGGCTCGGCCGAGTACCTTTGGGAGTTCACCTATGAGTCCGGCATGACCGTGGTGCATGCCGAAGAGGTGACCGGCCTCGGCATTCCCGCCATTATCGAGAAGGCGCGCAGGATAGTCGGCGACGGCCCGACCTATGTCTCCTTCGATATCGACAGCGTCGATCCTGCCTTCGCGCCGGGCACCGGCACGCCGGAGGTCGGCGGGCTGACGACGCGCGAAGTGCTCGAGCTGCTGCGCGGCCTGAAGGGCCTCAATATCGTCGGCGGCGACGTCGTCGAGGTGGCGCCGCAATATGACGCGACCACCAACACGGCGCATGCCGGCGCGCAGGTGCTGTTCGAGATCCTCAGCCTGATGGTCTTCAGCCCGGCAATCACCAGCAAGGCGGGCTGACACGCTCGACCATGATCCCGAAAAGTGGGAACCGGTTTTCGGAGACGATCATGGTCCACTAGAAAATCCCAAAGGCGACCGCCGCGCTGGAGCCGGCGGTTACACTCACACAAACAAGCTTCCAGCAGGGGAACGACAATGACACTTCACATGAAACTCAAATCATCCATCGCCGCCGTGCTGATGCTCGGAGCAACCGGCTTTGGTTTCACTACCCAGGCCGCCAATGCCGACGCTATCGACGACATCACCAAGGCCGGCGCCATCAATGTCGGCATCTTTTCCGATTTCCCACCCTTCTCCTCGGCCAGCGCCGACATGAGCATCAAGGGCTACGACATCGACGTGGCGCAATCCATCGCCGACCAGCTCAAGGTCAAGCTCAATCTGGTCAGCGTGACCGGCCAGAACCGCATCCCATATCTTACCGACAAGCGCGTCGACCTGCTGATGAGCGTCGGCTATTCCAAGGAGCGTGAGCAGGTGATCGATTTCGCCGCCGCCTACGCGCCTTACTACATCGCCGTCATCGGCCCGGCAGCACTTGCGGTCAAAGGCAAGGAAGACCTTGCCGACAAGTCGATCGCCGTCAATCGCGGCACGCTGGAGGACACCTCGCTGACCGAGGCAGCACCCGCCTCGGCCGACATCCGCCGCTTCGACAACTACAATTCCGTCATCCAGGCCTTCATTTCGGGCCAGACCCAGCTGATGGTGGTCGGCAACGATGTCGGCGCCCAGGTGCTCGCCCGCCAGGAGGCGCTGAAGCCGGAACAGAAATTCCAGCTTCTCACCTCGCCATCGCATATCGGCCTCAACAAGAAGGAAGACCGCCTCAAGCAAGCGGTCAACGATGCGGTTGCCAAGATGCTGGCCGACGGCAAACTGGACGAAAGCTCGAAGGCCTGGCTGAAGACACCGCTCGATCCCGCCAATCTCAAGGATTGACGGCTGGTGACCTATAGCCTCGACTTCGGCTGGCTTGCCGGGGCGACAGGGGCGATCGCGCGCGGCGCGGCCACGACGATCCTGTTGATCGCCGTGACCACGCTGGCGGGAACGTTGCTCAGCATCCTCGGCGCCGCAGGGCGGCGGAACGGCCCGCTGCTGCTCAAGCGGGCGATCGGCGTCTATGTCGAGGTGATCCGCAACACGCCGTTCCTGGTGCAGCTGTTCTTCATCTTCTTCGGGCTGCCAAGCATCGGCGTGAGGCTCGATCCCGTGCTGGCAGCCATGCTGGCGATGACGCTCAACATGGCGGCGTACACGATCGAGATCGTTGGCGCCGGACTCGACGCGGTGCCGCCCGGGCAGACGGAAGCGGCAATGGCGCTTGGGCTCAGGCCGCGCCAGGTCTTCATCAAGATCGTGCTGCCGCAGGCGCTCAAGGTGATCTATCCGGCGCTGACCAGCCAGATCGTCATCATGATGCTGGAATCCGCCGTCGTGTCGCAGATCGCGGTGCGCGAGCTGACCTACGAGGCCGACATGCTGCAGGCGCGCACGTTCCGGGCTTTCGAGACCTATTTCGTGGTGACGGTGGTCTATCTCATCCTGTCGATTGGGCTGCGCCGTCTGCTGATTGGCGGCGGACGCCGGCTTCTCGGAGCCGGCGTATCATGATCGAATTCACCTTCTGGGATATTCTGCGCAACCTGCTGCTGGCGGCGCGCTGGACGGTGCTGTTGTCGTTGGCTGCCTTTGTCGGCGGCGCCGTGGTCGGCATGATCGTGCTGTTCCTCCGGATCGCCAAGAATAAATGGGCGCGCCGGTTTGCCTCCGGCTACATCGCGCTTTTCCAGGGCACGCCGCTGCTGATGCAGCTCTTCCTGATGTTCTTCGGCTTGCCGATGCTGGGCCTGCGCATCGAGCCGTGGACCGCGGCGGTGCTTGGCCTGACCTTCTTTGCCAGCGCCTATCTCGCCGAGATCTGGCGCGGCGGCGTCGATGCATTGCCACGCGGCCAGTGGGACGCCGGCGCCAGCCTCGGCCTGCACTATCTGCAGGAACTCCGGCTGATCATCCTGCCGCAGGCGTTTTCGATCACCCGCGCGCCGACCGTCGGCTTCCTGGTGCAGCTGATCAAGTCGACCGCGCTGACCTCGATCATCGGTTTCGAGGAGCTGGTGAGGACATCCAACGCAATCAACAATGCGACCTTCGAACCGTTCAAAGTCTACGGGCTGGTAGCGCTGATCTTCTTCGTCATGTGCTTTCCGCTGACGCAATACGCACGTTCGCTCGAGCAGCGGGCGGCGGCCCGCTGAGCGGGCGACCAGCAATTCAACGCCCGAACACCAGCGGCGGCGCGATCCTGTCCCGCCGCAGCCAGCGTCCCAGCAGGAGCGCGGCGACCACCGCCAGCCCGGACGACAGGCCGATCCAGATGCCGACGCCGTTGAAGCCGAAATGGAAGGCGAGCAGCACGCCGAGCGGCAGGCCGATGCCCCAATAGCCGATCGCGGCATAGATCATCGGTACCTTGGTGTCGTGCAGGCCGCGCAGCATGCCGCTGGCGACCGCCTGCGCACCGTCAAAAACCTGGAACAGCGCGGCAAAGGCGAGGAACGACACGGCAAGCGCCACCACCTCGGCATTAGCCGGATTGCCCAGATCGATGAAGGCGCCGATCAAGAGATGCGGCCACAGGATCATCACCAGCCCCATCAGCGCCATGAAGGAGACACCGACGACATACGCGGTCCAGCCGGCCCGGCTGACACCTTCCGGATTGCCGGCGCCGTGGGCAAGTCCGACGCGCACCGTCACCGCCTGGTTGAGGCCGAGCGGCACCATGAAGGTGATCGAGGCGATCTGGATGGCGATCGCATGGGCGGCAAGCGAAGCCGCATCGATCAGGCCCATGAGAAAGGCCGCCGCGTTGAAAATCGTCACCTCAAACGCCAGCAGGCCGGCGATCGGCAGGCCGAGCCGCAGCAGGCCCTTGAAGCGCGGCCAATCGGCCCGCCAGAAGCGTCCGAACAGACGATAGCGCCGGAATTTCTTCTCAAGCATCACCACCGCCGCCATGCCGGCGAACATTAACGTGCTGGACAGCGTGGTGGCGAGGCCGGAGCCGGCGATGCCCATCGATTGGATGCCGAGATTGCCGAACATGAACAGCCAGTTGAAAAAGGCGTTGCAGGCGACGGCAACGAAAACGATGATCAGTGCCCAGCCCGGCCGCTCCAGCGCCGAAATGAACGAGCGCAGGACGATGTAGCCGAAAAAGGGCAGCACCGCCCATTCGAGCCAGCGCAGATAGATGCCGGCCTGATGCGCCAGCGCCGGTTCCTGACCCATGGCCAGCAACACGGCCTCGCCGTGCCAGAGAAAGACCCAGATCGGAATGCAAATGAGGATCGCCAGCCACAGACCCTGGCGCACGGTGCGGCGCAGGTCGCGCACCGAGTGGCGGCGACGGCCGAGCTCGGTCGCCATCATCGGCGAGGTCGCCAGCATCAATCCAAGTCCAAAGATCAGCGGCATGAAGTAAAGGTTGGCACCAAGCGCACCGCTGGCCAGCGTGTCCGGCCCCAGCCGCCCCATCATCATGACGTCGGTAGCGGTCATCGCGGTCTGACCGAGATTGGTCAGCACCATCGGCCAGGCGAGCGCCAGCATCGCCCTGATTTCCCGACGCCAAAGGTTTTCCGGCGCGCGAGCGTCGGCTTCGATCGCAGACATTTTTTCCGCCTATCCGATTGCGGCACGTCGGCAAGAGCCGGAAGCCGCGTCTCAGCGCGGAAAATGGCCAAGATCGGCCGGATTCCGCATTACGACGGGTTTGTCTATGAAATGGGCACCGGTGGCAAGAGGCTGACTTGCGGAAGGGTTAAGCCAGTCGGCTCAATGCAGGCTATTGGAGAGGCCATGGAAGCCGCTATGGTCACGGTGGATTCCTTTGAAAGGCAGCCTGATGAGCGCGTTTCCCGAAATCTATCTGGTTCGGCATGGCGAGACGGAATGGAGTGCGTCCGGAAAACATACCGGCCGGACCGACATACCGCTGACGCCGGCCGGCGAGGATGCGGCAAGGCGGGTCACTGAGCGGCTAAAGGGTCTATCCTTCTCGGCGATGTGGTCGAGCCCGTCGCAGCGCGCCTTCAACACCTGTGCGCTGGCCGGCTTCGGCTCGTCAGGCGTGAAGAAGGACGATCTGGCGGAGTGGGATTATGGTGCTTATGAGGGATTGACCACCAAGCAAATCCTCGCCGAGCGTCCCGGTTGGCGGCTCTTTCGCGACGGCTGCCCGCGCGGCGAGTCCGCCACGGATGTAGGCTCGAGGGCGGACCGGATCGTCAGCCAGTTGCTCGAGGCCAGCGGCAATGTCCTGGTCTTCTCAAGTTCGCATTTCCTGAGGGTGCTAGCCGCACGCTGGCTCGGCCTGCCACCGCAAGACGGCGCGCTTTTCGTGCTGGATACCGCCAGCGTAAGCGTGATCGGTTATGAGCACGGCCTTGACGAACCGGTCGTCCGGCGCTGGAACCAGAGATAGCCGCCGATCCCGATCTATCGGATCGCGTCCAGCGCCTGCCTTTGCCGATGCATCTCGAGAAACACGCGGTAGTCGCGATCGAACCGGCCGGCGGCAGCCGGATTGGGCTCGCGCGTCCTGCCGCCTTGCTGCATAGCGACGCAAGCGGCGTTCAAATCGGGAAAAAGCCTGGCAGCGGTGGCGGCAATCATGCCGGTGCCGAGCAGCACCGCCTCGTCCGCCAGCGGCTCGACCACCGTGCATCCGGTGGCGTCGGCATAGAGCTCCATCAGCAAGGGGTTCTTGGTGTGGCCGCCGGTGACATGCAGCGTGTCGATCAGATAGCCGTTCTCGTTCAGCGCCTCCAGCACATGGCGGACGCCAAGCGCGATGCTGACGGCGGTGCGCCAATAGAGCTTGCACAGACTGTCGAAGGACGAATCCAGCGTCAGCCCGCTGATGACGCCTACGGCATGCGGGTCGGCGAGCGGCGAGCGGTTACCGTGAAAATCGGGCAGCACATGCAGCCTGGCGGCGAGGTTGTCTCCTTCAGCGGCGCGCAGCTCGGCGACGCGGCGGGCGATCCTGGCATGCATGGCGGCATCCGGCTCGCCGCCGGCGCCATGCCAGCGGATGATGTGATCGAGCAGCGCGCCGGTGGCCGACTGGCCGCCTTCCGACAGCCACAGGCCGGGAAGGGCGGCGCCATAATAGGGCCCCCAGACACCGGCGAAAGGCTGCGGATCGGGCGACATAGCCATGACGCAACTCGACGTGCCGGCAATCAGAGCCAGATGGCGGCCGATGTTCGTCGCGTCACCGGCGAAACCGCCGAGTACCCCGAGCGCGCCCGCATAGGCATCGATGACGCCGGCGCCGACCCGGCATTTTTCGGTGAGGCCAAGCTCCGTCGCGGCTTGCGCGCCGAGCGGGCCGATATCGGCACCGACCGGGCTTGCCTTTTCCGGCAGATTGCCGTGCTCAAAGATATCGCCGAGCCCGACGGCTTGGAAAAAGTCGTGCCGCCAGCCGGTGTTTTCGTGCGCCAGATAGGTCCATTTGGCGGTCAGCGTGCATTGCGAGCGGGCGAGCGAACCGGTCGCCTTCCAGGTCAGAAAGTCGGTGAGGTCGAATAGATAGCCGGCTTCGTTCCATGTCCCGGGCAGATTGCGCTTCAGCCACATCAGCTTCGGCGTCACCATTTCCGGCGACATCACGCCGCCGATGTAGCCGAGCACGGCATGGCCGCTTTCCGTGCATTCATCGGCCTCGGCAATGGCGCGATGGTCAAGCCAGACGATGGTGTCCCAGCGTCTTTCGCCTGATACCGACACGCTGAGCTGGCCGCCATGCCGGTCTCGCACCACCAGCGAGCAGGTGGCGTCAAAGGAGATGCCGACGATATCCTCACCCTTCACGCGCGCCTTTTCGCGGGCAGCGCGTACGGCAATGCACACCGCCGACCAGATATCCTGCGAATCGTGCTCGGCGTGATCGGCCTTCGGCTGTTTCATGGCAATCGGGTGCTCGGCGCGGCCGAGCAAGGCGCCAGCGGTATCGAGAATGCCCGCACGGGCGCTTCCGGTGCCGACATCGACCGCGCAAACGAAACTGTTGGTCAAGGTGTTCTTGCTCTCGCTCCCAGGCCTGCAATCAGATCGGGCAATTGCAGCATGTCAGCGAATATAAAGTCCGGCTCACTCGACGCAAGCCGCGCTTTCAATGCCGGGTTGCCGGTGTGCGAGCCCCCGGTGAAGGCAAGGACGCGCATGCCTGCCACCCGCGCCGCTTGGATGCCGGCCGGGCTGTCCTCGACGACGAGGCAGTTTCGCGGGTCCGCTCCCATTTTAGCAGCCGCATGGAGAAAAAGATCGGGCGCCGGTTTGCCCCGCGCCACCATGGCAGCGCTGAACAAATGCGGCTCCAGCAGCCCAAGCAACCCCGTAACCTTGAGCGCATAGCGGATCCGCTCCAGCGTGCCGGAGGAGGCGACGCAGCACGGCACGCCGAGCTTCGGCAGGACCTGTGCCATGCCTGGCATCGGTTTCAGCTCCTGGCGAAACTTGCGCATCAGTTCGGAGCGCATCTCGGTCAGATGCTGGTCGGTGAGATCGAGCCCGAAGTCGCTTGCGAGGATTTCGCGGACGCTCTTCATGCTCTTGCCGAGGAAGTGCTCGTAGGCAACGTCCTCGCTGACGTTGCCGCCGGCAAGCGCGATCATCTCCAGCAATGCCGAGACGGACAGCATCTCGCTATCCACCAGCACGCCGTCACAGTCGAAAATGACCAGTTCAGGCGTCATCGCGCTGGATCGGCTTCAGAGGTCGCCGGCGAGATAGCGCGTCAGTGTCGCGCGCGCGCCGTCCGCCCACAGCGATTTGAGCGCATGGGCGAAGGCTTCGGCGAACGGCGGCGAGCGGCCGACATCGCCATAGATGTCCTCCATGGCAAGCCAGGCGGCAGGCATGTCCCTGGCCGCCTTGGCCGTCCCCTGCAACCGGCCCCAGTTCGGGTCGTTGGGCTCGGTGACGGCACCGGAATCCGTGGTGCCGAAGCAGTAGCGACACCAGAGCGCAGATTCCAGCGCCAGGCCGGTGACACTTTTGCCAGCCTTCAGCCGGTCAGCGATGGTCGGAATGATGAATTTCGGCTGGCGGTTAGAGCCGTCGAGGCAAAGCCGGCGTATGGTGTCGCCGATCTTCGGATTGGAGAAGCGGTGCTCGATGAGCTGGTAGTAATCTTCGAGGTCGGTGTCCGGAACCGGCGGCACGGTCGGGATGATTTCGTCATGCTCGAGCTTGTCGAGGAAGCCGCGTACCAGCGGCTCCTGCATCGCCTCATGGACGAAATGGATGTCCATCAGCCCGGCCGGATAGGCGATGGTCGCATGGCCGCCATTGAGGATGCGGATCTTCATCAGCTCATAGGGCGCGACATCGCTGACGAACTGCACGCCGACCTGTTCCAGCGGCGGCCTTCCATCGGTGAAACGGTCCTCCAGCACCCATTGCTTGAACGGCTCGCAAAACACCGGCCAATTGTCGTCGAGACCGAACTCGCTGGAGAGAATGCCGCGCTCGCGATCGGTGGTGGCCGGGGTGATGCGGTCGACCATGCCATTGGGAAAGGCCACGTTTTCGTTCACCCAATTTGCCAGATCCTCGTCGATCAGCCGCGCCAGGCCGATAACGCCATCGGAAGTGACGTGGCCGTTGTGGGGGATGTTGTCGCAGGACATGATGGTGAAGGGCACGATGCCATCGGCGCGGCGGCGCAGCAGCCCAGCGAGGATGAGGCCGAAGACGGTCTTCGGCGTCGCCCCCGGCTCAGCGTCGGCAACGATGTCGGGATGCGTCGGATTGAACACGCCAGAAGCCGGATCGATAAAATAGCCGCCCTCGGTGATGGTCAGGGAAACGATCTTGATCGCCGGATCGGCAAGCCGCTCGACGATTGCGGTCGCTTCGCCCGGCATCAGGAAATCGATCATAACGCCGGTGACGCGCGCGCTCATATGGCCGCTGTCCTGCTCGACCACGGTGGTCAGCCAGTCCTGTTCCTGCAGCTTGCCGCGGCCGACCTTCTCGCCCTCGAAGACGCCGGCGCCAACGATGGCCCAGTCGTGGCCGACGCCCGAATTGAAGAGGTCGTCGAGATAGACGGCCTGATGCGAGCGATGGAAATTGCCGACGCCGAAATGCACGATGCCGGCCTTGAGCGCGGCGCGATCGTATTTCGGGCCGGCGATCTTGGGCGGAAGCTTGGCGAGTATGGAAGAAGAGAGTTTCACGGACATCTGCTTTTACCCTTTAGCGGGACGGCTCTTCCCCCCGTTGGAGGAGACGGGGAGAAGAGCGCCTTCGCCCCCTCAACTCATCCACTGGCCGCCATCGACATTGTAGGTCTGGGCAACGATGTATTCGGCCTCATCGCTGGCCAGGAACACCGCCATGCCGGTGAGGTCTTGCGCCGTGCCCATGCGGCCATAAGGCACGGCTTCGCCGACCAGTCTCTTCTTCTCGCCCCTCGGCCGGTTCTCGAACTTGGCGAACAAGGCATCGACATGGTCCCAGTGCTCGCCGTCGACGACACCCGGGGCGATGGCATTGACGTTGATGCGGTGCTTGATCAGGTCGAGCCCTGCCGACTGGGTGAGCGAGATGACCGCCGCCTTGGTGGCGCAGTAGACGGCGACCAGCGCCTCGCCGCGGCGCCCGGCCTGGCTTGCCATGTTGATGATCTTGCCGCCCTTGCCGCGGGCAATCATCGAACGGGCCGCAACCTGAAGCGTAAACAGTGTGCCGGCGACGTTGACCGAGAACAATTTGTCGTAGCTTGCCTTGCTGATCTCGACGATCGGCGCCAGGTCGAACAGCGCAGCGTTGTTGATCAAAATATCGAGGCCGCCGGCTCTGGTTTCGACCGCCTTGACAGCCGCATCTATCGACGCGAGATCGGTGACGTCCAGCTTCACCGCGTAGGCGTTGCCGCCGATTTCCGAAGCCGTCTTCTCGGCAGCCTCGAGATTGATGTCGCCGATGGCGACGGTCGCGCCCTCCCGCATGTAGGCTTCGGCAAACGCCCTGCCGATGCCGCGCGCCGATCCGGTGATCAGCGCCGATTTACCTCCGAGCCTCATTGCAGCATCGCCTTCCCATCGGTGCCAAAACGATGCAGCTTGGTCTTGTCCGGTGTCAGATAGATTGTGTCGCCGTGATGGGCGGCAAGTTCGCCGTCGGCACGCACCGTCAGCTGCCCGACACCATCCGCCTGGACGTGCAAAAACGTGTCGGAGCCGAGATGTTCGGCAACGCCGACGGTCGCCTTCCAGTCGCCTGACGTCTTCGAAATGTTCATATGCTCCGGGCGGATGCCGACTGTCCTGGCGCCATATTTGGCGGCCGGCTCGCCTTCGATCAGGTTCATCTTCGGCGAGCCGATGAAACCGGCGACGAACAGGTTCTTCGGTGTCTTGTAGAGCTCCATCGGCGAGCCGACCTGCTCGATATTGCCGGCGTTGAGCACGACGATTTTGTCGGCCATGGTCATGGCCTCGATCTGGTCGTGGGTGACGTAGACCATGGTGGTCTTGAGCTGGTGATGCAGCTCGCTGATCTCCAGCCGCATGGTGCCGCGCAGCGCCGCGTCGAGATTGGACAAAGGCTCGTCGAACAGGAAGGCGGAAGGCTGGCGCACGATGGCGCGGCCGATGGCGACGCGCTGCCGCTGGCCGCCGGAGAGCTGGCCGGGGCGGCGATCTAGGTAGTTGGTGAGGTTCAAGATGCGGGCGGCGTCCTTCACCTTCTTGTCGATGGTCGCCTGGTCCTCGCCCGCCATCTTCAGGGGGAAAGCGATGTTCTTGGCCACCGTCATATGCGGGTAAAGCGCATAGGACTGGAACACCATGGCCAGCTTGCGCTTGGCCGGCGCCTCGCCGGTGACGTCGCGGCCATCGATGATGATGGTGCCGCCGCTGGTGTCCTCCAGGCCGGCAATCAGACGCAACAGCGTGGACTTGCCGCAGCCCGACGGGCCGACGAAGACGACGAACTCGCCGTTCTCGATGATCAGGTCGAGGCCGGGGATGATGGACGTCGCCCCGAAGGATTTGGAGACGTTCTTGAGCGTGATGTTTCCCATGATTTCCTCCCCCGAAGGGCTGTTTTTCGTTTTGCGTCAGGCGATGCCCGTTACTTTACCGCCCCAAACGTCAGGCCGCGGACCAGCTGCTTCTGGCTGAACCAGCCCATGATCAGGATCGGCGCGATCGCCAGTGTCGAGGCGGCCGAAAGCTTGGCCCAGAACAGCCCCTGCGGACTGGAGAAGGAGCTGATGAAAGCGGTGAGCGGCGCTGCCTCGGTGGTGGTCAGCCGGATCGTCCAGAACGCCTCGTTCCAGGCGAGGATGATGTTGAGCAGCATGGTCGAGGCGATGCCCGGCACCGCCATCGGCGTCAGCACGTAGATGATCTCGTTCCAGAGCGATGCGCCGTCCATGCGCGCCGCTTCCAGGATCTCGCCCGGGATCTCGCGGAAATAGGTGTAGAGCATCCAGACCACGATCGGCAGGTTGATCAACATCAGCATGACCATCAGGCCGATGCGGCTGTCGAGCAGTCCTGTATCGCGGAAGATCAGATAGATCGGGAACAGCACGGCGACGGCCGGCATCATTTTGGTGGAAAGCATCCACATCAGGATGTCCTTGGTGCGTTTGCTTGGCGAAAACGCCATCGACCATGCCGCCGGAACGGCGACAAGCAGAGCCAGGACGGTCGAGCCGACCGACAGGAACACCGAGTTCAGGAAGAATTTGAAATAACCGTTCTGCGCCTGGACCTCGGAATAGCTCTCCGTGGTTCCCGACGGGAACAGGTTGAAGCCCTGGATGGCCTCCTGCTCCGATTTGAACGAAGTGATGATCGTATAGAGGATCGGGAAGAAGATCAGTAGCGCGACGATCCAGGCGGCCGCGGTCGCAATCGTCTTGTGCTGGGTGGTGACTGCACGTGCCATCGTCAGGTCCTCCCGTATCGGCGATGTTGGCGGCAGGGTCGACCCCCACTCCGGTTTGCTGCGCAAACCACCTCTCCCCCGATCGACGGGGTAGAGGAAGGGTGCGGCTTCGATGCAGGCGTTTCCTCTCCCCCGGGCAGGGGGAGAGGTGTCCCGCGCAGCGGGACGGAGTGGGGGTGGTTCAGCGCACGTGCCATCGTTTCCTCCCTTATTTATCCAAATTCTTGCCGACGGCGCGCATGGCGAAGAAGGCGACGATGTTGGCGAGAATGACTGCGATGATACCGCCGGCGGACGCCTGGCCGATTTTGAACTCCAGCAATGCCTTCTGGTAGACGAGGAAGGGCAGGTTGGTGGAGGCATAACCCGGGCCGCCATTGGTGGTGACGAGGATCTCGGCATAGACCGACAGAAGGAAGATCGTCTGGATCAGGATGACCACGGTTATGGCGCGCGACATATGCGGCAGCGTCAAATAGATGAAGCGGCTGATGAAGCCGGCGCCGTCCATTTCGGCGGCTTCCTTCTGCTCGCCGTCGAGCGACTGAAGCGCGGTCAACAGGATCAGCGTCGCAAACGGCAGCCACTGCCAGGCGACGATGATGATGATGGCCAAAAGCGGGTGCTGCCCGAACCAGTCGATCGGCTGCCCGCCGAAGAAGCGCGCAATATCGGCGAAGACGCCGTATTGCGGATGCATGATCATGTTCTTCCAGACCAGTGCCGCCACCGGCGGCATGACGAAGAACGGCGAGATGACGAGGATGCGGACGATGCCCTGTCCCCACATCGGCTGATCGAGCAGAAGGGCCAGCAAGATACCGCCGATCACCGTGATCAAAAGCACGCTGACGACGATGGTGAGCGTGTTGAGGATCGACTGCAGGAATGCCGGGTTGGAATAGAACAGCGCGTAGTTCGAAAACCCGACGAAGCCGTCGCGCATCGGATTGAGCGGATTGTACTGCTGGAAGGAGAACCACAGTGTGAATGCCAGCGGTACAATCATCCAAACCAGCAGCAGCACCACGGATGGCGCCATCATGAAGCGGGCAAGCGAACGGGTCTGCTGAGTAGCCATGACGGTCACCCTTCGAGGTCAGCCAAGTTTTCAGCGGTGTGAAAGCCGGCCGCCCGAACTGGGATTCGGGCGGCCGTTGCCGGTCGCCATTGGCAACCGGCACCGGGAGGAGCCTACTTGATGTAACCGCCCTCGGTCATCGTCGCGGTGGCGGCGTCCTGCGCCTGCTTCAGGGCGTCGTCGACGCTCGACTGGCCGGCAAGTGCCGCCGAGAAGAGCTGGCCGACAGTGGTGCCGAGGCCCTGGAACTCAGGAATGGCGACGAACTGGACGCCGACATAAGGCACCGGCTTGACGGTCGGATGCGTCGGATCGGCGGAGTTGATCGAGTCCAGCGTCATCTTGGCGAAAGGTGCTGCCTTCTGGTACTCGGGATTGGCATAGAGCGAGGAGCGCGTTCCCGGCGGAACGTTGGCCCAGCCTTCCTTCGAGGCGACGAGCTCGGCATAATGCTTGCTGGTAGCCCAGGATACGAACTTTTGAGCGGCGTCGGCCTTCTGCGTGCCGGCGGGGATGGCCAGCGACCAGGCCCACAGCCAGTTGCCGCGCTTGCCGAGGCCATTGTCCGGCGCCAGCGCATAGCCAACCTTGTCGGCGACGGTGGAGTTCTTCGGATCAGAGACGAAGGAAGCAGCGACGGTGGCGTCGATCCACATGCCGCATTTGCCCTGCTGGAATAGCGCCAGGTTTTCGTTGAAGCCGTTGGATGATGCGCCCTCGGGGCCATCGGCCTTCATCAGGTCGACATAGAACTGCAGCGTGTTCTTCCACTCGGGCTGGTCGAATTGCGGCTTCCAGTTCTCGTCGAACCAGCGCGCGCCGAACGAGTTCGACATGGCGGTCAGGAAGGCCATGTTCTCGCCCCAGCCGGCCTTGCCGCGCAGGCAGACGCCGTTCACGCCGTTGGCGCGGTCGGTCATCTTGTCGGCAGCCTGCTTGATGAAGTCCCAGGTCGGTGCATCGGGCATCTTGAGCCCGGCCTTTTCCATCAGATCCTTGCGGTACATGACGAAGGAGCTTTCGCCGTAGAACGGCGCGGCGTAGAGCTTGCCGTCGACCGACAAGCCGCCGGCAATGGCCGGGATGATGTCCTTGACGTCATAGTCGTCGCCGAGCTTGTCGAGCGGCAGGAGCCAACTCTGCTTGGCCCAGATCGGCACCTCATAGGTGCCGATGGTCATCACGTCGTACTGGCCGCCCTTGGTGGCGATGTCGGTGGTGACGCGCTCGCGCAGGACGTTTTCCTCGAGCGTGACCCACTGCAGCTGGACGTCGGGATTCTTGGCGGTGAAGTCGTCGGTCAGCTTCTGCATGCGGACCATGTCGCCATTGTTGACCGTGGCGATGGTGATGGATTCGGCATGCGCGGCGAAAGCAAGCGCGCTGGCCGACAACAGGCCTAGGGTGAACGTGCGAAGTTTCATCAAAATTCCTCCCATGAACCAAGATGAGCATTTGCCTTGGCTGTGAGCAATTACTCACTTACCGTGAATTATGTCAAGCCGGATTCGTTGCTGCAGCGCAGCACGCTGGTCTCGTGCAGCGGCAAGCCTGGGACACTCGCGGTATATGTGGAGAAGGGTTGGGTCGGGCTCATCGCGCCGTCAAAAGCCGGAGCTTTGCTGTCCGGGTGGCCTGGATTCGGCCTACTGGCAAGCGATCTCGTTCAGGATCCAATCACGAAAGGCGCGGATCTTCGGCACGTTGCGCCGCGCTGTCGGGTAGACCAGCCAATAGGCATGGCCGTCGTCACCAACAAGATCGAAGGGCTGAATCAGGCGGCCGTCGGCAAGTTCGGTCTTGAACAGCGCCTTGGTGACGATCGCCACGCCGTGGCCGGCAATCGCGGCATTGGCCTCGTAGGCCTGCGCGCCCATGCTGGTGCCGGTGCGTTTGGCCAATTCCGCGACCGGCAGGCCGGCGGCGGCAAACCAGTCCCGCCACCAGATGTCGCCCGGGTCGAGGATCGGCAGCCGTAGCAGGTCGGCCGGTTCGTTGACGCCGCCGATGCTTGCCGCGAGCTTTGGACTAAGGACCGGCGTGAAGTCGGCCCGGAACAGCATATGGGTCTCGACGCCCGGCCAATTGCCGCCGCCGGAGCGGATGGCGATGTCGATATCCTCTCTGGCAAAGTCGACAACCCTGTTCGAGGTATCGACGCGCACCGCCAGCGACGGATGCGCGACCTGGAACGAGCCGAGATGCTGCGCCAGCCAATTGGAGGCAAAGGTCAGCAGCGTCGAAACGCAAAGCACGCCATCGGCGCCGGTGCGCGCGGCGGCATAGGCGCCGCTCAACAGCGCGAACGCTTCGCTGACCGCGGGCGCCAGGCGTTGGCCAGGTTCGGTCAGCACGATCTGTTTTGGCTGGCGCAGGAACAAGGGTGCGCCGATGCGCTCCTCCAAAAGCTTGATCTGATAGCTTGCCGCCGCCTGCGTCATGCCAAGCTCCTGGGCGGCCTTGGTGAACGAGAGATGCCGCGCCACCGCCTCGAACACCCGGATCGCCTGAAGCGGAGGAAGCTGCGAAACCAGCTGTCGTGAA
Source organism: Mesorhizobium sp. M1399 (assembly GCF_040317735.1). Taxonomy (NCBI): domain Bacteria; kingdom Pseudomonadati; phylum Pseudomonadota; class Alphaproteobacteria; order Hyphomicrobiales; family Phyllobacteriaceae; genus Mesorhizobium; species Mesorhizobium sp. M1399. Next base: position 172,724 of record NZ_JAMYKZ010000004.1, read on the forward strand.
TTGAGCTCCGGCATAAGCCCTCCTTATGGGCAATGATCGACGTTTGATTGGCGGCACCGGCCGGTCCTACCGATATTCCGTGTTGAAGATCAATTACGCCTAGAGATAGCGAAGGCTGACGATCATGACCACATTACAGGAAAAGCTGCTTCTTGCTCCAGCCCATGGCTGGTTTTCACGGCTGGCGCGGGGATTGGCAAGGCACGCAGCGCGGAAACGGGCCTATCTCGACGTCCGGGAACTGCCGCCGCATCTCCAGCGCGACATGGGCTTCCTCGACGGCAACGATCCTTGTGGCCGGCACCAATAATGTCGCTCGTTTTATCGAGGGTTCAGCTGCGTTTCGATTTCACCTGATCGTTTCCGACCGCCAGCGGCTCTGAGATCATGCGCCGGCCAGCAAGGCGGCGGCGGTCCGCTCATCGGTGATGAGGCCGTTGACCAGCCGCCGGTTGACGGCGGCGAAGATGCCCGGCAGCTTGCGGTCGCCCATGGCAAGCGCGATCACCAGCGACTTTTCGCGCGACGGCAGCGGTGCCGACGAGACCCGGTCGTTGGTGATGCCCTCGATCATGCGGCCGTCACGATCGAATACCCAGCCGACGATCTCGGCGACGCCGCCGGCCTTCTGCAGCGCCTTCAATTCACCCTCCGAAATGAAGCCGTCCTCGTAAAGCGGCGCCTTCGGGCCAAGATCGCCGATGCCGACAAAGGTGACGTCGGCCTCGGCCGCAAGCGCCAGCGTCGGCTGGATCATCGGCTGGCTGAGCAGCATCTCGCGCTCCTCCGGCGAGGAGGCGATGACCGGCAAAGGCATCGGAAACGAGCGCGCCTTGACCCTGTCGGCCATGGTGAAGATGACGTTGTAGAAGGCCGCCGAACCGTCTGGCGAGATATTGCCGGTCAGCGACACCACCTTGTGCTGCGGGCATTCCATCGGCGGCAGCTGCTCGATCGCGGCCTTCAGCGTGCGGCCGGTGCCGATCGCCATGACGATCGGTGTGGGCGACCGCAGCCGCCGTTCGATCTCCGCCGCCGCCGCCTCGGCGACGCCGATGACGGTGGAGGACGAAGACGGGTCGCTCGGCACCACCTCGACCAGATCAAGCGCAAAGCGCGATTTCAGCCGTGCCGCAAGGTCGAGGCAATTGGCGATCGGATGGTCGACGCGCACCTTGATCAACCCTTCGGAGACTGCGAGCGACACCAGCCGCTGCGCCGTCTGCCGGGAGATGCCAAGCGTGGCGGCGATCTGGTCCTGGGTGTTGCCGGCAACGTAATAGAGCCAGCCGGCGCGCGCCGCGTCGTCCAGCCTGTTGCCGCCGCTATCCTGCCGCGAATTCAAGGTCCTGCCTCCCAGCCCGCCGAGCATGAGAGGCGGAGCACCATAGTTTCGCAGGGAATGAGGTTGTGCGCAATTGCCTATTGGAAGAGCAATTGCTTAAGGTCCGGACTTGGTGCTTCGAGCGAAGTGACGGGGCCGACCTAGTCTCGTCGCAACAGCAAGGCTGTCGAGGTCGCACCAATCTCGGTTCCAAAGCGCGACGTGTTCGATCGGCCTCATGCGATCCGCTTTAGATTCTTTTTTATGCATGTCGTTATCACAAAACCGCTGCACACTTTTGCGCGACATGCATTAGCGGGGACGCGGCGGTTTATCTCCCACGCTAAACGCTTTAAGGGATTTTGGAGAATGGAGCCTTGCATGACGCCGAAAGCGGTTTTCTGGGATATGGACGGCACGCTGGTCGACAGCGAGCCGCTGCACGAGGCGGCGCTGATTGCGGCGCTGCACAGCGTCGGCATCGCGCCGCCGGCCGACCTGCACGAGCGGGTGCTCGGCATCGCCGCATGGCCGGTCTACGAAATGCTGCGCGACGAGTTCGGCCTCGACCTGCCTTTCGACGACTGGATCGTGCGTAAATACGATCACTATCTGCCGATGGCGCAAACGCTGACGCCTCGCAGCGGCGCGATCGAGATTTTCAATGAGCTGCGCGCGCTTGGCGTGCCGCAAGCGGTGGTGTCCAACTCGGACAGGCTGATCGTCGATGCCAATCTGCGCGCCGTAGGCCTCGTCTATCCCGGTATGAAGACGGTCAGCCGCAACGACGTGCGCGAAGGCAAGCCGCACGCCGAACCTTTCCTGCGCGCCGCCTGGCTGGCCGACGTCGATCCCGCCGAGGCCGTGGCGGTCGACGACAGCGTGACGGGCGCCACGGCGGGGCTGGCAGCGGGAATGAAAACGATCTTCTGGCCAGAGGTGCCCATGGAAGGGCCGCCGGGGGCGATTGTCATCAACGGCGCCGACGAATTGCGGGCTCATTTGGGGCTGTAAGCTTGGCTGAAAAGGCCGCCGCAAGCTAGACTTCCTGCAACGCCGATGATTGGCGAAACCAGCGATAACAGCGTCCTTCTCCCCGTCATTGTACGGGGAGAAGGGCGCAGCTCAGTACCGGTAGACAGGCTCCTGCTCGTCGAGGATAGCCTTCAGTTCGGAGAGGTGGCGTTCGGCCTGGCCGGGATAGTCTTCCTGTTCCCTTGCCGCTTTCTCTGCGATCTCATCCGACAGTACCCGCAGCGGCCGGCCGGTCCACAGCGCCTTGATATAGGTTTCGGCGGCGCGCTCGAAATAGAACATGCGGTTGAAGGTGTCGGCGACGCTGTCGCCGATGACCAGCACGCCATGGTTGCCCATCACCATCACCTTGACCTTCGGGTCGACAAGAAGCTGCGAGCAGCGCTCGCCCTCTTCCTCGAGGGCCAGCCCGCCATAATGAGCGTCGACGACATGGCGGTTGAAGAAGATCGCCGAGTTCTGGTCGACCGGCGGCAGCGTCGAGTCGGCGAGCGAGGCAAGCACGGTGGCGTGGATCGAGTGGACATGCATGACGCAGCGCGCATGACGCACGTTGCGATGGATGGCGCGGTGCAGGCCCCATGCCGTCGGGTCGGGCGCATTCGGGCCTGTCAGCGTGTCGGGATCATTGGCGTCGATCAAAAGCAGGTCGCTCGCCTTGATGCGCGAAAAATGCACCTGGTTAGGGTTCATCAGGAATTGCGAGCCATCGTCGTTGACCGCCAGCGAGAAATGGTTGGCCACCGCCTCGTGCATGTTGAGCCGCGCCGTCCAGCGGAAGGCGCAAGCGAGGTCGACGCGCTCCTCATAGAACGGCAGGTTGGTCAGCACTTCCTTCTGCAGGCGCGTGATGCTCATCGTATGTCTCCGCGAATGGAGCGAGCATGCCGCGCGGCTGGAACACCCGCAACCGATTTCGTTTGGTGCAGGCGAGCACTGTCGCCTTACGCCGCCGTGCTGGCGGCGGCGCCGACCCTTAGGCCGCCATGCTCGACGATAAAATCGATGACCTCCTGCAGCCCCTTGCCGCGCGACAGATCGGTGAAACCGAACGGCCGCTTGCCGCGCATGCGGGCGGCGTCGCTCTCCATGACATCGAGATTGACGTTCACATAGGGCGCAAGGTCGCTCTTGTTGATGACCAGGAAATCGGACCGGGTGATCGCCGGTCCGCCCTTGCGCGGAATCTCCTCGCCCTGGCAAACCGAGATGACATAGAGCGTCAGGTCGGCAAGGTCCGGCGAGAAGGTGGCGGCGAGGTTGTCGCCGCCCGATTCGATGAAGATGATGTCGAGATCCGGGAATTTTTTGGTCATTTCGGCAATCGCCTGCAGATTGATCGAGGCGTCCTCGCGGATGGCGGTGTGCGGGCAGCCGCCGGTCTCGACGCCGATGATGCGATCTTCGGGCAGCGCCTGGAGGCGCGCCAGCATCATGGCGTCCTCCTTGGTGTAGATGTCGTTGGTGACGACGGCGATCGAGAACTCGTCGCGCAGCGCCTTGCAGAGCTTTTCGGTGAGCGTCGTCTTGCCGGAGCCGACCGGACCGCCGATGCCGATGCGAAGAGGGCCGTTCGGGGATATCATGCGGGGAACTCCGTGAAGGCAAGGATGGCGAAGCCGAGGCCGATCAGCAGGCACAGCGGCGAATAATAACGCAGATCGAGCCGCGCGAAAGGTTGCTCGGGCGTCAGCCGGCGCCACCACGGCGTGAAGCCGGCAATGCCGCGCGCCAGGAAAACCAGCGCGATGAGCAGCGACGTGGCGGCAAGCCCGGCCTTGGGAAAGGGCGTGGCAAAGATGCCCTCGAGCGCCATCGGCCACAGTGTCGCCAGGCCGAGGCAGGCGGCAACGGCGAAGCTGGCGAAGGGCGCCGGCATTTCGTCGACGCCATGAAAGCCGATGACGGCGCGGGCGCAGGAGGCAGCATCCCTGCCCGGCCAGATGCCGCCAATGGCCCAATAGACATGCAGCGCGGTGATCAGCAGCAGAACCAGCGAGAGGGCGAAAGCGAGGACGATCATGAGCGGAACAGCCGCGAATACTGGGTCTCGTGCCTACTCGCCGTGATGTCGGAGATAAAAGCGCAGCCGCCGAGATCGTCGAGCGTCGAGCCGGTAGCGCGGGCCGCGGTCGCCAAGGCCAGCGGCTCGAAGCCGGCGAGCAGCGTCATCGCAGCACTCTGGCCGACGACACCGAGCCGGATCGCTGCCTGGACGAGGTTGGAAAAGAAGGCCTGCAGGAAGGCGCCCAGCGCGTCCCGCAGCATAAATCCGTGGCCGCCGGCGACGGCACCGACGGCGACGCAATAGGCACATTCGGCCGGCAGGCGGTCCAGCACCTGGCACGGCCAGGCCGAGGCCGCCTTCAGGAAGGCGGCGCCCTGCAGCATGGTTTCGGCATGACGCTCGCGCGAGCCGGCTAAGGCCTCGCCGAGCGCAGCGACCTCGACGAGATCGCCGGCTTCGCGCGCCCGGCGCCAGCTTTCGGCAAACAGCACCGCATCGTTCCAGCCGGAACCCATCTCGACCAGCGTTTCCAGCCACGCGGCGAGGTCTTTGCTGTCGGCAACCAGCCCGGCATGCACGGCTTGTTCCAGGCCATGGCTGTAGGAAAAGCCGCCGACCGGGAAGGAAGGCGACAGCCACGCCATCAGCCGCAACAATGCAATGTTGGAAGGCTGGTCAGTCATGGTCATGGTCGTGCGAATGGCTGTGGGAATGCGATTCGCTATGGCTATGAGAATGCGCTTCGGCGTGGCTGTGCGTATGCGCCTCGGCATGAGCATGGCCGTGCCCGCCATGGCCGGAATAAGCGCCGCGCACCGGCTTGAACGGCTCGGAGACGTCGCTCACAATGGCGCCCAATCCCTCCAGCATCGCCTTGATGACATGGTCGCGCAGGATGAGGATGCGCCCAGCTTCGATTGCGGCGGCGAGATGGCGGTTGCCGATGTGCCAGGCAAGCTCGGCCAGATGGACAGGATCGCTGGCCCTGATGTCATAGAGCGGCTCCTCGGCCGCGATGATCTCGATTTGGCGGCCATCCTCCAGCACCAGCCGGTCACCATGGTTCAACGTCACCGGTTCGGGCAGGTCGACCAGCACCTTGTCGCTACGGGCCGTTTCGATGGCGCGACGGCGCAGATGCCGCTCGTCATGAGCAAGCACCGCACGGTCGTATGGCGTGGCAGTTCCGGCTTCGCCTGCGGCCAGGACGGAGACGGCGCGCGGGAATTTGGTGAAGTCGGTGCGAATATCGAGCTTCATGTAAGACTGCCTTTCGCAAAAAGCCTAGACTATCCGGTCCGCCGCCCCAATGGGGCTCAGACGATCGTGTCGAAGAGCCGCAGGATGAACGATATCTGATAGACGAGCGCGCCGGCGACAAAGGCGATGTGAAAGCGGCGGTCGCGCAGCAGGATCGCAATGACGCAAAGCGCGACGAAAACCGGCGTGCGGATCAGATATTCGATGCCGAAATGGGCGAAATGCTCCGGCCCTTTCAGCAGCGTGTCGATCACGTCGAGCAGATAGGTCGCCGCCAGCAGGCCGAAGAACCAGGCCCGGCGCGAATAAAAGAAATCCTCATAGCTGGTGTAGTCCAGCATCGAATCCGGGAACAGCAGCGCGCAGAGCAGGAACAGCGCGACGGCGTAGAAGATGATGAACAGGTATTTGCCGAAGGTCCAATTCTCGATCTGGAACAGGCCGAACTCCCACCACCAGAAATGCACCAGCATCAGAAGCACCGACGCAACCCAGGCGAGGTGCACGGGATAGAGCCGGTACTGGCCGGGATGCTGGACGATGCGGGCGAGCCCCGACAGCAGCCGTGTGACGCCAAGGCCGATCACCATGCCCAGGACAATGCGGATATGCGGGAAAATGTCGTGGGCGTAAGGGAGTTGCTGGTCCATAGGCCTGGCGCGGCATGTTCTACATCGGTCGTTCTAACGCCTATGGTTCAGAACAGGAAGTAGCGTTGCGCCATCGGCAGCACGGTGGCCGGCTCGCAGGTGAGCAACTCGCCGTCGGCGCGGACCTCGTAGGTCTCGGGGTCGACCTCGACATGCGGCGTGGCGTCGTTGAGCACCATCGAATGCTTGCCGATGCCGCCGCGGGTATTCTCGACCGCCACCATCTGCTTGTCGACACCGAGCCTGCCGCGCAGGCCGGCGTCGAGCGCGGCTTTCGAAACGAAGGTCACCGACGAATTGGTCATCGCCTTGCCATAGGCGCCGAACATCGGCCGATAGTGCATCGGCTGCGGCGTCGGGATCGAGGCGTTGGGATCGCCCATCGGGGCGGCGGCGATCATGCCGCCGATCAGCACCATGTCCGGCTTGACGCCGAAAAAGGCGGGGTTCCACAACACGAGGTCGGCGCGTTTTCCCACCGCCACCGAGCCAATGTCCTTCGACAGGCCATGCGCGATGGCCGGATTGATGGTGTATTTGGCGATGTAGCGGCGGACGCGGAAATTGTCGTTGTCGCCGGTCTCCTGCGGCAGCGAACCGCGCTGGCGCTTCATCTTGTCGGCGGTCTGCCAGGTGCGGATCGCGACTTCGCCGACGCGGCCCATGGCCTGGCTGTCCGACGAGATGATCGAGAAGGCGCCGATGTCGTGCAGAATGTCTTCGGCGGCGATGCTTTCCTTGCGGATGCGGCTTTCGGCAAAGGCGATATCTTCGGGGATCGACGGCGACAGATGGTGACAGACCATCAGCATGTCGAGGTGTTCGGCCAGCGTGTTGACCGTGTAGGGGCGGGTCGGATTGGTCGAGGACGGAATGACGTTGGGCAGGCCGCAGACCTTGATGATATCAGGCGCGTGGCCGCCGCCGGCGCCTTCGGTGTGGAAGGCATGGATGGTGCGGCCCTTGATCGCCGCGACCGTGTTTTCGACGAAGCCGGACTCGTTCAGCGTGTCGGTGTGGATCATCACCTGCACGTCGTAATCGTCGGCGACCGACAGGCAGCAGTCGATTGCAGCCGGCGTCGTGCCCCAGTCCTCGTGCAGCTTCAGCGAGCAGGCGCCGGCGAGCACCATCTCCTCGAGCGCGGCAGGCAGCGACGCGTTGCCCTTGCCCGACAGGCCGATATTCATCGGGAAGGCATCGAAAGACTGGATCATGCGTGCCAGATGCCACGGCCCAGGCGTGCAGGTGGTGGCCAGCGTACCGTGCGCCGGGCCGGTGCCGCCGCCGAGCATGGTGGTGATGCCCGACATCAGCGCTTCCTCGATCTGCTGCGGGCAGATGAAGTGGATATGCGCGTCGAAGCCGCCGGCGGTCAGGATCTTGCCCTCGCCGGCGATGATCTCGGTGCCCGGGCCGATGATGATGGTGACGCCGCCTTGAGTATCCGGATTGCCGGCCTTGCCGATCGCGGCGATACGGCCGTCCCTGAGGCCGATATCTGCCTTGACGATACCGGCGGTGGCATCGACGACCAGCGCATTGGTGATGACGGTGTCGACCGCGCCTTGCGCGCGCGAAACCTGGCTCTGGCCCATGCCATCGCGGATGACCTTGCCGCCGCCGAATTTCACCTCCTCACCGTAAAGGGTGAGATCCTTTTCGACCTCGATGAACAGTTCGGTGTCGGCGAGCCGGACCTTGTCGCCAACGGTCGGGCCGTACATCTGCGCATAGGCGGCGCGGGTGATTTTAGCCATCAGCAATTGCTCCCGAAATACAGCCCGAAAATACCGCTTGTCGAAGCCGGGACCCACATTGCCGCCATCCTATGGTCACGCAATGACCCGCTGAGCGACACTTTCCGATCCCATTTGGCGGTTGAGGTGGGCGGGCCACCCCAAAACGACCATTTGCCAATCGATGGAAAGGAACATCCATGCGCAAAACGACCCTTCTGGCAGCCGCCGCCACGCTGGTGCTCGCAACCGCCGCCAGCGCCCAGCAACAGCCTGCGCAGCAGCCCAGTCCGGCGCCGGCCGCTCCTGCTCCTGCCGCGCCCGGGGCGCAGCCGCAGGCGCCCACCATTCAGGCGATCAATGTCGTCGATATCAAGGATCTGCCGGCGGACACTCAAGCCAAGGTCAACGAGGTGATCGCTAAGCGCAGCGATGCCGATTTGCAGAAGCTGCGCGGCTCGATCGACGCGACACCGGAGGTCAAGTCCGCGCTCGAAGCGAAAGGACTCACCTCGGCGCAGGTGATCGCCGCCAGCATGAGCACCAATGGCGCGCTGACGCTGATCACCAAGAAAGCCAGCTGACGAGGCGAGGCGGCGGGCCGGCGCCCGGTCAGCCCGCCGCGTCGCAAAGGGAACCTTCACAGGGGAAGTTACGTTTCGGTCCTGTCGCCCTGACACAAGCCTCGAAAAGGAGCCTGAGAACGAGCGATGGCGATCACCACCTTCTCCGACACCAGATGGCTGCATGGGATTGCTGCGACCGCGTTTCTGGCAGCCAGCATTCCGCACGCCGCGCTGAACGCGCAGAGCCTCGATAGCGCCGAGACCGTCAACCGGATCGTCGGCTCGGAGGTCGGCCAGGAAGAGACCAAGACAAATGCGGAAGCCGGCAAGGTCAGCTCGGCGATCGACCGCACGCGTGAAAACATCGCTGTCGTGCGCAAGACGTCCAAGCTCGACAAGGTCGATATCGTGTTTCTTACCGACGCCGCGCGCACCGAAGGCGGCCCGCCGCCGGCGATCGAAAACAAGGTCAGGCAACATCGGGACGACATTGCCGAGCTGCGCAAGGAGATCGAGGCGAACGCATTGCTGTTCAACGCCATCGACTCGCGGAGAGTGCAAACCGAGGACGTTCTGGCGGTGGAATTCGACGATCCGGGAAAGGTCGTCATCTATGCGGCGGCCAAGCCGCCCGGCTGAGCCGAAACTGCTCGACGCCTTCGATCTCACAGCTTGCCCATGATCTTCTGCTGAAATCCGTAGACCTCGCGCTTGCCGCCGAACGGCACCAGGGTAACGTCACGCTCCTGCCCCGGCTCGAAGCGCATGGCGGTGCCGGCAGCGATGTCGAGGCGCATGCCGCGGGCCTGGTCGCGATCGAATCTCAGCCCTTCATTGGTCTCGAAGAAATGATAATGGCTGCCGACCTGGATCGGCCGATCGCCGCTGTTGGCTACCTTCAAGGTGACGGTCGCCAGACCCTTGTTCAGCTCTATCTCGCCGCTTGCCGTGATGATTTCACCTGGGATCATTGCGGCCCTCACAGGACGCCGAAAGCAAGGCCGGCGCCAATCGTGGCACAGGCGGCCCCGGCGACGCGGGCAAGTCCGCGGAAGCGCCAGCCGAGGTTGAAACCGGCAGTGATGCCGACGGCGTGGAGCAGCGCGGTGGCGGCGGCAAAGCCCGCCATGTAGCCGAGCCCACCCGCATTTTCGGGCACCTCGGTGCCGTGGGCATAGCCGTGGAACAACGCGAACAGGCCGATGACGGCGACGCCGGCCGAGACCGGAAGGTCGACGGCGAGCGCAACCAGCAGCCCGAGCACCACGACGGACGCCAATATGGCCGGCTCGACGAAAGCCATCGGCACATGCAGGATGCCGAGCGCGCCGCCGGCCAGCATGATGCCGACGAAAGCCAGCGGCCATGCCCAGATCGCTTTGTCGCCCTTGAGTGCTGCCCACAGGCCGACGGCAATCATCACCGTCATGTGATCGAGGCCGGAGAGCGGGTGGGTGAAGCCGGCGGTGAAGGACGAAACCGTGCCGTCGCCGACATGGGCATAGGCTGGCCCAGCTGCCGCCAGCAGCAGGACCGCCGACAGCGTTGTGCGTTTCATCGTAGCGGGGATCATCGGCGTACCTTCCATCTTCGAGATCATCATGCCTCTCACGCGGCCTTGCGGGCCGGGCCGCAGCCCTCTGCCTTGAGAATGCGCTGGGTCGAGGCCGGATATTTCTTCAGCATCGCTGCCGGACGGATCGGGCGGGCCGAGAAGTTGCCGCCACAATTCGGACAGGCGCCGCCGAGCACGTTTTGGGCGCAGTCCGCGCAGAAGGTGCATTCGAAGGTGCAGATCACCGCATCTGTCGCATCGGGCGGCAGATCCTTGTCGCAGCATTCGCAGTTGGGACGCAGCTCAAGCATTTTCCTCTCCTCGCCTTTGGTGATTATCTGATCGGTTCGTGCACGGTCACCAGCTTGGTGCCGTCGGGAAACGTCGCCTCGACCTGCACATCGTGGATCATTTCGGCAATGCCTTCCATCACCTGCGCCCGGGTCACGACATGGGCGCCGGCCTCCATCAGCTCGGCGACCGCGCGCCCGTCGCGGGCACCCTCGACGACGAAATCGGTGATCAGCGCGATCGCTTCCGGGTGGTTGAGCTTGACGCCGCGTTCGAGCCGCTTGCGGGCCACGATCGCCGCCATGGCGATCAGCAGCTTGTCTTTCTCCCTCGGCGTCAGATTCATGCTTTTTCCTGCAGTGGCATAATCGAAATCAGAGTGACCATAATTTGGGCAGGCCCGCCCGCCCGTTGAGCAATTCGACAAGCGGCACCAGCCGCTTGCGGAGCTGGTAGCCGTCCTCGGCGAACAGCCTCGCAAGAAGCTTGCCAGATTTCCGCACACTCCAGAAACTGACGCCGCCCTGGCCGCCGACCATGCCCCGGGCCGGCTCGAGCAAAGCCTCTGCCCGCGGCGACACCATCAGCAGCGTCGCCACGGCGATGCCGCCACCGGCCACAGCCGTACGGTTCAAGGTGGCCGCAATGTCGGGCCCGATGCGGAACTCCTCGGCATGGACCAGCGCTCCGTCCTGGCGAACGCGCCAGCGGTCGTGGAAATAGCCTTGCGCTGCCCGTTCGCCCATGGCCAGGCGGCCGAAGACAGTAGCCTCCAGGATCAGCGCCTCGGCTTCGGCGGCAAGCTCCACGTCAAGCGTGCGGGCAAAGACCGAGCGGTCGAAGACGATGGTTTCCTGCGGCAGCCAGGCAATGTGGCCGCCTTCGCCGACGGTCAGTTGCACCCGCACTTCGGCGCGATCGGATGCGGCGCGGTAGATTTTCTCGCAGGCCTGCGTTGTTATGGTTGCTGAGGCGCCGGCACCGACATCGACCTGCCAGGCGAGACGGTCGCCACCGGTCAGCCCACCGGCAGTGTTGATCAGGACAGCTTCGAGCGGATCGGCCGAGACTGCCGGCATGCGGATCTTGGCCGAGCCGTCCTGGTACAGGCGCCGAAGACGCGTGCGGCCTCCGTTCCAGTCGCAGCCAAGCCGCGCGACGCCGGCAACGCGCTGGGCCGGCGGCACTGAGCTCAAGCTATATGCGATCGTGTCCACGACACCAACGTTAAGCACTGCGGCGGCTTTGTCGATATATAGCTTGTTGCTTGACAGCGTTTCGGTTTCTATAGAGGGAGCCACCTTGGTACGGTCATCGGCGCCTGGCGGGGGTAAAAGGCGACGATGACGACGTAATCGGGGACAAAAGGGGCGCTGATCAGTTGGCGTCGGGAAACGACAGAGTTGGGGAAGAAACCGAATGGCTGACCAGCTGGCAAACGATATCATCGCCAAGATCAAGGCTCATGCCGAGCCGGGCGGCGAGGAAATCACCACCAGTACCGAACTGACCGCCCTTGGCATCCATTCGCTGGAACTGACGGAAATCATCTTCGATCTCGAGGAAGAGTATGGCATCGAAATCGAGATGAACACGGTCGATGCCTGGAGCAATCTGAAGAATGTCGGCGACATGGTCGAGGCGGTTCGCGCGCTGATCGCGAAAAAAGCCTGACTGAATGCACAAGCGCATCGTCATCACGGGCATCGGCGGGTTATGCGGGCTCGGCACCAATGCACCAGCAATATGGAATGAGATGCGCACCGGCCGTTCGGCAATCGGTGCGATCGTCAATTCCGAGCTGTATGACCTCAAGGTCAGGGTCGGCTGCGAAATCAAAACGCTTCCCGAGCACGGCATCGACCGCAAGCAGGTCGTGTCGATGGACCGCTTCAGCCTTCTGGCGACGATCGCCGCGCGGGAGGCGGCACAGCAGGCGGGATTGAACCCGCACGCGGCCAACACCTATCGGATGGGCACCATCGTCGGCGTCGGCGTCTGCGGCTGGGAGGCAATCGAAGAGAGCTATCGCGCCATCCTGCTCGAAGGCAAGAACCGCGCCGGCATCTTCACCGTGCCGAAAGTAATGCCGGGCGCTGCCGCCGGCCACGTCAGCATGAATCTTGGTCTGCGCGGGCCGGTCTTCGGCATCACCTCTGCCTGCTCGTCATCCAACCACGCCATTGCCTCGGCGGTCGACCAGATCAGGCTCGGCCGGGCCGACGTCATGGTCGCCGGCGGCACCGATGCGCCGCTGGTCTGGGGCATCCTCAAGGGCTGGGAGGCCCTGCGGGTCTTGTCGCCGGACACCTGCCGGCCGTTTTCGGCCGATCGCCAAGGCCTTGTGCTCGGCGAGGGTGCGGGCATGGTGGTGCTGGAAACCTATGAGCATGCCATGGCGCGCGGCGCCGCCATTCTTGCCGAAATCGCCGGCGTCGGCCTTTCCGCCGACGCCTCCGACATCGTTGCGCCGACCATCGAAGGGCCGGAGGCGGCGATGCGCTTCTGCCTCGTCGATGCCGGGCTCAATCCGGAAGACGTCGACTATCTCAACGCGCATGGCACCGGCACCAAGGCCAACGACCAGATCGAGACGGCGGCGATCAAGCGTGTCTTCGGCGGCCATGCCTACAAGCTTTCCATCTCCTCGACCAAATCGATGCACGCCCACTGTCTCGGCGCGTCCGGCGCGCTGGAAATGATCGCCTGCGTGATGGCGATCCGCGACGGCATCGTGCCGCCGACCGCCAACTACCGGGAAGCCGACGCCGACTGCGATCTCGACATCACGCCGAACGTGGCGCGTGAGCGCGCGGTGCGCACCGCGATCAGCAACAGCTTCGCCTTCGGCGGCACCGATGCGGTGCTGGCGGTCAAAGCCGTCTGAACCGCACCCCTTGCCGGGTTTCGTCGGGGCCGGTGAAACTTTCCATGCGCATATTGATCGCGCCAGGCGTCGCGCCTAACTCTCTGCGACCCGCCGTGACCGCGCCGTTCGGGGCGCCCCCCGACCAGGAGTTTCGATGACCGATCTGTCCGCGTTTCCGATTGCCACGCGCTGGCCGGCAAACCATCCCGACCGCATCCAGCTTTATTCGTTTCCGACGCCGAACGGGGTGAAGATATCGATCGCGCTGGAGGAACTTGGCCTGCAGTACGAGCCGCATGCTGTCGACATCGGCAAGAACGAAAGTTGGACACCGGAATTCCTGTCTTTGAACCCGAACGGCAAGATACCGGCGATGATCGATCCGGACGGCCCGGGCGGCAAACCGATCGGCCTGTTCGAATCCGGCGCCATCCTGCTCTACCTCAGCGACAAGACCGGCAAGCTGGTCCCGGCAGACGCAACGCTGCGTTACGAGACGATCCAGTGGGTGTTCTTCCAGATGGCTTCGATCGGGCCGATGTTCGGCCAAGTCGGTTTCTTCCACAAATTCGCCGGGCGCAAAATCGCCGACAAGCGCCCCCTGGAACGTTATCGCGACGAGTCGCGACGGCTGATCGGCGTCCTCGAAACGAGGCTCAAGGGCCGCAGCTGGATCATGGGCGACGATTACACCATCGCCGACATTTCGATGCTTGGATGGGTGCGCAATCTGATCGGCTTTTATGAGGCACGGGAACTCGTCGGTTTCGACGATTTCCCCAGCGTCGGCGCATGGCTGGAGCGCGGCCTTGCCCGGCCGGCGGTGCAGAGGGGCCTCACCATTCCGGCCAGAGCCTGATCGAAAGCCAGACTGGCCCGGCTATTTTGCCTTGGTCCGGGGTTTCGAGCCCTTGCCGACTACGGAAGCGGCAAGCGAGGCCGCACCTTTGGCGGTCGCAAGCACGGCACCGGCGGCGACGTTGGCCGTCGTTTTGACGGTGCGCATTGCGCTGCCTGCGATCGATCCTCTGCTGCTTGCCGGCTTTTTGGGCTTGGGTGCAGCGGCTTTGGCCGCGGCAGGCACCACCTTCTTCGGCGCCGCCTTGCCAAAGCTGGGCTTTGCCGCGTCCTTGGAGCGGGCCGCCACTGCCGGGCCGGCGCTGGTTTTCGCTCGCGTTGCTTTTGATCGTGTTGCCCTGCCCTTGGCGGGCGCAGGCTTTCTTGCCATGGTTTCCATCGAACTGTTCCCTCATGCGGCACGATTGCCGTGTCCGGGATAACGGCCTGAAAGTGTTAAGGTTCCGGCCGAACAGTCCTTACAGATCAGGCCTGTTCACCAACCACCAGGTCGGCGGGCCGCCGACGGGCAAGCACGCGATCGATGTTCGGCATGTCGTTGGAAGCAATCCAGGCGCGCGCGTCCTCGTCGGACCGGCCGTGCTCGTGCCATCGCTCCAGCAGTCGGCGCTCGAGGTCGGCGCGCGGCACATCGACAAAGATCGAGAAGTCGAACAGCGGCGCCAGCCGCGTCCATGGCTCTTCGTCGAGCAGCAGATAATTGCCTTCGACCAGGATGAATTTGGTGTCGGCGGCGATGATCGCAGCGGCGGCGCGCGACAGCTCCATGCTGCGGTCGAAGACCGGGATCGCGATATCCGGCTCGCCGGCGCGGATGCGCTTGAGCAGCGTTTCGAAGCCGGCAAAATCAAAGGTTTCCGGGGCACCTTTTCGTTGGCGAAGGCCGCGTCGCTCGAGCACGACATCATCGTAATGGAAGCCATCCATCGGCACGACTTCTGCCGTGCCTTCCGGCAGCAGGTCGTGCAAGCCTGCCGACAATGTCGATTTGCCGGCGCCGGGCGGACCGGCAATGGCAACGATGAAGCGCGGTGCCTTGCCGGCGCGCTTGAAGATGGCAGCAGCAATATGGGCGATCTCGGACATTGGAGCCTTTCTGGCTGAGTG
Source organism: Mesorhizobium sp. M1399 (assembly GCF_040317735.1). Classification (NCBI taxonomy): domain Bacteria; kingdom Pseudomonadati; phylum Pseudomonadota; class Alphaproteobacteria; order Hyphomicrobiales; family Phyllobacteriaceae; genus Mesorhizobium; species Mesorhizobium sp. M1399. Next base: position 187,986 of record NZ_JAMYKZ010000004.1, read on the forward strand.
TTTTCGATCTTGGCGACAATTCGCGGGAATTTCAAACCCGAGATTAGTTTCCTCGCTCAGGGATTTTGACCGTCCGTCGGCAAATCGCAAAGCTTTGAGATTGCCCGAAACGATCGTCCCTTTCGTCATCCTGGGGCGGAGCAAGGAGCGAAGCGACGCAGCGCAGACCCCGGGATCCATGCCGTGACATCAGGGCGCCTCAGCGGCGCAGAATTCTGTTCCGCCGCATTCCTCGACGACGGTCGCGGCATGGATCCCAGGGTCTCCGCGACGTCGCTTCGCTCCTGCTCCGCCCTGGGATGACGAAGGTGGGGAGGCGAGTTCTCAAGCTGGGGCCGACCTGCCGATCCGCAGGAAGTCGCTGTCGAAGCCAATGTCGCGCACGGCGCCGTCGGCGGCCAGGATGCGCATGCGGCCCGGTAAGCTCGCGACGTCGCGCGGCGGCTCGCCGGACGGCCACGGCAGTGCGCCGATGACATGGCGGAACGAAAAGCTGCGCCCTTCAGAAAGCGCAAAGGCGGTCGCCACGCCTTCGCGCTTCAGCCAGTTGTCGCCGAGCGATGCGGCGTGGCCGACAGCGGTGCGGCCATCCTCGATGCCGAGCACGCCGCGATGGCGGCCGCTCCATGGCGCATAATCGCGCCCGCCATTGCTGACCCACAGCATGGTCACCGGCAGTTCAGCCGGGTTCTTCAGCACCAGCACGAGATCTGCTTCCGCCTGGCGCGCCAGCGCGGTCCAGCCCGGCCCGCCATGATCGGCCTCGACCAGCGTGACAAAGTCCTCACGCTGCTGGTCCATGCGATAGGCGGTCAGGTCGATCATGCCGCCGTCGGCGGCGGGAAAGCGCGTCAGGTCGGCGGTCCGTGCCGGGTAGGCGAGCAAAGAGCGGCCGCGAGCCGGATCGGGTTCCGGCGCCTCGTTCGGCGTTGCGGCAAAGCGCTTCGCCGAGAAAGCCAGCCTGCCGCCGGCCGTCATTACCGTCATCGGGTGGTGGGCGACGGGAATGGCGCCGACGCCGCCGGAAAAGACGTGCTCCTGATAGAGAACGGGATGATCGTCGCGCAAGGTCAGGATCTTGTCGACGGTTGCGCCCATGACCGGGCGCTGCAGACGGAAGACGGCGCGCCAGCCATCGGCCGTCGCGGCGCTGTCGACGACGTCCCAGCGACTATTGGCCGGCCAGCCATGCAAAGGTGCCGCTTCGACGTCGCTGGTCGAGAACGGCGCGCAGAGGAAATCGCCGGACAGGTGGACCGTCCCTTCAGGCAGATCTTTCGGCAGCGTCTCGCGCGGCTCTTCGACCCAGGGTGCGCGATGCAGCGGCTTCAGCCGACGGCCGTCGATCTCGATCGCCATGTCGGCGAGATGGCCGACGGCAAGATCAACCGATACCGAAATCCCCTTTGCCGTAATCGTGACCGTATCCATATGCACCTACCGATTCTGCCAGCCCGATTCTGGCGGCCCGATTCTGCCGGCGCCAGCAAAGCCCACTCGCCGCCCGTTGCGCAAGCGCGGTGGCCGGCAATTCGCATCGGACGGCTTGGCACAGCCGCCACGTCGGCCTGTGGACAGGGCACCATTCCAGGGTTCCGACGATATTAACCAAATGGACTGTGCCTTTGCGTTAAGATAGCTTCGCCTCGTCTCAGAAACAGCCTGCCTTCGGAACTGACTTGTCCGCCTTCCGGTTCTTTTCGCTCATCCACAACTACGTCGCCATGCTGGCGCTGCTGCTGCTTGCTGCCGGCTGTACGACGGTGACGCCGCCCGACAGCGTGCTGGCGGTGCCGGCGCCGCCGCAGAAATATGCCGCGATGGTCATCGATGCCGGCACCGGCAAGACGCTGTTCGAGGTCAATTCGACGGCGCCGCGTTATCCGGCGTCGCTGACCAAGATGATGACGCTGTACCTTCTGTTCGAGGCGCTGGACCAGGGCCGTATCAGCAAGGAGACGCAAATTCCGGTGTCGGACAACGCCGCCCGGCAGCCGCCGACCAAGCTGCGGTTCAGGCGCGGCGAGACCATCGACGTCGATTCGGCGATCCGCGCCATCGTCGTCAAATCGGCCAATGACGTGGCGGTCGCCGTTGCCGAATATCTCGGCGGCAGCGAAGAGGCGTTCGCCGGCATGATGACCGCCAAGGCGCGCCAGATCGGCATGAGCAGCACGGTATTCCGCAACGCCTCGGGCCTGCCGGACGGCGACCAGCACACGAGCGCGCGCGACATGGCGGTGCTCGGCATGGCGCTGCACGCCCGCTTCCCGCAGCATTTCCACTATTTCTCCGAAAGCGACTTCATGTTTCGCGGCAGGCTGGTGCGCGGCCACAACGACATGCTCGGCCGGGTGCGCGGCGTCGACGGCATCAAGACCGGCTACATCCGGGCTTCCGGCTTCAACATCGTTACCTCCTATGATGCGGACGGGCGCAGGCTGATCATCGTGGTGATGGGCGCCGACAGCGCGCGCCAGCGCAACGACCACGTCGAAGCGCTGATCCAGCGCAGCCTGTCGACGGCATCGGCGGCAAAGACGCGGCTGCTGTACGCCGAGAAGCAGTGACGGCTGACGTCCGGCGGGCGGCGGATCAGGGCGCTCATCAAGCGACAAACGCAGAGCCGCCGTTTTGCGCGACACTGCTGAGATACTTTGCTGGCGGCTTGCCAAGCGCTTTCTTGAACATGGTGATGAAGGCGGTGACCGATTCATAGCCGAGATCGGCCGAAACCTGCTGCACGCTGGCGCCGGAGGCCAGCTCGCTCAATGCGACGATCAAATGCATTTGCTGGCGCCAGCGCCCGAAGGTCAGCCCTGTCTCTTTCACCACGAGACGTGCGAGACTGCTCTCGCTGAGTGCGACGCGATTGGCCCATTCCGCCAGGGTGCTGCGATCGGCAGGATCTTGCGCCAACGCCGCGGCGATGCGCCTCAAGCGCGGCTCGGACGAGATCGGCAAATGCAGCTGCTGGACAGGCATGCGCGGCAGTTCGGTGAGCAGAGCCCTGGTCAGGAGCTCGCCCCTCGCGTCATCGTCCTCAACGCGATCCGCCAGCTCTATGATGAGCTCGCGCAGCAACGGCGTGATCGAAAGCGTGCAGCACCGGTCCGGCAGGTCGGTAGCACCCGGTTCGATATAGACGAAGAAAATCCGGGCATTGGCGGTCGCGATATTGCTGTGCTCCATGCGGCCCGGAATCCACACCGCGCAATGCGGCGGCACCATCCACAGGCCGCTGGGGACGCGGCATGTGACGCCACCGCCGAGCGCGAAGACGAGTTGCCCTTTGCGGTGGTGGTGGTCCGGCACCTCCGCCCTGGTTTCGGTAACGTCAACGCGCACGGCGATTGCCGAGGCGAGGACATCATCGGGATCGAAAGGCCAGGGGTAGCGGAGAGGCTGCCTCATATTGACTGATTTTAGCGATGAAATGCAAAGATATCTAAATTACTCAAACAGGAAAGTCGATAGTTTAGGGCCTTGAGTAACTCAGAAGCCGGCAGGCGGGCTTTCAGTGCCCTGCTTGCGTTCTGAACGTCGGATCAACAAGCCCGGCGCACGAAAACAGGCTGGCGTCCGCCATGCAGCAAGAAGGTACGATAGCAATGCTCGCCTTGGTCACATCTTCCGATAGCGCCACCGGGCTGAAACTCGCCGAGCTTGGCGAGCCCGAGCCCGCCCCGCACGAGGCGCTGGTCTCGGTGCGGGCAGTCTCGCTGAACCGCGGCGAACTGCGCCTGCTCAAGATCCGTCCGAACGGCTGGGTGCCTGGCCAGGACGTCGCCGGAATTGTCGAGCGCGCCGCGGCCGATGGCTCCGGGCCGCCCATCGGCACCCGGGTTGCGGCGCTGGTCGACGAGGCCGGGTGGGCCGAGCGTGTCGCCGTTCCAACCGACCACCTCGCCGTGCTGCCGGACGGCGTCAGCTTCGCCGCCGCCGCCACCGTTCCGGTCGCGGGCACGACCGCGCTGCGAACCCTGCGCCTCGGCGGCGACCTGGCCGGCCAGCGGGTCCTGATTACCGGCGCAAGCGGCGCGGTCGGCCGTTTCCAGATCCAGATCGCCCGCCAGCAGGGCGCGTCGGTGGTGGCGGTCGCCGCCACCCGGCATGCCGAAGATCTCCGCAACCTCGGAGCCGAGCGGGTCGTCGAATCGATCGAGCTCGCCGAAGGACTGTTCTCGCTGATTGCCGAGTCGGTCGGCGGCGACAGCCTCGCCCACGCGATCGAACGGGTGGCGCCCGGCGGGACCGTCGTCATGTTCGGCTCGAGCAGCGGCGAACTCACGCCCATCGGCTTCCGCCAGTTCGTCCCGGGTCACGAAGGCGCGCGGCTGCAGACCTTCGCCTACTACGCTTCCGGTCCGGAGGTCGGCGCCGACATCGCCTCGTTGCTCGCGCTGATCGCAGCCGGCCGGCTCGAAACGCGCGTGGTCCTGACCGTGCCGTGGCGGGACGTCGGCCAGGCCCTCGACGCGCTGCGGCAGCGCAGCATCAGCGGCAAGGCAGTGCTCACCATGACGGAATGAGCAGGCGCGGCCGCCGGACGGGACACCGTCTGGGCTGCTACGGCAATCTGAGCCCGTCCGCGATTGCCCGTTGAAGCCGGCGCCTGCTTCCGCTAAGAAGCCGTGGCTGGCCGGTTTACCGGCTGGTTCGTTTTTGGGATCACCGATCCTGAAGGCACCCGTAGCTCAGCTGGATAGAGCGCTGCCCTCCGAAGGCAGAGGTCACAGGTTCGAATCCTGTCGGGTGCGCCACCTCTCAGCGGTCCATTCCGGCCACATAGGTTACCTATCTCTCGGGAAGGGCAGCTTCCGTAAACTACCGATCAATCCCCAATTCCGCGGCGGTGAAGGCGTTCGCCGCTGCTTGCTGGTACAAAACGTCGAGTTCCGTGCCGAGTGCCAGAAGTGCGGCGATGCGTTGGATCATTTGACGAAACCATTTGCGTTCATCGTCGGTCAACGAGTTGTTGTCGCGCCGATCGGCTTGGCGGTAGCCGAGCCATTTCTTGAGAACGGGATAGCCGCCAAGCTGATAGGTCCAAACTGCTTCAGGGACGTGGGAGAAAAACGCATCATCATTGATGTAGAGGTCACCAGTGCGTTCCCCCCAAACGTCAGCGCCCACATCTCATTCGGGGCATCGTCGATGGTGAATGGTCGGGGCCTCCATCGGCCCTTGCCTCCACCCCAATAGGTGACATTGATCTTCAAATCACCGGGACGAAGATTGCTGCCATCATCGCGCTTCAGCGGCCCAAGCAGTGCAGCGCGCTCTCGCCCAAGAACAATGTCGATCACGTCGCGGGCGTCGCGGTTCGCATCGAGAAGGCGCGTCACCTGTTCGCCCTTGGCGACAAGTTGTTCGAAAAGATCGGGATCCTTCGGAATGGGCAGATGCGCCCAATCGGCCGAAAGTGCGCTCTTGTGTTCGGCCTGGTAAGCTGGTGCGTGAAGGATCGCGAAGCCAACGCGAAAAAGCCTGCCCACAAAGTCGCGGGCAACATCGCTATCCCTTAAAAATGTAAATCGACGGGCTGTTTCAGTTGGGCCGGTAAGCCTAAAATGCACGCCTAAAGCGCGCCAAACTGCTTCCGATAGGTTGGCATACCGTTCGGCAGAAAATCCCTCTTGAACTTCGCGCGGAAATATTGCGGATCCTCGTTCATGAACATGCCGATTTGTGAGGGTTGATGAAAAAACCGGGCGCGATTCTGATAATTTGCGCGGCTCAGGCACCGTCACAAAGAACTCGTTACCCTTGAGGTTCTTATCAAATTCAGGGCGGCTTTCGTTCAACCATTTGCCGCTAACTTCGTAGTACAAATACCTCTGATCAAACGGAAACAATAGATTTTCTACAATCTTACTCTCGGAAAAGCCTATTTTCCGTACGGAATCCCATTCTTTCTGGGCGTCATATCGTGAGTATTGTTCCGAAAAAGCCGGATGCAGACTTATTGCTTCGTCAAAATTCGACGCACCAAGGTAATGTTGAATTCGTAGAGTTAGTTCGCGTTTGTCAGTGTCGATAACTGTGCCAGACAGGCCACGGCTTGGTTCCACACCCTGATAAGATGTTGGAAAGAGCTCATCCAAAGCGGGCCATGCTTCGTAGCCACCTTCGACCATCGTTGGCGACAGACGCCAACGGTTTTCGCGTGTCGGGGTAACAAGATCATACGGTGCTGACAAATTACCCACGCCGGTAGGTAAGGCGGCTACAAGTGCGGCCCGCTTGGCGTTTGCCAAGCCCCAAAAGTCGCGGTAGTGAACCGCTGTTGCCGTTGGCTCGGTCTTGGCTTCAGCCCGTTTCACAAGCGTGATTATGGCAGTTCCCGGCTGAATGCCGCGGGCATCCATATCCGTGCTGAATGCGCTTTGGTCCGAAGTGCCAGCGCCTGACAATCCTTCCGGAATAAGTTTGCCCGTTTTGTATTTATCGCCGTTCAGATTGTCTATCCAAACATCATGGAAGTTCGACAATAGCGACTTGCGCATGATCGGGTGCGAACGCCCAGTCAGATATGACGAATTCGAAATGTAGGAGACGATACCAAATTTTCCCACTTCGCCGATGCGCTCTTCGGCCATACGGAAGAAGCGGATATACAGATCATCAAGGAGCTGTTTGCGAACACCATAGTCGAAATAAAGCGCGCTTTGCCCGCGCTGTTTCTTTTTCGGGTTGCCGAATTCGTTGCGCTTCACCTGTTTCGTTTTGGAATCGATGTCATCGATAAGTTCGATGCCCTTATAATGTGCGACTAACTCCGCTTCTTCGGCTTGTGCTGCACCTGCAAATGCGTCGTAGGGCGGATTGCCGATGACGACGATGATTTTTGCATTTCGCTTTACCTCTTGAGAGGCATCGAACTCTTCGCGCATCTCAGGGAAGGTCAATTTGACGTCGCCACTATCCCGCCAACCGGAAAGCGAATTGGTGAGAAAGATCGTCAAGCGCTTATCCGGGTCCGGCTTTGCTCCCAGGCTGTCGAGCAAGAGATAGAGTTGCAGTTGCGCGACAGCGAAAGGCGCGGTGAGGATTTCGAACCCGATCACCCGTTCATGGAAGGCGCGGGACAGTTCTAAGCCGATTGCGGATTCGTCCCCATCCGCCTTCGCTTCATCGGCAATGCACCGTGCCACTTCCAAGAGATATGCGCCGGTGCCGCAACATGGGTCCAGGACGATAACATCGGGATTGGCAAGGCCGCGTGGGAGATTGAGTTCGGTCTTCAGGATGTGGTGAACCCGACGCACTTGATAACGCACAATTTCCGGGGGCGTGTACCAAACGCCCAAATCGTCGCGAAGCTTCGGATCGAAGGCTTCCAAGAAGGGTTCATAGAAATAGGTGATCGCCGCCGCCGTTGTTTGTTCATCGATCGTCGGGAAAGTCATGCGTGCCCGAAACAACGGGCGATTAACGCGGTTCAATGTCGCGATGGCACGGGCAAGATGATCCTCAAGCCCAAGTGCCTTCAGTCTCTTCGGATGACGAATGTCGTGAAGGAGCGCATCGAGGAACGGGATCGGAAGGTAGCTGTGGGCGTCGTCGATTTCGAAGCGAGTTTTGGCGGGAACCGGACGGCCTTCAGCAATTGCCTTCAGGCGTTCTTCCTCCTTGGACTTATCCCACAGCACCCATGCGGCGAACAGCGAATAGAATGCCGTTTGCACCAATGAAGATCGGAAGAACCGATCCCCCTTTTCGTCGTCAATGTCGAATGAAAGGCCAAGCGCTTGGCGGTAGTCATCCAACAATGGTTTGACAGCTTTCAGGTCACCGGGAAGTTGGTCCTTCGCGTCGCGAGCCTGTCTCGCAAGCACCTTCGCCAAGCTGGAAGGATCGGCAAGCGGGGCATAGTCGGTGACGGACCGTTCGAAGATTTCCAACAAGTCCGCAACTGCCACGTCATCGACTTTAGCGTGTGGTCCCGCACCGGTGACGCCGGACCATACATCTATGGTCTTGATCAGCGCTCGCTTGTCGGGCGGAACGCTGCCTGTAACCGGGCGGTCATAGCCCGCGACGCATGCGAGCAAGCCGAAGCTCCGGACATTTGAAATCAACACCACACCGGTTTGCGCGAGATAGCGGCCGATTTGATCGTTCTGTTCCATCGAAACGGCGAGGTCTTCAAGCGAGCGCTTGGCCGCTTTACTTCGCCATAGACGCCGACAAACATCTTGTCGTCGCCAAGAACAAAGTCGGGCATGTCCCGTGCCTTCGCATTGGATTCCGATGTGTTTACCCGTACTTGGAACGGAAGTCGGCCTTCCTTTAGTACCGCCGTAATCAATGTCTTGATTGCGGGATAGAACGTATTCTCCGTAGAGGAGGACAGTGTGTGCAGATGTCTTGTCTCGCTGACGTATTCGAGGATGGCGCGAACAATATTCTGCATTCCTTGTCCCAAATCCCTCGAATCGCCAGTATTCTGTCCCCGATTCGAGACAGTGGCAGATTGCCAGCAACGTTGAAACAGCCAACGTCAAGAGGTATCGGCATTTAACTCCTGGACGACCTCGCCTTCGGATTCACCCCCTCAAGCAGCGCCAGCAGACCTTTCAGGATGTCTGTTCACCGGCGGCGGCGGGCAGCCTGGAATATGCAGATCCATAGGCAGTATCTCCGACACGTCGCTCATCACGCCACCTTCCACCTTAGCGATGCTCTGGAACCCAATCGGCTTCGAACGACTTGTTTGTGCGTGATCTTGAAGGGAGCGCCCCGTGCCCGCACCGCCCGAAATGGATGTCGTCCTCGAAAAGCTGCCGTTGAGGATCGGCGCCTACATACCCGACGACTTGCTGGAGGACTGGTTTGCGCCGGGAACGGGCATGAACCCGGTCAGCAAGGAGGCGCTTGCCGCTGCCAAGAATTACGGCTGGCGCTTCGAATGCGACTTCAAGCACTACCCCGACCGCAAGGAGGGCGTGTTCTGGAAGTGGGTGCCGGCGATCTGACCGGCGCTTATCAGCCTATCGGCGTCGTCACCTTGCCGGTTCCGCCGCATTCGGGGCAGGTCCGGCCGTCGATCATGCCTGACCCTGCACAGCGGCGGCAAATGTTCTCGCCAGCGCCGGGAACGCCTGCCGGAATCTCGTCCATGTTGGTTTGAGCGGCTTGCCGGGGCTTGCCCTGCAGCTTGTTTCTCAACCGGGCGACCCAGCCTTCGTCGACCTCGAGCGGCCTGCTGCTATCGTCCGGCAGGCCTTCGCCGGATTGGCCGATGGTTTCATTGCGCGGCCGGTCATTCATGCCTGTCGTGATCTTCTGAGCCATTGCCGTTGCCTTTACGCCTTGCAATTTTTCGAACGCCTCAGCTCCGCGGAGGTTCCGGTTGCGGCCAGCCGCCTTCAGCCGGGTTTTGTCCGCGCCGGCCGGCGGCCGCGGCTGGCGAGGATGGCGGGAAGCGTGACCGGACGAAAATCCCAGCTGTCGACACCGACGTCATACTGGCGCGTGACCGGGGTGAGCCGGCCGTGCGAATGGCCATGCAGGTCGATCGACCTCCGGCCGATCTGGTTCCAGGTGCGAAAAGGATAGTGGCAAAGGATCAGCAGACTGCCGTCGAGGCTCAGTTCCTTGTAATGTTGCGTGCTCGCCCAACCCGTCGCGTCAATGGTGGTCGCAGCATCGTTGTTGCCGATGATCAAGTGCTTGCTGCCATGAAGAGACGACAGCAGCGACGACACGAAGGACGCCGAGCCCTTGGCAAAATCGCCGAGGTGCCAGACCTCGTCGTCCGGGCCGACAGTCTCGTTCCAGAACGCAATGAGCGCCCGGTCATGCTCCGCCAGCGAGCCGAACGGGCGGCGGTCGATGCGCAGAATGCGCGGGTCGCTGAAATGCGTGTCGGCGGTGAAGTAGATCATGCGCGCTCGTTGGGCCTGTTGTCGAACTGCCGCGCATGTAGGCGCGTGGCGCACCAAGTCCATCTTGCTCTCCCCAATGCTTGCTCAACCCGCTCGATCGTCGGTTGTTCCTGTAAACAGGCCTGGGCGGCTTCCGCTCGTTGGAACATTAAGAAGGGGGAACTTTAAGAAGGGGGAACTTTTGAAACGTGGGAACTTTGAAATGAGACGCAGGTTAGAATGCTTGAGGCCGATGCTCTGAAAGGACCTCGACGATGACCGACGCAGCACCTGTTGGGCGAAGCCCGGCTCAAGCGCGGGGCGATATCGACGCCGGGCGCGGAGGGGATAAGACACCGGGGATCGACCCAGCCGCGGCTCCCATGGAGACGGACGCGGAATCGGCCGGCAGCGTTCCGGCAAAGGATCGGTCTGCGCCTCATGAAAAGCCGGAGTTCACCAACCAGGCGAGCTATGCCAATGCGATGCGTCCGCTGAAGGATGAGCCCGACGTCCAACCGAGTAGATATGGGCCAGTCATGGTGATTGCCGCCATCGTCGTGCTGGCCGCGGCGGTTTTCATCGGCGCAGCCCTGCTGCGCTGAATATCGCATATCCGAGAGCAGTGGCTGGACATTTCGTGTCCGGTCCAGGAACTTGCTGCCGCGCCAGGTTGAGGCGCGATCCGTCCGGTGCACTTTGACCACGAACCATCAATTCTTTGCCCGAGACGCCACCATCGTGGCGCGTGACATGATTGGCGCCACGCTGCTTTTGCACGGCGTTGGCGGCATCATCGTCGAGACCGAAGCCTATCGTCCGGATGACCCGGCTTCGCATGCTTTCGGTGGCAGGACGGTGCGCAATGGCGCAATGTTCGGCGCCCCGGGCAGCGCCTATGTCTATCGCTCCTATGGCCTGCATTGGTGCCTCAATGCCGTCTGCCTGCCCGGCAGTGCCGTGCTTATCCGCGCAATCGAACCGCAATCCGGGCTGGAGGTGATGCGGGCCAATCGCGGCCTTGACGATCCCGGGCTGCTTTGTTCGGGACCGGGTCGCCTTTGCCAGGCGCTGGCAATCGACAAATCCCATGACGGGCTGCCGCTGGACGTGCCGCCATTCGAATTCAGGCGGCCGGGCGACGCCAGCGCCATTCTTACAGGCCGCCGGATCGGCATTTCCAAGGCTGTCGATGCGGAGTGGCGGTTCGGCCTTCGTGGCTCGGATTATTTGAGCCGTAAGTTCTGACGCCTGCGGCAGCGGCAGAGCAGCTGCCTGGCATCACTCGTCGGGTTTGCCGAGATGCATAGGCGTTCTCTGTTGGCGGGCTTCCCTGGTCACCTCGTCGGCTCCGGCAGGTGAAATCCCTCGCAACGCCTTCGCGGCTTCGGTCAGGCGCCCGCGATCATTGCCGAAGCTCTTGATCAGCCGGCGGACCTGGTCGGCGGTGATGCCGTTCTGTTGGGCAAAATACTCGACTTCACGTTCATCTTCCGCGGAAACGCGATCGCGGTCGCGGAAATCTCGCTTGCTCTTATCGTCAGCCATTTTTTCCTCCTGGTGGAGCTTCGCATCAATGGCAACGTGGGCAAGCCGCTTTCGTTGCCGCGATCGGGCGGACTTTTGTGCGGCCGTGCCGACTGCCCAGGAACCATGAGGCGAGCAGCCGGTTTGGCTTGGATGCAGACCACGTTCGGCCACCAATTCATACCGATGGAGGTTACGATGACGCTCGCAAGCAAAACCACTGTAATTGCAGCCGCGCTGGCCATATTGACCGCGCCGGCATTCGGCCAGACGAGCCCGCCCGCGGCGCCGGCGCCGGATCGTGGCGCCGAACCGTCGCCCGCAGTGAACGGGCAGGATGCCATGCGCGATATGATGCGCCAGATGATGACCGAGATGCTGGAGGAGAGAATGCAAGAGGATCGCGCGCCCCGGGCGGAACGGCGCGGTCGCGACCGCTGGCATCGCGACTACAGGATGGGCCCGCCTGACCGAGGCTGGGAGACGGGTGGCCGCGGTGGCATGGGACGGGGGATGCATGGCGCGAGGATGCGAATGATGTTCGCCATAGTCGATGCCGACGGCGACGGCGCGCTTTCTCAGAGCGAAGTCCAGGATTTCGTCGGGCGGATATTCAACGCCGTCGATGAGGACGGCGACGACAGCGTCGACATGCAGGAAATCCGATCCTTCTTCCATGGAGGGGGCGCCGAGGATCAGGAGTAAGTCTCCTAGCGGTCGGCAAGGAAGCCCTATCTGGGCAGCCCACCTACGTCGACCGGGAGGATGAAAACCGCCGCTGGCAACCGGATACCGGGTTGCCCGGCAGGGAAGATGCGTTGCTTGGCTGGCCTTGCCAGGCTGAATGCCGGGTCGGAACCATTCGAGACAGCAGGAATTTGGCAATGACGGAGAAAGCTACACAGAAAACCCCCACGATCGCCCGTGTCTGGCGTGGCAGAACCTTGCCTGAGAAGGCCGACGCCTATGAAAGCTACAATTACGAGGCCGGCATCAAGCCGCTGGTCGAGAAGGCGCTGGGCGTGCAGACCTTTCGCGAGGACACGCCGACCCATTCGGAATTCGTGACGATTTCCTATTGGGAAAATGTCGAGGCGATGGCGGCGTTTACCGGTGGCGATCCGACAAAAATCCACCATCTCGAGCGGGACGAAGAGTTCCTGATCGAGCTGCCGTCGCGGGTGCAGGTGTTGCGCATCCGCTCCAGTCACGGCCGCCTGCAATAGCCCTGAGGAGCGCCGCCCTGTTCGGCCCGACCTAATAAATCGCCGTCAGGTCGATTTCGGTAATGTGCCAGCGGCCGAGATTTGAGGTGTAAAGCCTGTCGCCCTTGAAGGCGATGTTGGTGGGATGGGCGAGCGTCGTTGCCGCCGGATCCTCGACCAGCACCTCGAGCCCGCGATCTTTTCGCCAGCGATAGATACGGCTGGGCTCGTAGCATGAGATGAACAGCGAACCGTCCGGCGCGAAGGCGACGCCATCGGGGACGTTGTTCACGCCGTCCACGACGAGCTGGCGAGGTCCTGCCGTGCCGTCGGCACGGATCGGCACATAGCTGACGCAGGCCGCATGGCTTTCCACGACGTAAAGCCCATTCCCACCCGGCGCCATCGCCATGCCGTTGGCGAAGGCCATGGTCTCGCTACACCACAGGCGGCCTTCGCCGGTCTTCAACTCGTAGCGAAAAATGCCGGAGCGGCTGTCTTCGCCGAGGCTGTCGGAAACGTAGAGCCAGCCTCGTGCCTCGTCGACGATCGGATAGTTCGGCACGCGGATGCCAGCCGAGGCGAAGCGCTCCATATGACCCGTTCCGGCATTCCAGCGAAAGATCGCCGAATGCCTGAGATCGCAAGCGAAGCAGTTGTCCGCGCTATCGAAGGCGATGCCGAGCAGAAAGCCCTCCGTGCCGCCCATGTGCTCGACCGAGCTGCCATCGGCGGCGAGGCGCAGCAGGTCGCCGGTTTCGGTGCCGCACCAGATCGAGCCGTCGCGATGGATGGCCACGCCTTCCGGATGGGCGACGCGCGGGCTGGTGAAGATGCCGTCGAAGAAGACCTTCGCGGCCGACATTTCGAGCAACGGCTTTGCCATGCGCCACCCCTCTTCAGCCTGTTGCGGTATGCGACCGCTGCACGGCAATACAGCGCTCGACCATCAGCCGGTCGGCCGCCAGGATCTCGGCGATGAGCGCGCCACGCTCCTTGGCGCTGACGAATTCGAGACGGCGCAGGCCGAGCGGGTCGATCCGGTTTCGCAGGATGTCGAGCGTCTCGTTCGAGGGCAGCGGAACCTCGCGGCAATCGGCATCGAATGTCAGGGCAAAGCCGGTGACATCCTGGATCTGCTGGCGCGTCACGCCCGGCATGGTCTCGACGATAACCAATTGCCGGCTCTCCCGGTCGAGCCGAAAGATGCGAAGGTCGGTGAACACCAGCGCCGCCCCGGTCCGATAGCCCATCGGGTCGCGTTCGGCCTCTGTCAGCAAGCCGCGCGCGGAGCTGGCGATCTCGACGGTGTCGACCAGCGACTGCGGGGAGTGGCGCGGGATGTAGAGCAGATAATCGCGATGCATGTTGGCGACATCAGCCATGCCGCCCTGCCCGGGCAGCCGGATGAGGCTGCCGTCGCGCTTGCGCAGCGCAATGGTGTTGACGCGCCCGCGTCGGTCGACCTGCGCGGCACCGACGATCTCATGCGTCACGGCGCCGGCCTGATAATAGGTCGAATAGGTGTCGTCGCCGCCGGCATGGGCCACCGCCGTCCCGCAATCGAGGCTTTCGATCAGCGACAGGATCATCGGGCTCGGCGCTATGTCGAGATGGCCGCAACTCATCGTCGCGATGATCATGTCCGGCGCGTGCGTCGCCTTGGCCAGCCGGTAGGCGACATTGGCCAGCGGCGACACGGCGCCGGCGCTGGCAAAGCTGTCATTGTCGAGCTCGGCGGCGATGCGGGCAGCAATGATCTGGTCGATGGATGCTTTCTTTTCGCCGTGCACGAGCCCGGGCATTGCGAGGACTGTTTCAGCGCGGACTTTCGCAGCGTCTTGAACCCGCTCCGGCACACCCTCCGAAGGCACGCTCAGGCTGTCCGCCAAAGGTATCTCCTTGGCCGCCGCTGCCGCCAAGGCTTGATAATCCGTCACATAGAATGGCAGGCAGGAGGCGGGATAGGCGCCGCCTGGCGCCAGCGCTATGGCCGACACCTGGTTGCGGGTCAAAATGCTTTGGCGGCCGTCATGGCGCAGCGCTCCGACAGGGACGATCTCCTCGACCGTGACCAGCACCTGGCGCGCCGCGCCGGCCATGGCGAAGTCCAGCGCCCGTGGTCCGATGATCTGGACATTGCCGCTCTGGTCGGCACGCTGAGCATGGACGACGAACGTATCGAGCCGCAAGGCCGGGATGACCCCGGTCGTGATTCCGTCGACCGGATCGGGCGCGGCGATCGCGCCGGGCACGCGAGCCAGCATATCCGAACCCTGCGGAAGCTGAAACGGCATTGACGGCAGGTTCTGCTGCGCTGCCCGCAACGCCTGGATCATGGCCAGCGCGGTCCAGTCGCGAATCGGCACGGCATTCGTCTCGGCAGCCGCGCGGAAGCGGGGCGGCAGGCCGAAAATATCGAGGCTGGAAAAGCAGAGGTCGATTTCCGCCACGGCATTCGCTTCGAGAAGCAGCTCGAGCGGCAGGCCGCCGGCCCAGCAGACGTAGCGCAAATCCCGTACGCCCAACCGCGCGATGGCGCGCAGCAGGGCGATCGGCAGCCGGGCAAAATGATGGCCGCCGACGCCGAAGACGTCGCCGCCGCCAACCATCGCGGCCAGCCCCTCGACATCGGTGAAGCGCGGCCGGTTCGGCTTGATCAGAGACGTCATTTCGCAGCCTTGGCCCGTGCCGCGCTCTTTTCAGCGAACGCCTTGACGCGGCGCTGGCCGATCTCGCTGCGGTAGAGACCACCCAGGACATCGCGTTCCATGGCAAGACCGTCGGCCAGATCGCCCGACACGGCATGCGCTGTCAGCCCTTTCAGCCCGTCGATCGCTGCGGCCGGTTCGGCGGCGATCATCTCGGCGAGTTCCAGCGCCCGCGGCATCAGCCTTTCGGCATCGACGATCTCGTTGACCAGACCGGCGCCGACGAACTCGGAAGCCGGCACGATGGCGCCGGTCATCAGCAGCAGATTGGCGCGGTTGCGGCCGAGCTTCTGGACGCTGCGCTGGGTGCCGCCGCCGCCGGGCACCAGCCCGAGCTTGATCTCGGGCAGGCCGAGCTTCGCGAACTGGTTGGCGATGACGATGTCGCAGCACAGCACCAGCTCCATGCCGCCGCCGAGCGCAAAGCCGTTGACCGCCGCGATGACCGGCTGGCGGTTGTTCTCGACCGCCGCATACATGCGTGTGCCCGCCATCTGGAAGGCGTCGAACTCGGCAGCTGTCTGGGCGGCGTATTCCTTGATGTCGGCGCCGGCCATAAAGCCGCGCCCCTCGCCGGTCACCACGATCGCGCCGATACCGTCATCCTGCGACAGCGCCTCGAAAACCTCGGTGATCTCGCTTTGCATCAGCCGGTTCATGGCGTTGAGCTGATCGGCGCGCCGGAAGGTGACGACCGCGACGCGCCCGGATATTTCCAAGGTGAGTGTCTGGTAACCGCTCATCGTCAGGCAGCATCCACGGTCATGTCGCCGGACGCCTCAAGCGCTGCAATCTCATCGCTGGAGAGGCCGAACTCGGCCAGTATCTCGCGGCCATGCTGGCCGACCAGCGGCGCCGGCCGTTCTATGGTAGCCGGCGTCTCGCTCATCTTGACCGCCGGCGCGACCACCCTGACCTTGCCGCCGCGCGGATGATCGTAGCTGGTGATCATGCCCAGGTGCTTCACCTGCGGGTCTTCGGCTGCGCGGCGGATGTCTTTCACCTCGGCACACCAGATGTCGGCCGCCAGCAGCCGCGCCAGCAGATCCTGCGTGGCAAACTTCCTGGTTTCGGCGTTGACCTTGTCGAACACCTCGTCGCGCTTGTCGAACAGCGTCTTCAGATCGTCGTAAACAGCAAGCTGCGGCGCCTCTAGCACCTCGTACAGCGCCTTGAACGGGCTCATGGCGATCGACACATAGCCGCCGTCGTTCGCTTCGTAGATACCGAACGGCGCCTGCATGCCGGGGTGGCCGATGCCTGAATTCGGGCGCACGAAATCCTCGCCGAGATTGAGCACGGCGACATATTCTTGGTTGAGATGCGCCAGCATGCCGGCCAGCAGATTGACCTCGATCTTCTGGCCCTTGCCGGTCTTCTCGCGATAGTAGAGCGCCGACAGGATGCCGTAGACCATGTTCATGGCACCGATCTGGTCGGCGAGGCCGGCGCCGGCCGGAACAGGAGCCTGATCGCCGCGGCCGGTGTTGGAAATCAGCCCGGACAGTCCCTGGATCAGCATGTCCTGGCCGGGGCGCTCGACATAGGGGCCTTCCTCGCCATAGCCGGAGCCCGAGCAATAGATAATGGCGGGATTGACCGCCCTGAAATCCTCGTAGCCATAGCCGAGCCTGGCGAGCACGCCGGGGCGGAAATTCTGCACCACCACATCGGCCTTCTTCGCCATGTCCATGATGATGGCATGCACCTTGCGGCTCTTCAGATTGAGCGCGATGGAGCGCTTGTTGCGGTTCCAGGCGAGGAAATTCGGGCTTTCGGAGCCGCCGACCCATTTGGCGAAGAAGGTCATGCCGCGGAACATGTCGCCGGCGCCGGCACGCTCGATCTTGATGACGTCGGCGCCCATGTCGCCGAGCAGCTGCGTGGCGAACGGCCCTTGCAGCAGATGGCTGAAATCGAGAATGCGGACGCCTTCGAGGGCCTTGTTCATTTTTGTCTCGTTGGTTGTCAAAGCAGGTCGGGTACGTAGCGGGGTGCTGCGGTGAGGCCGCCGTCGACGCGCAGGTCGGTGCCGGTGGTGAAGCCGGCGGCGTCGGAGGCGAGATAGACGGCGGCTTCGGCCACTTCGGACGGTTTGCCGATGCGGCCGAGCGGATGCATCTTCACCCAGGCCTTGGCGAGGTTGCCGCCGATCTCTTTGACCAGTTTGTCGTTCATTGGCGTGTTGATGGTGCCGGGCGAGATCGAGTTGACGCGAATGTTGAGCGGGCCGAACTCGACCGCCATCTGGCGCGTCATCGCCATCACCGCACCCTTGGCGCCGGCATAGGCGGTCCAGCCGTCGAGCCCGATATGACCTTGCGCCGAGGCCATGTTGATGATCGAGCCGGATTTCTGCGCGATCATGTGCGGCAGCGCATATTTGCAGCCGCGGAACACGCTGGTCAGGTTGACCGCGATCAGCCGGTGCCACTGCTCGTCGCTCATTTCGTGAACCGGCATGCCGCCGATGGCGATGGCGGCATTGTTGACCAGAATGTCGAGATGGCCGGTCTTGGCGACGGCTGCGTCGATGAGGGCGGCGATATCGGCCTCCTCCGCCACGTCGCAATGGACGTAGTCGGCGCGGTGGCCGGCGGCGCGCAGTTCCGCCGCGAATTTTTCACCCTTCTCGTCGGCGATGTCGCCGAGGACGACGTGCGCGCCCTCACGCGCCATCGCCTCGCTGATCGCATGGCCGATGCCGTCGGCGGCGCCGGTGACGATTGCGGTTTTCCCTTTGAGACGATCCATATCAGCCTCCAATGGCACGCCGGCGCTTCGCTTCGTCGAAGGCGACGGCGGCAATGATGATCACGCCGGTGATGACCAGCTGCCACTCGGTCGGCAGGCCGAGACCGCGCAGGCCGTTGGACAGGAATTGCAGGATCAGCACGCCAAGCGCCATGCCGGTCAGGCTGCCGATGCCGCCGGCAAGGCTTACGCCGCCAAGCACGGTGGCGGCAACGACCTGGAACTCGAAATTCAGCCCGGCCGTATGTTGCGCAGAGCCGACGCGGGCGGCCAGGATGATGCCGGCAACCGTTGCTAGCAGTGCGCTGATGATGAAGCAGATGAACTTGACGCGGCGCACGTCGTAACCCGCCAGCCGTGCCACTTCCGGATTGCCGCCGACGGCATAGATCTGCCGTCCGAACGGCCGGTGCTGCATGATGTAGGCGAAGACCGCGAGCAGGACGATGGCGATGACCGCCGAATAGGGAATGACATTGAACAGGCGGCCGTCCGACAGCGCAATGAAGCTGTCGAGCGCGGCATCGTCGGGGATGGCGCGCTGGCCGGTGTAGAGATAGACGCCGCCGCGCATGATGAACATCGTGCCCAGCGTCACGATCAGCGAGTTGATGCCGGCATAGGCCGTCAGATAGCCGTTCACGACGCCGATGATCAGCCCGAACAGCAGCGCACCACTGATGCCGAGCAGCAGCGAGTTGGTTTCGTTCATGATGATGATCAGCGGCAGGGCGATGGTCGCCAGCAGCGACCCTATCGAGATGTCGACCTCGCCGGACATGAAGACGATGGCGCAGCCGATGCCGGCGGTGAGCGCCAGCGACGCCTGACCGAGCACATTGGTGATGTTGCGTACCGAGAAGAAGTTCTCTGCCGTCAGGGAAAAGAACGCAATCACCAGGATCAGGCAAAGCAGCAGGGCGAGCTCCTGCCGCGCCAGGAATCGTGCCAGCATGGATGGCCCGGCTTTGATGGACTGGGTGCCTGCAAGACTCATCGCTTGCTCCCTTTGCGAAGCGTCATCATCTTATCCGATCGCCGCATTGAGGATTTTCTCCTGCGTGGCCTCGTCGCGAGGCATGATCGCGGTGAGGCGGCCTTCGCACATCACCGCGATGCGGTCGGCAAGGCCCAGCAGCTCAGGCATTTCGGACGTCATCATGACGACCGCCAAGCCTTCGCCGGCGAGCCGGTCGATGAGCGCGAAAATCTCCGACTTGGCGCCGACGTCGATGCCGCGGGTCGGTTCGTCGACGACGATCACCTTAAGACCGCGCATCAGCCAGCGCGAGATCAGCACTTTCTGCTGATTGCCGCCGGACAGATTCTTGACCAACTGAAACAGGCTGGGCGTCCTGATGCGAAAACGGTCGACATAGTCCTCCACCGCCTTGCGTTCCCTGGCCTTGTCGACGAAGCCCATTCTGGCGAAGGCACCGAGCGAGGCGAGGCTGGCATTCTGGTAGACCGGCAGCTCGCCCATCAGCCCTTCGCTCTTGCGATCCTCGGTGAGCAGTCCGATGCCGAGCCGGACGCCGGTGTGCGTGTCGTGCGGCAGCAGCCGGCTGCCATCGACCGAAATGGCGCCGGAAGTGATCGGGTCGTAACCGACGGTGGCCTTGGCGAGCTCGGTCCGGCCGGCCCCCATGAGGCCGAAGAAGCCGAGGACCTCGCCGGCATGCGCCTCGAACGATACGTCCTTCAGTTTCTTGGCGGTGCTGAGCCCTTCAACCGAAAGCGCTACCTTGCTGCCCGGCGCACTGCGCTTGCGCGGGAACAGGTTTTCGATGCGCCGGCCGATCATGTCCTGGATCAGCGTGTCGTTGGTGTGCTCGCCGATCGGCCTGGTCGAGACGTGACGGCCATCGCGCAGCACGGTCACGGTGTCGGCGATCTCGAAGACCTCGTCGAGCTTGTGGCTGACATAGAGCACCGCGATGCCGAGAGCGGCCAGCCGGCGGATGACGGTGAACAGCAGCGAGACCTCGTTCGGCGTCAGCGAGGAGGTCGGCTCGTCCATCACCACGACGCGGGCCTCATGGGCGAGCGCGCGGGCGATCTCGACCATCTGCTGCTGGCTGACCGGCAGCGATCCCGTGCGCGCTGCCGGGTCGACGTTGAAGCCGATGCGCTTGAACAGAGCGGCCGCGTCGGCGCGGATCTTCTTCCAGTCGATCGAGCCGCCTTTGCCGGTCGGATAGCCCTCGAGGAAGATGTTTTCGGCGACGCTGAATTCGGCGATCAGCGCGATCTCCTGGAACACCACCTTGATGCCCGCTTTCAGGCTGTCGCGCGGCGACTTGATGTCGGCCTCGCGGCCGCGCAGGCGGATGGTGCCGCCATCCTTGCCGTAGACCCCGGCCATGATCTTGATCAGCGTCGACTTGCCGGCGCCGTTCTCGCCCATCAAAGCGTGGATCTTGCCGGGTTCCAGGGTGAGGTCGACATTGTCCAGCGCCATCACGCCGGGAAAGCGCTTGCCGATGCCGCGCATCTCGAGCGCCGGCACGCTTTTATCGACGGCCGCGGTTTTGCCGGGGTGAAGGAAATCAACCGACATTGGCTCTGTTCCGGACGATGTCGAGATAGGTCGCCAGGATGATGACGATGCCCGGCACCACCATCTGCAGGTCCTGGTTCCAGCCGAGGATGATGATGCCGTTGTCTATGACCTTCAGCACCAGCACCCCCAGCAATGTGCCGAGCAGTGAGCCGCGGCCGCCAAGCAGGCTGGTGCCGCCGAGGATGACGGCGGCAATCACCGTCAGCTCGAAGCCGCGGCCGGCGGTCGGCTGGCCGGCATTCATCAGCGACGACAAGATCATGCCGGCAATGCCGACGCAAAGGCCGGTGACGACGAAGGCGAACAGTTTCAAGCGTTGCGAGCGCACCCCGGAGAGACGAACCGCCCGCTCATTGGCGCCGACCGCGTAGAGATAACGGCCGAGCGTGGTGAAGCGCAGCGTTGCCGCGGCCAGGGCGAAAATCAGCGCGGCAATGACCACGGGCAGCGGGATCGCGCCGATATAGCCGGCGCCGAGATCGGTGAAGCTTGCAAGCCGGTGGTGGTTCTGCACCGCTTCGCGGGTGAACAGATAGACGCCGCCCTGCAGCATCATCATGGTGCCGATGGTGGCGATCAGCGAGTTCACCTCGAGCCTGGTGACAACCAGCCCGTTGAACAGGCCGACCGCACCGGAAAAGGCGAGCGCCGCCAGCAGGCCGAGCGTCAGGCTGTGCGTTGAATTGAGTACGGCCATGCCGATGCAGCCGACAAAGGCGAGCGATGCACCGACCGACAGGTCGACTTCAGCGGTGATGATCAGCATCGTCATGCCGGAGGCGACGATCAGCACCAGCGCGCATTGGCGCAGGATTGCGATGATGTTGGCCTCGGAATAGAATTGCGGCGCCGCAATCGAGATGGCGATGCAGAGCACGGCCAGGATCACGCCGAGCACCAGCTGGCTGCTGCCCAGCAGCTGGCCGCCGATGAAACGCCTTGGCGCGGAGGATTGCGTAAGCTCGCTCATGTCCATTTCATTTCCGGGCCGCATCGGGTGCCGTCGCCGTTTGGAAACTGCCGGCCAAAACAGGGCGGTTGACCTGTTTTGCCGCCTGCATCCGATCCGATGCCCTTCCCGCGGCGTGGGAAGGGCTACCCGGAATCCTTACTTCTTCAGGTCGGCGGAAGTTTTCATGCATTTTTCCGGTGGCTGAAGCGCATTGACGGCATCCCATTTGATCGTTCGTGTGGTGCCGTCGTAGTCGTAGAACTTCTTCCAGTCGTCGCCGTTCATCGGCGCGGTCGGGCTGACGATGTGTTCCGGCACCTCTTCGCCGTTGAAGAGCTTAACCGCTGCATCGATGGCGGTGTAGCCTTCCTTTTCCGGGAACATCGCGGCTTCGATGCGATAGGACGGCTCGTTCTGCATGGCATTGATGAAGGCAAGGCCTTCGCCGCCGGTGCCGACCGTTAACAGGCCATCCTGCGACTTGCCGGCCGCTTTCCAGGCCTGAAGGCCGCCGAGCGACGAGGAATCGTTGATGCCGTAGATGATGTTGATGTCGGCGTTCTTGGCAAGTGCCGCCGAAGAGACTTCGAGCGCGCGGTCCGGATTGCCGCCGCCGTCGAGGTCGTGGACCATGACCGCGTCGGGGACGATGGTGTTGAGGCCGTCCATGAAACCCTGCGAACGCAGCACCGTGGCGGACAGCAGCGGCAGGCCGACATTCATCACCTTGGCTTTGCCTTCGAGCTTTTCCTTGGCGTATTTGCCGGCTTCAACGCCGGCGGTGTAGCCGGTGTCGTAGTCGCAGATCGCGACCATGGTGGTCATGCCCTTGACCGGATTGCCTTCGAGCACGACCCGAACGTTGTTGGATTTCGCCTGGCGCAGCAGCGGCACGACGCCTTCCTCGTTGACGGGCGTGATGATCAGGACGTCAACGCCCTTGGCCATGAAATCTTCGGCGGCGGAGACCTCCTTGGCAACGTCCAGATTGGCGTCCTGCACCTCGAGCTCGATACCGAGTTCCTTGGCGCGGGACTGCATGCCCTTGATAACGTTCTGATACCATTCATGCGTGGCGTAGTTGGTGACGTAGCCGATGCGCTTCGGCATGTTTTCGGCGTGTGCCGCGGCGGCGCTCAGAGCCAGCGCGGCCGCCGAGGCAAACAGCATTGATTTGGACCAGTTCATGTTTCTTCTCCCTGTATTTCTTGTCAGTTGCTGAACGGATAGTCCCGCCGTTCCGGGTCGGCACGTGAAGGGTAGGCAGCTTCACCCGCGCCCAGCGCCGCCGATATCGTCTCGGCGGCCGCCTTAGTCCGTTCAAAGACGGTCTTGCGATCGAAGCGGGCGGCCTTTTGCGGCAGGAACGGGACTGTGAGCGCGGCAATGACCGCGCCGGTATGGTCGCGCACCGGCATCGAGATGTTGGTGCAGCCCTCGACAGCCAGCGAGGCGCGCATTTCATAGCCGAGCCTTGCGACGTCGTTCAGCCGCGCTTCGATTTCCGCCCGGCTGCCTTGGCCTTCGCCCGCAGCGACGATCCGTTCGACGATGCGGTCGCGCTCGGCGCGGCTCGAATGCGCCAGCAGCACCGCGCCGGAGCTCGTTTCGAGGATCGGGAAATGTGAGCCGAGGGCAACCGAATAACGCATCGGCAAAGGCGAATCGATCTGCAGCACGACCAGCGCGCTCTCGCCTTCGCGCACGACCAGATGGCAGCTCTGATCGGCATTGGCGGCGAGGCCACGCATTACCGGCAGCGCGCATTCAACCAGGCGGTTTACCGGCGGATGCATATGCGCCAGCTCGAATAGCTTCAGCGACAGGCGGAAGCGGTCCGATTGCGTCCGGAAAATGTAGCCGCGCTTCTCCAGCAGCAGCAGGATGCGGTAGATCTCGTGAATGGAGCGCCCCATTCCGGTGGCGATCTCTGTCTGGGTCAGCGGCTCGCCGCTGGCAGCCATGAATTCCAGGATATCGAGCGCCTTCTCCACAGCGGGCACGCGGTAGCCGTTGCGGCCGCTTTCGCCTTCGTCGACGATCTGGGCAATATCGGCGGCCATTACGCGACGCTCCGTTGCGGCTGGCCATGCCTGGTCTCGCGATAGAGCCGGTTCAGCCGGTCCGCGAGCTCCGCCGCCGGCAATTCGCCGGCGATGGCCGCCGCGGCATGAGGGGCGCATTGGCGGAAGAAGCTGATGAAGCCCGCATGGGTCGGGCGTAGATAGGAGGCTTCGATGGTCGCCAGCGTCGAGGCGAAGAAGCCGCCCGAGAGCGCGTTGACCTCGGTATCCTGCCACGCCGCCAGCGACCCCGGCTGTCCGCCGGATTTCACATAGTCGCCGCGCTGATAGCCGGGCGAGCACAGAAACAGCGCGTAGTCGATGGCTGCCTGTTTGTGTTGCGATTGCGTGCTGACGCCGATGCCGGCGCCGCCGAGCAAGGCGCCGGCGGATCGCGGCGTCGGCACATCGGCGAAGCGCAGATACGGCCTGTCTGCCTTGAAGGCATAGTTCACATAGCCGAAGGCGAACGGCACGTAGACCACATCGTCATGCGCGATCATATGATCGTAGCAGCGGATCGGGTTCCATTTCGGCGAGTCCGGATGCGACAGCGCCGCAAGCTGGCGCAATTGCCCAACGGCCTGCTCGATTTTTTCCCTGGCAATGAACTCGTCGCCGTCTTCCCGCGGTTCGCCCAGCGTCAAAAGCAGGCACATGGCGTCAGTCGGCACCAACGGCAGCCCAAGCCATTTGCCGTCCTTCAAGGCGCGCCGGCCGAGCTCCAGCACCTCGTCATGGCTGCGCGGCAGCGGCCCGTAGCGCTCCAGGAGATCGGGGCGATACGAGGCAACCTGGCAGGCAGCATCGATCGGCAACGCCCATTGGCGCCCGTCCCTTGCGTAGGATTGCCAGGATGCGCCGACCGAATCCCGTTCGAAGCCGCGGCGCTGCTCAGCCGACAAATCGAACGGCACCATCAGCCCGCCTTCGGCAATATCGCCGATGAACGGATGGTCGAACACGACAAGATCATAGGCGCCGAGCACCGGACCAAGCGCGCCCTCGCCGAACTCGTAGAGGCTGCGGCGGTCCCATTCGATCTCAAGACCGGGATTGGCGGCACAATACGGCCCGATGCTGGCGTCGAGCGGACCCCAGCAGCGTCGGTGATCCCACGCGAGACCGCGCAGTCTTGTCATGCCCGAAATTCCTCCCTGAACTGCCCAGCCGATTAGTAGCAACTATTTTCACCTAGACAAGTAATTTTTACATACGCAAAACCAGTCTCGGCTCCGTTTGGCAGGGAAACCGCCCAACCGCCGCTGGTGCGCATCGCATTGTCGCCGGCCTTCAACCAAAGGCTGCGACGGGTCTGGCTTTTTGGAACTTTCGCGACGAACATACGTTCGGTTGGCGCAACCATCTTGAGCAGCATCATTGGGCAGCGTCACTGGATTCAGCGCCGAGTCGTAGGGAGCGGACGAAATGGCCCAACTGTGGGCGCGGCCATGAACCGGTTTGCCGCCTTGGCATTCGCCACGTTTCTGGCGATAACTTCGATCTGGGTACTGTTTCTGGTTTCTTAAGATTTGGCTTTGGTTGCGTGGGATTTGCCGCTGGTTTGTTAGGATTTGAAGGGGTTCTCGACAGGTTGACCGCTTAACGACATCCACGGCATGTGGTTCTGCCAGCCGGAGCCGCGTGCGTGAAGAAACTGTCGCCAGGAGCACACCGGCGCGCACATTCGGGGTTGGCAGCCACGCTGCCTGCAACGTTCCAATCGGTTTTCAGGAAACGGCGAGATCTCATGTTGCCGAGGGCGATGGTTCGAAACTGTGCCGTTCTTGGCCGCGTCGGCGCGACGACGCTACTTGCCGGGCTGCTTGCCGGCTGCCAGGGCGGCGTGCTCGACCCTCACGGGCCAGTCGGCGCGGCGCAGCGCACGATCCTGCTCAATTCGGTTGCCATCATGCTGGCCATCGTCATCCCGACGATCGTGGCGACGCTCGGCTTTGCCTGGTGGTTCCGGGAAACCAACACAAGAGCGCGGTATCTGCCGGAATGGGCCTATTCCGGACGCATCGAACTGGTGGTCTGGTCGATCCCCATCCTCGTCATCCTGTTTCTGAGCGGCATCATCTGGATCGGGTCGCATGACCTCGATCCAATGAAGCCGCTGGATTCCCAGCAACAGCCGCTTGAGGTGCAGGTCGTCTCGCTCGACTGGAAATGGCTGTTCATCTACCCCGAGCAGAATGTCGCGAGCATCAACCGGCTCGTGGTGCCGGCGGGCAGGCCGGTGCATTTCTCGCTTACCTCGGCAAGTGTCATGAATGCGTTCTTCGTGCCTCAGCTTGGCGGCATGATCTACACGATGAACGGCATGACGACGCAGCTTCACCTGCAGGCGGATCAGCAGGGCGAATTTTATGGGCGGTCGGCCCACTTCAGCGGCGACGGTTTTCCAGGCATGCAATTCGTGCTGCATGCTGTCGCGGTCGACGCCTTCGACGCGTTCGTCAATTCGGCGCGAAGCCAAGGACAGGCACTCGACAGGGCCAGCTACCAGGAACTGGCCAGACAGAGCCTGGACGTGCCGCCTTCGACCTATCGCTCGGTCGAGCCGGACCTTTTCCATGAAATCGCGACGCAGGGCGTTCCGCCCGCGCCCGGCCCCCAGGCCGGTCGCCCCGAGCCGAGCGTATCGCCCAAGACAGGAGGCTGACAATGCTCGGAAAATTGAGCTGGGACGTCATCCCGTTCGATCAGCCTCTGCCGATGATCGCCTCGGCGGTCGTCGCCCTGGCAATCCTCGGTGTGCTGGCCTGGGTCTTCCTGGCCGGCCATTTCCCCTATCTGTGGCGCGAATGGATCACCAGCGTCGATCACAAGCGGATTGGCGTGATGTACACGCTGCTGGCGCTGCTGATGCTGCTGCGCGGCTTCAGCGACGCCATCATGATGCGGTCCCAGCAGGCCCTCGCCTTCCAGGCGCCCGGCTATCTGCCGCCCGACCACTTCAACCAGGTCTTTTCCGCCCACGGCACCATCATGATCTTTTTCGGGGCGATGCCGTTCGTCATCGGCCTGATGAACCTGGTCGTGCCGCTGCAGCTCGGCGTCCGCGACGTTGCCTTTCCAACGCTCAACTCGGTGAGTTTCTGGCTCACCGCCACCGGTGCGCTGCTGGTCAACATCTCGCTGGTGATCGGCGAATTCGCGCGCACCGGATGGCTGCCCTATCCGCCGCTCAGCGAGACCGCCTACTCGCCGGGCGTCGGCGTCGATTATTATCTGTGGGCAGTGCAGATAGCGGGCGTCGGAACGCTGCTCACCGGCATCAATTTCGTCACCACGATCCTGAAGATGCGGGCGCCCGGCATGAGTTACCTCAGGATGTCGATGTTCTGCTGGACCTCACTCGCCGCCAGCTTGCTCATCGTCGCCGCGTTCCCGGTCCTCACCGCGACGCTCGCGATGCTGACGCTCGACCGCTATTTCGGCTTTCATTTCTTCACCAATGAAGCCGGCGGCAACATGCTGATGTTCGTGAACCTGATCTGGGCCTGGGGCCATCCCGAGGTCTACATCCTCGTCCTGCCGGCGTTCGGCATCTTCTCGGAGGTTATCTCCACGTTCTCCAGCAAGCCGCTGTTCGGCTACCGCTCGATGGTGGCCGCGACGCTCTTCATCTGCATCGTCTCCTTCATGGTGTGGCTGCACCACTTCTTCACCATGGGAGCCGGCGCCGACGTCAACGCCGCGTTCGGCATCGCCACCAGCATTATCGCTGTCGGTACCGGCGTGAAGATCTACAACTGGATGTTCACCATGTATGGCGGCCGCATCCGCTTCGCGACGCCAATGCTGTGGTCGCTGGGCTTCATGGTGACGTTCGTCATCGGCGGCATGACGGGCGTGTTGCTGGCCGTGCCGCCGGCCGATTTCCTGCTCCACAACAGCCTGTTCCTGGTGGCGCATTTCCATAACGTCATCATCGGCGGTGTGCTGTTCGGCGCCTTCGCGGGATATACCTACTGGTTTCCCAAGGCATTCGGATTCCGGCTGCACGAGGGCTGGGGCAAGCTGGCCTTCTGGCTGACGCTGATCGGCTTCTACGCCACCTTCGTGCCGCTCTACACCGTCGGCCTGCTCGGCATGACCCGCCGCATGCAGCATTTCGACGTGCCGGCCTGGTATCCCTGGGTGCTGGTTGCCGGCGCCGGCATGTTAATCACCACCGCCGGCGTGGTCGCCCAGATCATTCAGCTCGTCGTCAGCATCCGACAGCGCGCGGCGCTTCGCGATGTCACCGGGGATCCCTGGGACGGCCGTTCGTTGGAATGGGCCACACCCTCGCCGCCGCCGGTCTTCAACTTCGCCGCGCTTCCGCATGTCGAGGGCGAAGAGCCCTACTGGAGCATCAAGCAGCGGGCACGCGAGCAAAACCGGCTGCGCGACGAGCCTGAATACGAGCCGATCGAGATGCCGCGCAACAGTCCCACCGGGTTCATCTGCGCCTTCTTTGCGACCGTGATGGGTTTCGCCCTCATCTGGCACATCTGGTGGATGGTGGCGCTCGGCGCGCTCGGTGCTTTCGCCACCTTCGTCGTATTCGCGTGGCGCGACATACCCGAATACGTCATTCCTGCCGCCGAAGTCGCCCGGATCGACCGCGCCAACCGAAGTGCCCGCCGCGAGGCGCTGGCCACGTATACGGGGCCAAGGCCATGACCGCGATCGACGTTCGAGAGCGTGACCCCTACCACCTCGGCCATCGCGGGCACGGCCATGCCCCCGGCCATGGCGACGGCGGACCGGCACCGATCCGGATCGTCGTCGGCTACGGCTTCTGGATCTTCCTTCTGAGCGACATCGTGATGTTCTCGGCCTTCTTTGCGGCCTACGCTGTGCTGGCGGGCAAGACGGCGGGCGGACCAAGCGGAGCCGAGCTGTTCGACCTGCGCAACGTCGCGATCGAGACGGCGGCCCTGCTGTTGTCGAGCTTTACCTGCGGTCTCGCCAGCCTCGCCGTGACCGCGCGGCGAAGCTCCTGGTTCTATGTTGCGATGGCTCTCACTTTCGTGCTCGGCGCCAGCTTCATCCTGCTCGAGCTGCGCGAGTTCGCGCATATGATTGCCCGCGATGCCGGACCGACGCGCAGTGCTTTCCTGTCGGCGTTCTTCACGCTGGTGGGATGCCATGGCCTGCACGTGACGGCGGGGCTGCTGTGGCTGCTCACGATGATGGCGCAGATCTTCGCCAAGGGATTCCGCGACGATATTCTTCGGCGTTTCATGTGCTTCAGCCTGTTCTGGCACGCCCTCGACATCATCTGGGTCGCCCTGTTCACGGTGGTCTATCTCCTGGGAGCAAGTCGATGAGCAATGCTGACGACCGCCATGCGCAAAGGCGCGACACCGATGGCCTGGAGCGCTACGACATCGATACGGCGCCGGGTGACGAATACCTCGGCGACGCCGAGGTCGGATCCGGGTTACGCGGCTATGTGATCGGCCTCGGGCTGGCAACGCTGTTGACCATCGCCTCGTTCTGGTTGCTCGGAACCAACCTTATATGGGCACCGGGCATCCCGGTGGCGCTGATTGTGCTGGCGATCGCGCAGATGGGCGTGCATCTCGTCTTCTTCCTGCATATCACGACGGGGCCGGACAACACCAACAACGCCCTGGCGCTTGCCTTCGGCGTGCTGATCGTCGTCCTGGTGATCGGCGGCTCGATCTGGATCATGGCCAACCTCGACCACAATTTGATGCCGACGAATGCGATCATGAACATGAACCGCTAGTGACAGTTCCGGCCGTTGGCCGCAGTTCATGCGACAGCCAGCTCGGTCTCAAGCCCGTTCGAATGTGTCGACGACCTCGGCCGCTCCCAGGGCGCGGGGCGCGGCCTCCTTGAGCACATCCATCACCCTGTCTGAGGCTCCCGCATAAAAACCATGAGCCGCCGATGTTCCGATCGCCGCAACTCGGTCAAACCGGATAGCGCGCCGTTGCCCGGAACATTCGCCGAGGAAGCGGGTTTTTCGGTTCGGACGCATCGCCGCGGAATAACGGCAATGGGCCCGGCAATGGACGAAGGGCGGCGCGACATGACCGGGCTAAGCGGCACACAATCGGGCGGAGCAAAAGGTGTTGTGGTCGCGTTCTCCGCGCCGGGCGGCGAGACCATCTATGCCCACGAATGGGAGACCGTCGCTGCCGTCGCGCGCACGATTGCGGCGTTGAAGGGATTTTCCTTCCGCCAGGGCCTGCGTGACTGGGGCGGTGACAACGGCGGGCTGTATTTCGTGCCGGACGACAGCCTGCTTGCCGCCGATGCGGTCCAACTGGGCATCAACGGGCCCGACGACCTCTTCGGCGGTGTGGTGCCCTGGCGCCTCGCAACCACCAAGGCCATAACCCACGAGCTGGTGGACGGGTCGGCGGCACGGCCAAAAGATTGGCCAACCGGCTTCGGCAGCGCCGTCGGCGCGGCCGTACTGCCAGGCTACACCGCATTTTCACGCGATGACGCGCTGCGCGCAGCGGAACGTCTGCTGCAGCTCGGGCTGGTCCGGTTCAAGCCACCGCGCGCTTCGCGGGGCCGCGACCAGCACACCGCCGCGACGGTCGCCGATATCGAAAGGCTGCTGGAACGATATCCATCCTCCGACCTAAGCGAATACGGGCTTGTTCTCGAAACGGAGCTTCGCGACATTGTCACGCTGAGCATTGGCAGAACCGCGATCGACGGAACATCGGTCAGCTATTACGGCGTGCAGCGGATGACCGCCGACAATGCCGGACAGCCCGTTTACGGCGGATCCGATCTGGTCGTCGTGCGCGGCGGATGGGAAGCGCTCGACAGGCTGCAGCTGTCTCCGGCGCTGACTTTGGCTGTGGCGCAGGCGAGGACCTACGACGCGGCGATGCTTGGCCATCCCGGATTCTTCGCCTCGAGGCGCAACTACGACATCGGCCAAGGTGTCGATTCCTCGGGCATCTGGCGATCGGGTGTGCTGGAAGCCAGCTGGCGGATCGGCGGCAGCAGCACGGCAGAGCTTGCGGCAATGGAGGCCATGACGCGTGACCCCGACGTACAGCTCGTGCATGCGTGCGCGGTCAAGCAATTCGGCAACACCGCGCAGATGCCGCTGAATGCAGAAATCCACTTCCACGGAGAGGACCCCGTGGAGGGCCAAATCACGCGTTATACCGTCGTCACGCAGGCGATCCGAGGACCGGTCAGGAAGCCAGCCGATCGTCATTTTAGGTCGAAGTGAAACACGCTTTTGGCAGGGAACATCCGCGAATGGCCCGAGTTTGTTTCAGGCAGCCAGCCAATCCCGGCCATCGAAGCGAAACTGAGCGACCACAAGGACATCGGCGTCCTGACTGACCTTACCGATTTCGAAGACATGACGGCTGGCGCCTTACGGCGCGACCTGCAGTATGGGCTGAGCAAACTCCGCGAGCTCCACCGCTTCAAACGTGCCGCCGTGATTTCCGACAAGCAGTGGATCAAGGCAGCCACGGAAATGACGGACGCGCTGTTTCCGCAACTCGAGGCGCGGGTGTTCCCGGAAGACGAAAAGGCTCAGGCCCTGAAATGGGTAGCGGCCGTACAATAGCGGCGTTGCCTGGAGGAGTGGCCATGCCCTACGACAAACGACAGGATCCGGAAGGCCTCTGGGAGGTCTATGACAGCGAGAGCGACGAAGCCGTCGTGGTCGGCGGGTTGCCGCTTTCCGGTCTCGACGAGAGCGAAGCCGGTGAAGCGATTGAAAAGCTCAATCGGGGCGAGCTGACGTCGGACAACATCCCCGAGACGGTTCGGTCAGGGTGGCCTCCGACCAAGGACGGATTGTGATGACAACCGGACGGACGTCACCGAGGACGACCGGTCGCGGATCTACGGCGAGGCCTTGACGCCTAACGCGCGGGCCTTGTCCTCGAAGTCGTCGCGAATGTCCTCGATCGTCGGCAGATGCAGGCGTCGCAGCTGGGCGTGCAACTTTTTGGCAGCGTCGGAATTCAGGTCGCGCTTGAAATTGGTCGCGACCTCCTCAGCCGAGCCGTAACGGCGATAGCGCTCGATCTCGGTCTTCGTGGCCTGCTGAACATGTTCGAGCATCTTGCGCTCGGCATCGGATTTTCCGTCGGGTTTGGCCCGCATGACCGGATTGAAGGCTTTGCTGATAACGAATTCGACGAGTTCTTGCTGGGCGTGAGCCATGCTTGTTCTCCCTCGAAGAAGGCCTGTGTGGGCTTGGAACGGTTTCGCGGAAACGCCGAACCGCTCAATCTTTTTGTTTTGACGCAATTCCGAACGGAAAATCGTTCCACGCTTTTCCTGGAATTGCTCTAACCGCGGCAGCAATTGAAGGTTCCGTAGCTTCGTTACCGCTACAGGTCACGGGCGAAGGTCACAGCCGCGCTTTGGTGGTGCGCGGCGTTGCCAGGAGCAGGCTTGTTTCGCTGCCGGTAATTCCGGGGATCAGGCGGATACGTCTCAGCACCGCATCGAACTCGCTCAGCGTCTGGGTTCCGAGTTCTATCACCAGATCCCAACGGCCATTGGTGGTGTGGATCGTCGAGACCTCGGAGAAGCCGCCCAGCGCCCGGATGACGCGATCTGCGGCATGGCCTTCGATTTCGATCATCATGATGCCACGCACCCGCTGATCGACCGCGTCGGCGCGTAGAATGACGGTGTAGCCGACGATGACGCCTCCTCTTTCAAGTCGCTCGATCCGGGACCTTACCGTTGCCCGGGAGACACCCAGGCTAACGGCAAGGTCGGAAATGCTGCGCCGGGCGTCATGCCGCAAAGAGGTGATGATCTGCTCGTCGAGCTGGTCCATGATTGCTCACAACGGAAGTAGATGCTGCCACTATGGTAAGGCACTTCGACAAATTTGCCAATTTGATATGTTCATTCTGCCAGCGATGCGGGGTTCACTAAAGGCATCGTAATTTGGTGGGGTACGAGAATGCACTGCGTGATCGTGGGAGCACCGATCCAGGCCGGCTCTGGCCGGATGGGCTGCGAGATGGGGCCGAGCGCGCTGCGCACGGCCGGTCTGGCCGGCGCGCTGACCGAGCTTGGCCATACGCTGACCGACCTCGGAACGATTGTCCCTGCCGACATGCGCCCTGTCGTACACGGCAACGCGGTGGTGAAGGCGCTGCCGGAAATCGCCGCCTGGACGGCAGCGATCAGCGAAACCGCCTATGCTGCGAGCGCCGACGCAATGCCGATCTTTCTCGGCGGCGACCACAGCATTTCGGCCGGCACGCTCGCCGGCATTGCCCGCCGGGCAGCGAATGCCGGCCGGCCGCTCTTCGTGCTGTGGCTCGACGCCCACCCCGATTTTCATACGCTCGACACGACGACCAGCGGCAATCTGCATGGCGTGCCGCTGGCCTATGCCAGCGGGCAGCCCGGCTTCGAGGGCTATTTCCCCCGCCTCGCGGCGCAGGTGGACCCGGCTCGCATATGCGCGCTGGGAATCCGCAGCGTGGACCTGGCGGAACGGGATGCGTTGCGCAGAGCCGGCGTGACGGTCCACGACATGCGTTCGATCGACGAGCACGGCATCGCGCAACTGCTTCGCGCCTTTCTCGAACGGGTGAGCGCCGCCAACGGCATGCTCCATGTCAGCCTCGATGTCGATTTTCTCGACCCGTCGATCGCGCCGGCGGTGGGCACCACCGTTCCCGGCGGCGCCACCTTCCGCGAGGCGCATCTGGCGATGGAAATGCTGCATGACAGCGGGCTCGTCACCAGTCTCGACCTGGTCGAACTCAACCCCTTTCTCGACGAGCGCGGCCGCACCGCCACGCTTTTGGTCGACCTGACCGCAAGCCTGATGGGCCGGCGGATCATGGATCGCCCGACGAGGGGGTTCTGAGCCATGACCGTCAATTTGAACATCGTTCCGTTCGTCAGCGTCGACCGCATGATGAAGCTGGTGCTTGCCATCGGCATCGAGCGCTTCCTGGTCGAGCTTGCCGCCTATATCGAAGAGGATTTCAGGCGTTGGGAGCTGTTCGACAAGACGCCGCGCGTCGCCTCGCACAGCATTGACGGCGTCATCGAGCTGATGCCGACCAGCGACGGGCAGCTTTACGGCTTCAAATACGTCAACGGGCATCCGAAGAACACGCGTGACGGCCGCCAGACCGTGACCGCTTTCGGCGTGCTTGCCGATGTCGGCAACGGCTATCCGATGCTGCTTTCGGAAATGACCATCCTGACTGCCCTGCGAACGGCGGCCAGCTCGGCGGTCGCGGCGAAATACCTCGCTCCCGGGGCCGCCAGATGCATGGCGATCATCGGCAACGGCGCGCAATCGGAATTTCAGGCTATTGCGTTCAAGGCGCTGCTTGGCGTCGACAGGCTGCGCCTCTACGATATCGACCCGGCGGCCTCGACCAAATGCATGAAGAACCTTGCCGGCATGGGTTTCGACATCAAGCTCTGCGCGTCGGCGCAGGAGGCCGTTGAAGGTGCACAGATCATCACCACGGTAACCGCCGACAAGCGATCGGCAACAATCCTGACCGACAACATGGTCGGGTCCGGCGTGCACATCAACGCGGTCGGCGGCGACTGCCCGGGCAAGACCGAGCTGCATCGCGACATTCTGCTGCGCTCGGATATTTTCGTCGAATATCCGCCGCAGACGCGCATCGAAGGCGAGAGCCAGCAGCTCGATGCGGACCATCCGATCACCGAATTGTGGCAGGTGATGACAGGAAAGGCAGCAGGCCGGACGGACGCCGGACAGATCACGCTGTTTGATTCCGTCGGCTTTGCGATCGAGGATTTTTCCGCGCTACGCTACGTCCGCGATCAGCTTCAGCGGACCGGCCTTTACGAGGAACTAGACCTTCTGGCCGATCCCGATGAGCCGCGTGACCTGTTCGGCATGCTGCTGCGCGCCGAAAAAGTGGCCGGGCTGGCGGTTGCCCGCAGCTGAGCTGCGATCCCGTCGGTCAGTCCTTCTTTTCCTGGTACAGGCGCTCGGTCGCGCGCTCGCTTTCCCTGCGCTCCGCCGGGCCGCGACGGCGCTGGGTGAGCAGGGCGTAGGCGATCAGGATTGCCAGCAGCAGTGGACCGCCTGCAACAACGAGCAACCACAAACTAGTCTCAAACATCGAACCGTCTCCTTTCCCTCACAACCGGGAAGGACCAGAACCGTTCCTCCGTCTTGTCGGAGGTCGCCCGCACCGCGTGGCGTGATTCAGGATTTTGTGCCTCGAGCAGGACGTTCCACGCCTTGTCGGCATGCAGGATGCTCTTATCTAGAGTCTTATCATTCGGTCACAGGCACTCTCTGCAAAGTGAAGGGAACCACAAGGGCTTTCCGACATTTGGTTGTTCAAGAGACAAACGTGCAGCCACACCGGCTCCGGGGCTAGGAATACCATGCGTGAGAATCAATCCGACGTCTTCGATCTGTTTTCCGAGGTTTACAAGAATGCGGCGCAGGAGGAGATAAGCCTCCAGCAATATCTGCTTGCCTGCCGCGAGGACAAGTCGATGTACGCCTCGGCGCCCGAGCGGATGGTCGAGGCGATCGGCGAGCCGACCTTTGTCGATACCAGCAAGGACGAGCGGCTCGGCCGTATTTTTTCGAACCGGACGATCAAGATCTATCCGACCTTCGCCGACTTTTACGGCATGGAGGATACGATCGAGCGTATCGCCGGTTATTTCCGCTATGCCTCGCAAGGGCTCGAGGAACGCAAGCAGATCCTGTATCTCCTCGGCCCGGTCGGCGGCGGCAAGTCCTCGCTTGCGGAGCAGTTGAAAAGGCTGATGGAGCAGCGTCCGATCTATACGCTGAAGGTCGGCGGCCAGGTCAGTCCGGTCTTCGAATCGCCGCTCGGGCTGTTCGACCCCGACCGCATGGGCGACCTTTTGGAGGACAAATACGGCATCGCCCGGCGGCGGCTGAACGGCCTGATCTCGCCCTGGGCGGCCAAGCGCCTCGACGAATTGTCCGGCGACATCTCCAAATTCAGCGTCGTCAAGCTGATGCCGTCCAGGCTTCGCCAGATCGGCATCGCCAAGACCGAGCCGGGCGACGAGAACAACCAGGACGTTTCGGCCCTGGTCGGCAAGGTCGACATCAGGCAGCTGGAAAACTTCAGCCAGTCCGATCCGGATGCCTATTCCTATAGCGGCGGCCTGAACCGGACGACGCAAGGACTGCTCGAATTCGTCGAGATGTTCAAGGCGCCGATCAAGGTGCTGCATCCGCTGCTGACCGCGACCCAGGAAGGCAGCTACAACGGCACCGAGAATTTCGGCGCTTTCCCCTATCAGGGCATCATCGTTGCCCATTCCAACGAATCGGAATGGCTGCAGTTCAAGAACAACAAGAACAACGAGGCGTTCCTCGACCGCATCCTGGTGGTCAAGGTGCCGTATTGCCTGCGGGTCACGGAAGAGCGGCAGATCTACGAGAAGCTGTTGCGCGAAAGCGAATTGGCCTCCAGCCCCTGCGCTCCGGAAGTGCTCGATATCCTCAGCCGGTTCACCGTTTCGACCCGCCTGGCCGAACACGACAATTCGCCGCTCTACACCAAGATGCGCGTCTATGACGGCGAGAACCTCAAGGAAACCGATCCCAAGGCGAAGTCGGTCCAGGAGTACCGAAACGCGGCCGGTGTCGATGAAGGCATGACCGGCGTCAGCACCCGCTTCGCCTTCAAAATCCTGTCGCAGACCTTCAACTACGACACCGAAGAGGTCGCCGCCGATCCGGTGCATCTGATGTACATCCTGGAAGAGGCGATCAAGCGCGAGCAGTTCCCGAAGGAAACCGAGGCGGACTATCTCGATTTCATAAAGTCGGAGCTCGCCACCCGTTATGCCGAGTTCATCGGCCACGAGATCCAGAAGGCCTATCTGGAATCCTACAGCGAATACGGCCAGAACCTGTTCGACCGCTACATCGCCTATGCCGATGCCTGGATCGAGGATCAGGACTTCAAGGATACCGATACCGGCCAGATCCTCAATCGCGAGGTTTTGGACAACGAACTGTCGCAGGTCGAAAAGCCGGCCGGCATCGCCAATCCCAAGGACTTCCGCAACGAAGTGGTGAAGTTCACGCTGCGCGCGCGGGCCAGAAACCACGGCCGTAACCCGTCATGGACAAGCTATGAAAAGCTGCGCGAAGTCATCGAGAAGCGGATGTTCGGGCAGGTCGAAGATCTGCTGCCGGTGATCAGCTTCGGCTCCAAGCAGGACAGCGTGACGGAGAAGCGGCATACCGAATTCGTGCAGCGGATGATCCAGCGCGGTTACACCGAGCGCCAGGTCCGCCGGCTGGTGGACTGGTACATGCGGGTGAACAAGGCGGGTTGAAGCCAGCCCGGGGTAACATATGCCGATCTTCATCGATCGCCGACTGAACCCGAAGGACAAAAGCCTCGGCAACCGGCAGCGTTTCCTGCGGCGGGCGCGCGAAGAGTTGAAGCGCACCATCCGCGATCAGATCCGCACCGGCAAGATCGCCGACGTGGACGCCGAGCATGCCGTTTCGATGCCGGCGCGAGGCACCGGCGAGCCGAGCTTCAACGATGCCCGGAACAGCGGCAGCCGCCAGCACGTCCTGCCCGGCAACAAGCATTTTGCCCCAGGCGACCGGCTGCCCAAGCCGGGCCAGGGCGGCGGCATGGGATCCGCCCCGGGGAGAACCGAATCGGAGGACGATTTCCGTTTCGTGCTGTCGCGCGAAGAGGTGCTCGACCTCTTCTTCGAAGACCTCGAACTGCCTGATATGGTCAAGCTCAACCTCAAGGAGATCCTCGCCTTCAAGCCGCGCCGGGCCGGCTTCGCCGCGACCGGCTCGCCGACCAACATCAATGTCGGACGCACGATGCGCAACAGCCATGGCCGCCGCATAGCGCTCAGGCGTCCCAAGCAGGAGGCGGTCGACGCTGTCGCGCAGGAGATCGCGACGCTGGAGGCCAAGCCGCAAAACGCCGAGATGCGGCAGCGCATCGTGGCGCTGCAGGAAGAGCTTGAGCGGCTGGAGCGCCGCCGCAAGCGGATCGCCTTTGTCGATCCGGTCGATATCCGCTTCAACCGCTTCGACGCCCAGCCGGTGCCGAACGCCAATGCGGTGATGTTCTGCCTGATGGACGTGTCCGGTTCGATGGGCGAACGCGAGAAGGATCTGGCCAAGCGCTTCTTCGTGCTGCTGCACCTGTTCCTGAAGCGGCGCTATGACCGGACCGAGGTCGTCTTCATCCGCCACACGCACGAGGCGCAGGAGGTGGACGAGGAAACCTTTTTCTACAACACCCAGAGCGGCGGCACGGTGGTTTCCACGGCGCTCGAGGAGATGCACCGCATCGTCGAGCAACGCTATCCCAGCCGCGAATGGAACATCTATGTCGCCCAGGCCTCGGACGGCGACAATTTCGTCACCGATTCCGAGCGCTGCATCGCCCTTCTCGACGAACAGATCATGCGGCTTTGCCAGTATTTTGCCTATGTCGAGATCCTCGACGAGCGTGAGAGCCACATCTTCGGCGCCACCGACAACGGCACGTCGCTGTGGCGTGCCTACAGTGCGGTCAAGCTGAGATGGTCGAACTTCCAGATGAGCCGCATCGCCACGGCGGCCGACATCTACCCGGTTTTCCGCCAACTCTTCGCCAGACAGCCGGGTTATCAAAAGAGCGGTGAAAGAGGGGGCTGATGGCGAGCAAATCCGGGTTGCTGTTTTCCGGTTCCGACTGGGATTTCAGGACGCTGTCGCGCGCCTACCAGACCATCGAGGCGGTCGCCACCGAAGAGCTCCACCTCGACGTCTATCCGGTGCAGATGGAGATCATCTCGTCCGAACAGATGCTCGACGCCTATTCCTCTGTCGGCATGCCGCTGATGTACCGGCATTGGTCGTTCGGCAAGCACTACCTCTACCAGGAATTGCTCTACCGCAAAGGTGGGCGAGGGCTGGCCTACGAACTCGTCATCAATTCCAATCCCTGCATCGTCTATCTGATGGAGGAAAACACCATGGCCCTGCAGGCGCTGGTGACGGCGCACGCGGCGCTCGGCCATAACCATTTCTTCAAGAACAATTATCTTTTCCGGCAGTGGACGGACGCCGGCGCCATCCTCAGCTATCTCGACTTTGCCAAGGGCTATATTGCCCGCTGCGAAGAGCGGCACGGCGTCGATGCGGTGGAAGAGATCCTCGATGCCGCACATGCGCTGATGGAACAGGGCGTGTTCAGATATCACCGGCCGCCGAAGCTGTCGTCGGAAAAGCAGCGCGAGGGGATTCGCGAGCGCCTGGAATACGAGGAACGTTCCTACAACGATCTGTGGCGCACGCTGCCGCCTTCCAAGGACGGCACCAAGGTCCGCGAAACGGATACCATGACGGAGCGCAAGAAATCGCTCAAGCTGCCCGAGGAGAACCTGCTTTATTTCCTGGAGAAGAACAGCCTGATCCTGGAACCGTGGCAGCGTGAGGTCATCCGGATCGTCCGCGTGATCGCGCAGTATTTCTATCCCCAGCGGCAAACGCAGGTGATGAACGAGGGCTGCGCCACCTTCGTGCATTACACGCTGATGAACCTTTTGTTCGACCGCGGCCTGATCGGCGAAGGTGCCATGCTGGAAATCCTGCGCAACCATTCGAACGTGATCTTCCAGCCAGGGTTCGACGATCCGCGCTTTTCCGGTATCAATCCTTACGCGCTGGGTCTCGACATGATGCAGGACATCCAGCGCATCTCGACCGCGCCGACGGCTGAGGACCGCGACTGGTTTCCCGATATCGCCGGCAATGGCGACTGGCGCCAGACCTTGCTGGACGCCTGGGCCAACCATCGCGACGAGTCCTTCATCCGCCAGTATCTGAGCCCTACCCTGATACGGAAATGGCGGTTCTTTGTCCTTGCCGATGCCGCCAACGACCCGCATTACGAAGTCGCCTCGATACACAATGAGCGCGGCTACGAGAGCGTCCGCGCCGCACTCGCCCACAGCTACGACATCGGCGCCAGCCGGCCGGACATCCAGGTGGTGGACGTGGACCTGCTCGGCGACCGGCATCTGCGCCTGCAGCACAAGGTCAAGGACGGCATCGTGCTGGAAGGCGGCAGCCGTGACGCCACGCTGCGCCATATCCGCAAGCTCTGGGGCTACGAGGTCAGCATGGTCGCGGTCGACGCGCAGACCGGCGCCACACTCCACGAACGGTCGACCAGCCAGATCGGGGAATGACCGAACCGGCCTGCAGGGAAGTCGGGTGGCGTCGCCTTTACCGGATCACCAACCACGCTGTGGTCAGGGAGCAGGAACATGCGCGTATTGATGATCGCCGCCCTTCTTCTGGTCGCCGTCACGATGGCGCTCTCGCTCGCGCACGCTTTGGAGTTGCCGGGCAAGTTGCGCCTCAAGGAGGCGACCTACAAATCAGTGCAGGCGATCTACTATCCCGGCTTCACGATCGGCGGGTTTGCCGGGATCGGCGGCATCATTGCACTCGCCATCCTGCTCTACCTGACGCCTTATCCAAGCGCTCGATTCTGGTGGACCTTGGCGGCGCTTGTCTTCCTGCTGGCGGAACATGCGACCTATTGGTTGGTCACGCATCCCGTCAATAATTTCTGGGTGCAAGACGTTGCCATGCCGCAATCAGCCGCGACGTTTTTTTCAATGTTTTCTCGAAAGCAGACCGGCGACTGGAGAGATTTGCGCAACGTCTGGGAGACTTCGCATGTCGCCAGGGCAGGCCTGGCGATGCTGAGCCTCGTCTCAATTGCTGTCGCCGCGACATTTTTTGCTGAATAGCGCCGAGGGGATCAAGACGGCGCCCTCGTCCGCCAATTTGCGGCCACGAACGCTGCATCCGTCAGATCGGGGAACGGGAACCGGCGCCATACTGTCTTAACGTTAAGCGATCCCGCCGTTTCAGCGGTCGGCGCGATGCTTGTTGTGGGCGCTTTCCTGGTGCTCGCCGCGGATGATGTTGCGGTCGTCGGGATCGGCAATGTCCTTGGGGTCCGATCTGAGCTCGGCACCGCGCCGGAACGCCTCGCGCTCTTGCCTGGTCTTTTTCAAATCCGCTTCCGCGTCGAAGTCCTTGCCAGCGTTTTTCGTGTTCTCGCGCTCTTCGATGATGCGCAATTGCTGCTCATGAGTCTTCTTTCCGGCCATTGGTGACGTCCTTCTTTCGATTTTCCGCTTCCCCCAGGGTCCAAATTCGCTACAGCCCGAAAGGATAGGTCTCGGGAAGGCCTGTCCCCGCATGTTCCGGCCCAAGCGGCGTCACGGCACTGGTTTCATCGAACCAGACGAAAGCATCGAACTGGCGGGCGAGCGAGGCATCCGCATAGTGGCTGTGCAACTCGGTCTCCGGCCGGTAGATAACGCCGATAAAGCGTTCCAGCCGGCGCTCCAGAAGCCGTTGGCGCAGCGTGTCGTCGCGCTCGAAATCGAGCAGGAAAGGCGAGACGCCGCTGTCATGGCAAAGCCGCTCATAGCTGTCGTTGTGGGAAGGACGAACCGGTTTCACTTCCATGTCGCCGTCCCAGTCGGTGGCGGCGGCCACCGTCCCGGAATGCGTGCTGAGCCCAATCAAGGCAACCTCGTCGCCAAAACGCTGGCGGCAGAGCTGGCCGATGTTCACTTCGTCCCTGACGATCCCCATCTCGGTATAGCGGGCATCGCCGATATGGGAATTATGTGCCCACACCACCGCCTTGGCGGCCGGGCCGCGGGCCTGCAGCAGGTGCTCCAGTGTTTCGAACATGTGGGTGTCGCGCAGGTTCCAGGACTGCGCGCCGCCGTAATACATGGTGCGGTAATAGCGTTCGGCGGAGGCGACCAGGCGGGCGTTTTGGGTGGCGTCGAGGAAATCGATGCCGTCCTGCTGCGCATAGTCGAGCTCTCTGGAAAGCAGTTCCCGGCATTGCTCGAGCACGGCCTTCTCGCATTTCTGGTAGCCGGAGGTGAGTGCGACACGGCCATAGGTGGCCGGGTCGTTCTGCCACGGCGTCAGGCAGCCATAGCGCTCGCGTGCGATCCTTGCCGCCTGCGGATCGATCCGGTCGAGATATTGCAAGACCGCCGCGATCGACCCGCCCATATTGTAGATGTCGAGGCCATAGAACCCGGCCCGCCGGGAGGATATCCTGATCCGCTCATTATGCTCTCGCATCCAGTCGACGAACGCCGCGACGTCGGTGTTGCGCCACATCCAGGTGGGAAAGCGCTGGAACGGCGGATCGGCGCCCGGCCGCGGTGGCCGGTGACGGACGTAGCGGTCGATCGCCGCGGCATCGGGCCAGTCGGCCTCGACCGCGACGATGGTGAAGCCATGCTTCTCGATCAGCCTGCGAGTGATCGCGGCGCGCGCGCGGTAGAACTCCGACGTGCCGTGGCTGGCTTCGCCGAGCAAGACGACGCGGCGGTCGGCAAACCGGTCGAACAGCGCACCGAAGGCGGGATCGTCGAAATCCGGAAGCGGTTCGGCGGCGGTCGCTATCATCTGCGGCAGGCTGCTTCTGCGCTGATGCCGGTGCGGAAGATCGGCCGCTATTTGGCTGTCGCTGCCTGGCTCGCCCCAGCCTTGCTCGCCGATCAGTGGAACAAACCGCACGCCGCCGAAATCCTCCTCGGTGTAAGTTGCTGCGCCAGTCCGGGTGACTTTGAGCAGGCGCTGCGAGTCGAATTCGTCGCCGACCGGGATGATAAGCCGGCCGGCGACGTCGAGCTGTTCTTGCAGGGCGAGCGGTGCGCCGGGCCCGGCGGCCGCAACCAGGATCGCATCGAAGGGTGCCGCCTCGGGCCAGCCCTTGGTGCCGTCGCCGGTGCGGACTTCGATGTTGTCGTAGCCAAGCTTTTTAAACCGCTGCCTTGCCGTTTCAGCCAACGCGGCGTGGCGCTCGATCGTGTAGACGCGTTCGACGATCCGGCTCATTACGGCAGCCGCATAGCCCGAGCCGGTGCCAACCTCGAGGACGTGGTCACCGGCTCCGATCTCCGCCATTTCGATCATCAACGCAACGATGTAGGGCTGCGATATCGTCTGACCTTCGGCGATCGGCAGCGGCCCGTCCTCATAGGCAAATTCTTCAAAACCAGGCTCGACGAAAGCCTCGCGCGGCACCTCGCGCATCGCCTGAAGGACATTGCGGTCGCGAATGCCACGGCGGCTTAAGTGAATGTCGACCATTTGGTTGCGGGCATGGGAGAGATCGAGCATTTTTCTGCTCCTCCTATGGGCCTCCGCCACAATCGCCCAAGCTGCTCAAACGGCACTTTGGCCGGTCCATGTCCCAGGGCCTCGGCAGTCCGCCTGGATTCATACAATGCGGTGCACCTTCCTAACCGTTGGCAAGCCCCGAGGTTCCCCAAAGACCGACCCGCTTTTGTCGGGCTCGCCAGGTTGCAGGATCGGCAAGCGGCGCTGGCGGCCGCCCAAACTTATTTCGAGGCAAATCCTTTCTCCGGCGCGACGCCACCCCAGATAACGACGGACGAGGGGTATTCCGGAGGCATTTCTATGAACGACGAGGCCCGCACCACTGCGCAAACAACCGGCCTTGACCAGATCGATGTGATGGACCGCTACTGGCGCGCCGCGAACTACATTTCGGTTGGCCAGATCTATCTGCTCGACAATCCGCTCTTGCGCGAGCCTTTGCTGCCCGAGCACATCAAGCCGCGGCTGCTCGGCCATTGGGGCACGACACCCGGCCTCAATTTCATCTATGTGCATCTGAACCGGATCATCCGTGAACGTGGTCTCGATGTTCTGTTCATCTGCGGTCCGGGTCACGGCGGCCCGGCAATGGTCGCGAACACCTGGCTCGAGGGGACCTACAGCGAGATCTATCCCGAGGTCGGCAAGGACGAAGACGGCTTGCGAAAGCTGTTCCGGCAGTTCTCGTTTCCCGGCGGAGTGCCGAGCCACGCGGCTCCGGAGACGCCCGGCTCGATCCACGAAGGCGGAGAGCTCGGTTATGCACTGGTCCATGCCTTCGGCGCCGCCTTCGACAATCCGAACCTTGTGGTCGCCTGCGTCGTCGGCGACGGCGAAGCCGAGACCGGTCCGCTCGCCGCGGCCTGGCATTCCAACAAGTTCCTGAACCCGGCATCCGACGGCGCCGTCCTGCCGATCCTGCATCTCAATGGCTACAAGATCGCCAGCCCGACGATCCTCGGCCGCATGGAAGACGAGGCGTTGCGCAGCCTGTTCCTCGGCTATGGCTACGAAACCTTCTTCGTCGAAGGTCATGAACCTGCTGCGATGCATCGGGAGATGGCCCGCACGCTCGATACCGTGCTCGACCGGATCCACTCCATCCAGGAGCCTGCACGAGCCGCGGGCTGGAAGGGAGAGCGGCCGCTGTGGCCGATGATCGTGCTGCGCAGCCCAAAGGGCTGGACTGGGCCGAAAGAGGTCGACGGTAAGAAGGTCGAGGATTTCTGGCGTTCGCACCAGGTACCGGTATCGAACGCACGCGGCGATGCGGCGCACCGCCAGATCCTCGAAGACTGGATGCGCAGTTACGAGCCGGAAAAACTGTTCGATAAAGGCGGCCATCTCCTGGCGGAGCTCGCGGCGCTGGCACCTACGGGGTCACGACGCATGGGCGCAATCCCCTACGCCAATGGCGGCCTGCTGAAACAGGACCTCGTGCTTCCCGACTGGAAAGGCCTGGCGCTCGACGTACCGCGTCCGGGCGGCACTGTGGGAGAGGCGACGCGCACGGTCGGAAGCTATCTTCGCGACGTGGTCCGCTTGAACGCCGAGGCCAGGAATTTCCGGCTGATGGGACCGGACGAGACATCCTCCAACCGCCTCGACGACGTGTTCGAGGTTACGGACCGCGTCTGGATGGAGCGGATCGAGCCCTAC
Source organism: Mesorhizobium sp. M1399 (assembly GCF_040317735.1). Taxonomy (NCBI): domain Bacteria; kingdom Pseudomonadati; phylum Pseudomonadota; class Alphaproteobacteria; order Hyphomicrobiales; family Phyllobacteriaceae; genus Mesorhizobium; species Mesorhizobium sp. M1399. Next base: position 232,490 of record NZ_JAMYKZ010000004.1, read on the forward strand.
GACGTCCATCTTTCCCGTGACGGCCGCGTCATGGAAGTGCTCAGTGAACATCTTTGCCAAGGCTGGCTGGAGGGCTATCTGCTGACCGGCCGCCATGGCCTGTTCTCGTGCTACGAGGCGTTCGTCCACATTGTCGATTCCATGGTCAACCAGCACGCCAAATGGCTGAAGACCTCCGGCGAACTTGCCTGGCGCAAGCCGGTCGCCTCGCTCAACTACCTGCTGACCTCGCATGTCTGGCGGCAGGATCACAATGGTTTCAGCCATCAGGACCCGGGCTTTGCCGATTTCGTCGCCAACAAGAAGGCCGACACGGTCAGGCTCTATTTCCCGCCCGACGCCAACACGCTGCTGTGGATCACCGACCATTGCCTGAAAACCTACAACCGCATCAACGTCATCGTCGCCGGCAAGCAGCCGGCGCCGCAATGGCTGTCCGCCGAAGACGCGGAAGCGCACTGCAAGGCCGGTGCCGGCATCTGGGAATGGGCCGGGACGGTTGCCAAGGGCGAAGATCCGGATGTGGTTCTCGCTTGCGCCGGCGACGTGCCGACGCTGGAGACGCTTGCCGCAGCCGACATCCTGCGCTCAGGCATTCCGGACCTGCAGATCCGCGTCGTCAATGTCGTCGACCTGATGATTTTGCAGTCGAATTCCGAGCATCCGCATGGCTTTGCCGACGACAGATTCGACGCGCTGTTCACCAAAGCCAAGCCGGTCATCTTCGCCTATCACGGCTACCCCTATCTCATTCACCGCCTGACCTACCGGCGCGCCAACCACGACAACATGCATGTGCATGGCTTTCGCGAGGAAGGCACGACGACGACGCCGTTCGATATGGTGGTGCTCAACCAGCTCGACCGCTATCATCTGGCGCTCGCCGCGATCGCGCGCGTGCCGGGGCTGGCCGAGCGGGCGAAGGATCTTGCCGCGGCGCTGCATGGGAAATTGGCTGAGCACACGGCCTATGTCCGCGAACATGGCGAGGACATGCCCGAGATCCAGAAATGGTCCTGGCCACAGGACAGCGCGACGAGGGCCGGCGATTGATGCGACGATCGATCCTTGCGTTGAATGCCGGCTCGTCGAGCATCAAGTTCCGACTTTACGATCTTGCAGCGTCCGCCGAGCTGGATCTTGCCTCGCGCGGTTCACTGGATCTGGGCGATGCGCCAAGGCTGACCGCGAAAGCCGCCGATGGGGAGCTGCAGTGCGATCGGCCACTTGCCGCAGACGCATCACGCGACATGGGCATCGGCCAGATGCTGCAATGGATCGAGAACGAACTTGGCGGAAGGAAACTGATCGCCGCCGGACATCGCATCGTCCATGGCGGACGCGAGTTCGTCGAACCTGTCCGCCTGATGCCGACAATTATCGAGGCTCTCGACAGGCTGACGCCGCTTGCGCCACTGCACCAGCCGCGCAGCCTCGCGCCGATCCGGGCGCTTGCCGCGTTGCGACCCGACCTGCCGCAGGTCGGATGCTTCGACACGGCCTTCCATCGGACCATCGAGCCTCTGGTCAGCCGTTTCGCGCTGCCGCGCCACTATGAGGCAGACGGCATCCACCGCTACGGCTTTCACGGGCTTTCCTACGAATATGTCGCCGGCCGGCTCAAGCAGATATCGCCCGATCTGGCGGCGAAAAGAACCATCGTCGCCCATCTCGGCAACGGGGCGAGCCTGTGCGCCATGCGCGACGGGCGAAGCGTCGATACGACGATGGGCTTTTCGGCGCTTGACGGCCTGGTCATGGGCACACGCTGCGGCGCCATCGATCCGGGCGTGCTTTTGTACCTGCTATTGGAAAGAGGGATTTCGGGAGAGGCGCTGCAAGACATGCTCTACGAGGAATCCGGCCTGCTCGGCGTGTCCGGCATTTCCGGCGACATGCGCACGCTGGAAGCCAGCGACGACCGCCGGGCGCGCGAAGCGGTGGAGCTTTTCGCCTTCCGCGCCGCCAGGGAGATTGCCGCCCTCGCCAACACGCTGGGCGGGTTCGAATGCCTGGTGTTCACCGGCGGCATCGGCGAGCACTCGGCTCCGGCCCGCAAAGCGATTTGCGACAGGCTTGGCTGGCTCGGCGTGGCGATCGACGAGGCAGCCAACAGCTCCCATGCCGCGCTGATGAGCCAGGCGGAGAGCAAGGTCGAAGTCCGCGTCGTGGCGACCGACGAAGAAGGTGTCATCGCCCGCCACACGCGCAAGGTAATGGAGGGGCCCGGCTGATGCGGATGGCCTCGAATGACCCCGCTTGCGGCAGCCCTGCTCGTGCGGCTACGAAGCGAGCGCGGCCGATCTGTTGAAGACGATGGTCACTCGCGTTCCTTTGCCGGGGGTCGAGTCCACCTCGAACCGGGCTTTGGCGTTCTCGGTCAGCGATTGCGCGATCAACGCTCCGAGCTTGCCGGGTTTCGGCCAGGTCTCGCCTTCGGGCAGGCCGATGCCGTCATCGGCGACAACGATGCGAAAGCCGTCGCCGTCGACAACACTGCGCAGCGTGATTGTCCCGCCTTCGCGACCCAGAAAGGCGTGTTTCAGCGCGTTCGTCAAAAGCTCGTTGACCACCAGGCCGGTTGGCATCGCCACGTTGATGGACACGGGATAGGTGTCGACCTTCATATCCAGCCGGATGCCTTGCACGGCGTGCGACGTCATCACTGCGGAAGCGATCTGGCTGAGATAGACGCCGAGGTCAACTTCGGCCTTCTGTTCGTCGGCCGACAGCGCCTGATAAAGAATTGCGAGTGCATCGACGCGGCCGGCGAGACGCTCGAAGCGTTTCTGATCGGGTGACGCCGCGCTGCGGGCCTCCAACCTGATGAGAGCCGTGATCATCTGGAGATTGTTTTTCATCCGATGCTGCAATTCGCGCAGCAGCATGTCCTTTTCACGGATGCGTTGTTCGAAGGCCTCGCTGTCGCTTGCCTTGTGCGCGGTGACATCGACAAGGGCGACCAGTCGAAAGGACCGTCGCCCGCGCTCGTCCTCGATCAGGTTCGAATAAACGTCGACCATGACCGGCTCTGTGCCGGCACGTTGCATCCTGAAAGTCCCCGCGCGATCGATATCCTCGACGATGGCCCGGGCCAGCGGCCGGTCCTTGTATTCGCCCAAGCCTTGTCCGCTCAGCGCAGCCCAGTTGCGGCGCTCCAGCTCTGCGACGGAAACGCCTGACAGTTTCTGGAACTCGGAATTGACGTAAACAACACGTTCATCGCCGCCCAAATCGGAAATTGCGATCGCAATCGGCAGCTGGTCGAGGAACCTTTTATAACTGTCACTGTCCAGGGCGCCCGCCAGGTCGAGGTTGTCGAGCAATTGCTGGAGCTGCTCGGTTTTTTCGGCTTCGGCGGACATTCCAGGCTTTCGATGTTTCGGGTAGGACCATGGTCAATATCAGGTCGCTCGCCAACTGCGAAGTCCGCTCGTTGCCACCGCGCGGCGAGGCATGGCGGAAAGCCGAGATCGTGGTTGAGAAGCGGCTGAAGGCTCAGCTCGAATGGCTCTGCTCGACCAGATGGTATTTGTACCGGTCGCGAATATGCTCGTTGAAGAACCGGCCCTTCGCCGAGGCTTTGCGGAACGCGGCGTGGACTTGCGGCGGCACGTCCTCGTAATCATAGCGGCTTCCGCTCGGGACGAACCATACGGAGAGTACCCTCGTCGCCGGCTGGTAATCGATGTTCCTGATTGCAGTTGAAGGCATCCTCGACAGGTCCAATGCTCGGCAGTGCTCCATTCCATGCCGTCGTGTGAATAACCCTGCACGGAGAGCGAGGTTCCTTGCTGCCGAAGCAGCCTTGCCGCTACGGGGCGGCTTCACCAAATACGGTTGATGCCATCGCCCAAGACATCGGCTGCAGCCCGCCAGGGCGATCTCTTTGCCGCCACCGACGACCGGCCGGAAGGATTCCGCTACCGGCCCGAACTGATCACGCCGGACGAAGAAGCAGCGTTGGCGAGCCAGCTCGCAAGCCAGCCATTTCAGGCTTTCGACTTTCATGGCCATCTGGCAAACCGGCGGATAGTCGGCTTCGGGCTGCGCTACGACTACGACCGGCGCGCAGTCGTCGAGGCACCGCCGATACCCGGCTTTCTGCTGCCGCTCAGGGAAAAGGTTGCAGCCTTTGCCCGCCTGCCCGCCGAGACCTTCGTGCAGGTGCTGATCAACGAGTACCGGCCGGGCGCCGGTATCGGCTGGCACCGCGACAAGCCTCACTTCGAGGCGGTCGCCGGCGTTTCCCTGCTGGCCGCGTGCAGCTTTCGCCTGCGCCGGAAAAACGGCACGCGATGGGACCGCAAGACGGTCACCGTCGAGCCAAGATCGGCCTATCTGATGACGGGCGCCGCGCGCAGTGAATGGGAGCACAGCATCCCGCCGGTTGCCGAGCACCGCTATTCGATCACGTTGCGCACGCTGCGGCCGCAACGCGCTTAAAGCAGAGCGGTGAGGAAGCCCAAGCACTGCCCTTAAGAACTGGGCTGAAACAAATTCATCCGTCGCCATGCCGACTGGCAAAGTCCGCCAACATGGCGCGCTGGCCTTTCAGGATCTTATGGTTGGCTTCAGGCAGGGAGAACCAGCCCGCTCTGTCGACTTCGGCGAATTCCTTCATCGAGCCGGACCTTGGCGGCCATTCCATGACGAAGGTGTTGCTGCTGATGGCGTCGCTGTCGAAATCCGCCTCGACGCACCATGCGATGACGAGCTTGCCGCCCGGCTGCCGGTAGCTGCCAAGGTGTTCGAAACCTCCATCGATGGCGACGCCGAGTTCCTCTTCGGCCTCGCGTTTTGCCGCCGCTAGCTCGTCCTCGTTCTCGTCGATCAAGCCCTTCGGGATCGACCATGCGCCGTCGTCCTTCTTCGCCCAGAATGGGCCGCCCGGATGCACCAGCAAGACCTGGAAATGTCCTTCGCTTCGGCGAAAGATCAGCAACCCGGCGCTGCGTTTGGCCATTGCGCTATTCCCCTGACGAAAATGAAACGAACGTTCTCGTCCGGGCGGGCCTGTGGAATAGCCTGCCACGGCGGAACGATTTCCGCTCGCAGCCGTTCCGTCCGTTCGGCAAATGAGTGATCGACATGGCGACGCCACGAGCTGCCTGGAAGGGCTTTATGAAAGTCGGATCTGTTTCCTGTGGCGTCAAGATCATCGGCGCCGTCAGCGAGGCCGAGAAAGTGCATTTCAGGATCCTGAACCGCAAGGACGGTCTTCCGGTCAAGAGCGCCTATATAGACGAGGAGACCGGCGACACGGTCGAGGCGGCCGAGCAGGTAAAGGGCTACGAGGTCGAAAAGGGCGAGTTCATCCGCATTGAGCCGGACGAAATCAAGAAACTGAAGATGGTATCGCAGCATACGCTCGAGATCGGCGAGTTCGTGCCCGCCGCCGAAATCGACGCACGCTACCTCGAAAAACCCTACTATCTCGTTCCGGCCGACGCGCCCTCCACGGAGCCTTTCGCGGTGATCCGGGACGCCATGGCCAGGAAAAAGGTAGCAGCCCGCTCCTGCGTCGTGCTCTACCAGCGTGGCCGAGAGGTGCTGATCCAGCCGCTGGGCAAGGGCATGGTGATGACTGAATTACGCAACCACAATGAAGTGGTCGCGGCGGACGCGGTGTTCGAAGGGCTGAAGGATCGCAAGGTCGATCCGGAGATGCAGGAAATCGCGCAATTGCTGATCGACAAGAAGCCGGCCAAATTCGACCCGTCGAAGTTCGAAGATACTTATGAACAGGCGCTGGTTGCGATGATCGAAGCCAAGCGCAAGGGCAAGAAACCGCCCAAGCCGGCACCCGAGCCGAGGACGAACGTCGTCAATCTCGCCGATGTTCTGCGCAAGAGCCTGGCGCAAGAAGGCGGCAAGGCTCCGAGCAAAGGTCCGGGAACGGCCGCGAAACGCAAATCAGCCTGAATGTCCGAAAGCAGACCGAACGGAACCGAAAACGCTCGCGCGCATTTAGATGACGAAGCAATCCGTCGGCAAGCCAAGCGGAGCGGGGGACTGGTGGACGTCGTTGAACTAAAGACTGGCGGAATCCCGCAAGTTTCCTCCGCCGATCTGATGCAGGCGTTGCCTGTGGCCGTCTACACCACCGACAGACAAGGCTACATCACCTTCTTCAACGAAGCCGCTGCCGATCTTTGGGGATATCGTCCGGTTATCGGCCAGGACCGCTGGTGCGGTTCATGGAAGCTTCGCCACCTCGACGGGCGACCGATGGCGCACGACGAATGTCCGATGGCCGTTGCCTTGCTGGAAGAGCGGGACGTTCGTGGGGGCCGGGCGATCGTCGAGCGGCCGGACGGCCAGTTCATCCCGTTCAGCGCGCACCCGGCCCTGCTTCGCGATGCGACCGGCGAGGTCGTCGGCGCCATCAACACCTTGCTCGACCTCCGCACCCAGGCGCTGGCTGACGACGTCGGCATAAGGCTCGCTGCCATCGTCGAATCCTCGATGGACGCGATCGTGTCGAAAGACCTGAACGGCATTATCACCAGCTGGAACGACGCCGCACAACGCCTGTTCGGCTACACGCCCGCCGAGGCGATCGGCCGCCCGGTGACGATCCTCATCCCGCCCGACCACCTGGATGAGGAAGCCATGATTATCAGCCGCATTCGCGCCGGCGAACGGATTCCCTCATACGAGACTATCCGGCAGCGCAAGGACGGCACCCTGGTACCGGTTTCGCTCACCATCTCGCCGATACGCGACGGCATCGGGCGTATCATCGGCGCCTCCAAGATCGCGCGCGACATCAGCCCGCATAAGGAGAGCGAACGGCGCATCCGCACACTCATGCGCGAAGTCAACCACCGCGTCAAAAACCAGTACTCGGTGATCGTCTCGATGATCCGCGAGACCAGCAAGCTGGCGGGGACGCCAGAGGCTTTCCTTTCACAGGTCCGGGAACGCATCATGGCGCTTTCGGAATCGCACGATCTGCTGGTCGATGCCGAATGGCGCGGCGCGACTATCGGCGAATTGATCCATGCCCAGACCAAGGCCTTCGCGACACAGGCCCGTCTGTCGATGAGCGGGCCGATGATCATGCTGCAGCCGAACGCCGTGCAATATCTCGGCATGGCCTTTCACGAGCTGGCCACCAATTCGGTAAAGCACGGAGCGCTGTCGCGCCATGACGGACGGGTCGAGGTCGAATGGACCGTGATGCCAGCCGCCGATGGCAGCGACGGCTTCCGCCTTGTCTGGCGGGAACTGGACGGGCCATTGGTGGATGAAAACACGCGACGCGGTTTCGGAACGGTTGTGCTCAAACGCGTCACGCCGCAGGCGCTCAGCGGCACCGGACGCCTGGAATTCGACACGAGCGGCATCACCTGGACGCTGGAGGCGCCGCTGCACTTCGTGCAGATGTCGATGACTGGCATCGCGGCTGATTGAAGGCCGCTACACCGGCCGCGGCTTGGCGGCCGTGTGGCAACGCAATCCCTGTGGAGGCAATCAGGAGGAGCAACGATGAGTTGGCTGGGCACCTGGCGGAACCAGTACGGGTCGGTGGTCGAAATAACCGGCGAAGAAGGCGGACGGATCAGCGGAACCTTCAGGACGGCGCTGGAGGACAGCGCCTTCTTCGGCATGACGGTGCCGCTGTTCGGTGCCTGCCATGGAGACGTCATCGGCTTCACCTGCGCGGCCGAAGGGCGGGTCGGAGCCGCAGCGGTGAGCTATACCGGCATCCTCAGGAACGGGAAGCTGGAGATGCTGTGGCACACTGTTGCCGATGCCGCTTTGTCGGCGGAAAAGGAAGGGGCGCCGGCCCGAGCCAGGAAACTCCCCGCCTGGCGCGCCTTTGGAACCAGCCTCGACAGTTTTGAACGCGTCTCCTGACGTGTCGCGCCTGCTGCGGCGGCATTCAGCACGCAAGTGAGGGAGCAGGGCGTCCCGTTGTGCATCGGAACTCGCGCTGACTATGGCGCGTTGGTGCGCCAGGAATGCGCTGTTCGTTACGGGGTCGATCCGATGAGCGTGCTGTATCGCGCGGCAAAAATCGCCGAACAGGCCCATGCCGCACAGGCGGACAAGACTGGAAGGCCTTATATCGAACATTGCCGCCGGGTCGTCGATGCCGTCGAAACGCTCGACCAGAAAGCCATCGCCTATCTTCACGACGTCATCGAAAAAGGCGACGGCTGGAACCGCGACCGGCTTGAGGCGGCCGGGTTTGGACCGTCCATCGTATCTGCCGTCGATGCCATGACGCGGCGGCCGAACGAGGACGATGCCGCCTTCGTTCGCAGGGCCGCGGCTAACCCGCTGGCATTGCCGGTCAAGCGCGCCGATCTCGCCGACAATCTATGGCAGGCACGGCAGATCGGTGCCTCGACGGCGAAATACGAAGACGGCCTGCGCATCCTCAAGGAAGAGTTCCCGAGCTGACGGACAGCTGGCGGCTATCGCCGATGTGGGTCTACTCGGTGACGTGCGGCGTGTGCCGCTTGTCTTCCGCGGGATCGGCCTCGATCCGCGCCCGGTCGGGATCGAACGCACCATGGCGGGCGATCGCCAATGCCGGGGTGTCGGGCGTCTCGTAGGCCCACATGAAGTCTTCTGCCGACGAACCGACCGCATGAACACGCCAATAGCTTGCCGTGCCCTTCAGCGCGCCGTGGCTCGTTGTGTTCGTCTTCTCCAACAGGTCGAAATAGATGTCCTCGAAGGGGATGTAGAAAACCGGATCATGGCCGTCTTCATAGAGCAGCTTTGCCCGCTCGCTCGACGCAATAATGGCATCGGAGAACCGAACGGTCACAGTTCCATCGAACGGGACAATCCTGAGCGGGCCTGGGCGGGGGGCGGAATCTGCGGCTAAGGACTGCATTCGACTTCTCCGTTGACTGCGCTGCCTTCCCGAAACGTGTTGTTGCCCGTCTGAGTTCCAGACCGCGGGCGCGCCGAGGCCGGTGGTGGAACGGTTTTGCAAGGTCGTCGTTGTTTCAGACCTCCGCACGCGCCATAATCGCAATGGCCGCCACTCGCCGACTCAACCGCAAATGGACCACATGCTGGATCGATCGCCTACCCTCCCAAGGTCGCTTGGCGCTGCGCTGCGAAGGGAAGTGCCGCGGTTTACGGCACCCGGCAGTGAAATTTCCTGCACCACGGTCGCATCCTACAATGTGCATAAATGCGTCGGCACCGACGGCAGGTTCGATCCGGAGCGGGTCGCGGCCGTGGTCAAGGAGCTCGATGCCGATATCATTGCTTTGCAGGAGGCCGACGAAAGGACCGGAAGCAGGCAGGGATTGCTGGATCTCGCAGCACTCGAGCGCGACAGCGATCTCGTCCCCACACATGTCCCGGAAAACCGCCGCAGCCATGGCTGGCATGGAAATCTGATCCTGGCGCGACGCGGCGTGGTCGAAAGCGTGAACCAGATCCGGCTGCCCGGCCTCGAGCCGCGCGGCGCGGTTATCGCGGACCTGGAGCTGAAGGGCGTCTCGCTCAGGATCATAGCCGCGCATTTCGGCTTGCTGCGGCGCTCGCGCTCGCAGCAAGCCAACGCGCTTGTCGAAGCCACGCACCCGGTTCTGCGGCCGACAATCTTGCTCGGCGATCTCAACGAGTGGCGCGTCCGCAACAGGTCTTCGCTGCTGGCCCTGCTGCCGCATTTCGGTCCGATCGATGCGGTTCTGCCGAGCTTTCCGTCGCGCTTTCCGCTGTTTGCGCTCGACCGCATCCTGGCCAGGCCGCCGCACCTCATTTCCAGCATCGAGGTGCACAAGACGCCGCTGGCGCAGCGCGCCTCCGACCATCTGCCCATCAAGGCCCGCCTGAACCTGGACGCGATAAGGCAGCCGCGACTGCAACCAGAATGAACCTGAAGGGTTGTTAGTCAGATTTTCAGATCGTTTGCTTCGCTGACGTTCGCCGGTGCATTTCATGGATACAGCCATTTCGCGGTTTGCCCAGGACAAGATCGCGGCCGGTAATAGCGGACTGCTGCTGATCGCCGACAATTATGACGCGTTTGCCGCGCGAATCCTTGCCGCGCGCAGTGCTACCAGCAGCCTCGACCTGATGTACTATCTCTGGCACGACGACCATAGCGGCCGGCTGCTTATGCAGGAGGTCGTCAAGGCGGCGGAGCGCGGTGTCCGCGTCCGCCTGCTGCTGGACGATATCAATCCGCGCAACAGCGACGCCGCTTACCTGGCGCTCAACAGCTACAAGAACATCGAGCTGAGGCTATTCAACCCCAGCGGCATGAGGAACGGCAGCATCTTTCGCTCGCTGGAGATGGTCGCCCGGCTGTTTGCGATGACCCGCCGCATGCACAACAAGGCCTGGATCGCCGACGAGAGCCTGGCCATCGTCGGAGGAAGAAACATCGGCGATGCCTATTTCGACGCTGCGGAGACGAATTTTCGTGATCTCGACCTGTTGCTTCTCGGTCCTGCCGTAGGGCAGACGATGCAGATCTTCGAGGCGTTCTGGAATTGCGAGGCGGCAAAGCCGATCCAACTGCTCAATCCGGCTACGGCGGGCTCGCGCGCCGATTTCCTCGACAATCTCGATGCGACCGCGGACGGCCAGCTTTTGAACAGCCTGCGTGCCTGGCGCACGATCACGGAGTTCATTGTAGCGCACAGCGACGTCTGCTGGACGAAAGGCGTTCGCGTCATTTCCGATCCGCCGGAAAAGGTGCGCGGCAAGAGGCGCAGGAACTGGCTGACAAAGGAGCTGCTTCCCGCTATCGCGGCGACCAGGCAGCGCCTCGAAATTGTCTCGCCCTATTTCATCCCCAGCCGCACCGGGTTGGCCATCCTGTCGAAGCTGGTGGACCGTGGCGCCGAGGTTGCAATCCTGACCAACTCGCTCGCCGCGACGGACGTCGCCGCCGTGCACGGCGCCTATGCCAAATACCGCCGCAAGCTGCTTAAAAAGGGTATCCAGCTTTTCGAATTGCAGCCATTCGACCGCCAGGCCAACATCTCCGTTTTCGGCTCAAAGGGAGCCAGCCTCCACACCAAGGCCTTCACGGTCGACGACACGTTGGGGTTTGTCGGTTCCTTCAATTTCGATCCGCGTTCGGTGTCGTTGAATGCGGAAATGGGCGTGCTTTTCCATGATACCAATCTGGTGATGGAGTTGCGCCGGCGGTTCGAGCGCGAAAAGTCGGCGCAGACGAGCTACCAGCTGGTCTTGGACAAAGGCGCCTTGCGGTGGCTCGGCATGGCGGATGGCGAGATGCGGCAATACTCGCATGAACCCGAGGCCAGTCTCTATCGGCGCATCGTTGCAGCGCTGGTTGGATGCCTGCCTATCGAATCGCAATTGTAGAGGCGACGGATTTGCCGGAACGCAACTCTTTGCTGGAACGGAACTCCGGGATGACGAGTTGTAACCGTTGTCCGGAGCATGCCGATGAAGACCACGATATACAGTTTTCTTGCCGAGCTCTTGCCATTCTGGATGGCGCATAAACGCAAAATGCGCGCCGACCGTGTCGCTGAGCGGCCGACACGATCTGCCGCAGATGACGATGTTCGGCCGTCCGGCGACCCGAATCGCGCAACACCGGCGCGACGGCGCAACGCGTCTTAGGGCGGGATGCCTTCAAATTACATCCCGCTCCAACTGTCTGGTTAGCCGCATTTCTGCGACGCCAAATGATTTCCCTGGCTGCAAAGCTCTAGCTCCTTGGCGATCACGCTATTGTCAAGTATCGCTATTCGAAATCCGGCGTTGCCAAGCATCCATTTTGCAGCACGTACGTTAATGGCACTACAGTTTGCCGCTACAGGTGAGCCCCATGAGTGATAGTGCGATAGAATTCTTGCAGGACTGGATTCACGAAAACGTTCATGTGCCGCCGCCTCCGATCAGGCTTGAAAGAGAGGCGGAAATCCTCGCCAGGGAATGCGAGGAAGAGGCGGCCGACGCCGGCGTACCCATCGAAGACATCGAGGAAGAGGTTGGCGACCTCAAGGATCTGCTCGTCGCCAAGCTTGAAGACGCAGCCGAGGACGAGGCCCGGCATCTGAATGGCGATGGCCAAAGGGCTTCCATGCCCGCGGCCGAGCAAAAGCCGTCCGTGCAAAGCCGTTCCGGAGCCGCTGTAAGGGTATGAACGAGGTGCGCCGCTTCGGCCTATTGTCCGATCAGCGTCAGCCCGAACAGGATCATCAGCCAAAGCCCGGCAGCAGCGACCGCAAGACGCGGCAGGACGCCGGCGCTGGGCAGATGCATGAACAGGATGGCGATGACGGCAGCCTTGGCCGCGGCGATCGTCAGGTTGAGTGCCGAATTGAAGGCGCCAAGCGCCAGGAAGGACGAGCCGACAGTCAGGGCCAGCAAGGCCAGAAGCCCGACATAGGCAAGCGTGAGTTTGCGGAACTCGCTCATCTGTTGATCAGATAGAGGACGGGGAACAGGAAGACCCAGACGATATCGACGAAATGCCAATAGAGGCCGATTGCCTGCACGCGGCGGAACCGGCTGGCCTCGATCGTGCGCGGCCACAGAGCGAGGATGCCGCCGATGACGATTACGCCGCAAATCAGATGCAAGGCATGCAGTGAGGTCATCGCGAAATAGAGGCCGAAGAAGAATTCGGCATGGACAGGATCCGGGCCCTTATAGATGAAAGGCGCGGCGAGCACCGGCGCCAGCCCTTCGCCGAATTCCCTGGCGTACTCCGTCGCCTTGATCGCCAGGAAGACGACGCCGAGCAGCGCCGTCGCAGCCAATGCCCGGCCGGCGGCGCGCCATCGCCGCGCGGCCGTGTACATATGGGCGAGCGCCATGGCGAAACTGCTGGTGATCAGGACGACGGTATTGGCCGTACCCAGTGGCAGCGACAGATGCTTCGCCGCGCCGGCGAAGGCGTCGCCATAACTCAACCGGGCAAACATGAAGACGAGCAGGATGGCGCCGAACAGCATCGCCTCGGAGCCGATGAACACCCACATGGCAAAGCTGTCGGCTGCCGTTTCGCGAGCCGGCCGGTCGAAGGCGATGCTTGTCATCGGTGACTTCAAACCAGATCCTCCACCGGGTCCGACCGTTTCTCGGTCAGGCCTTTCATCGGATAATCGTAGGCTGGCCTGGTGACGGTCGGCATGCGATCGAAATTATGCGCCGGAGGCGGCGAGCTTGTTTGCCATTCGAGCCCGGTGGCTCGCCATGGATTATCCGGCGCCCGCGCGCCTCGAAACAGCGACCACGCCAAATAGAGGAGCGGCATCAGATAGCCGATCGCCAGCACCACGGCGCCTGCCGACGACAGGATGTGCCAGAAAGCGAATTCCGGCGGATAGGTATGGTAGCGCCGCGGCATGCCCAAAAAGCCGAGCACATATTGCGGAAAAAAGGTCAGGTTGAAGCCGATGAAGGTCACAGCCGCGGCTATACGGCCCCAAATCTCCGAATACATGCGGCCGGTGAGCTTCGGCCACCAGAAATGCAGCCCGGCCATGTAGGCGGTCACCATGCCGCCGACCATGATGTAGTGGAAATGGGCGACGACGAAATAGGTGTCGTGAACGTGGACGTCGACGGCGAGGGCGGCAAGGAAAAGGCCGGCCAGCCCGCCAAAAGTGAATAGCGCCAGGAAGAACAGGGCATAAAGCATCGGCGTCTCGAAGCTGATTTCGCCCTTGCGCAGCGTCAGGCTCCAGTTGAACACCTTTATCGCCGATGGGATCGCGACGCAGAAGGACAGGAACGAAAACACCACGCCGGCATAGGCCGACTGCCCGCTGACGAACATGTGGTGGCCCCAGACGAGAAAGCCGAAGACGGCGATCGCCATTGAAGCCAGGGCGACGGCCTTGTAGCCGAACAGCGGCCGGCGGCTGAAGCACGGCAGCACTTCCGAGACCACCCCCATGCCCGGCAGGATCATGATGTAGACGGCGGGGTGCGAGTAGAACCAGAACAGATGCTGGAACAACAGCGGATCGCCGCCGAGGTCGGGATTGAAGATGCCGATGCCGAAGACGCGCTCCAGCACGATGAGGATCAGCGATGCTGCGAGCACCGGCGTTGCCAGCACCATCACCAGGCTGGTGGCGTACAGCGTCCAGACGAAGATCGGCAGCCGGAACCAGGTGAGGCCGGGCGCCCGCAAGGTGTGGACGGTGACGATGAAATTGATGCCGGTCATGATTGTCGAAAAGCCGACGATGAAAACGCCAAATGCCGCGGTCGAGACAAAGCCGTTGGCATAGAGCGTCGACAGCGGCGTGTAGAAGGTCCAGCCGGTGTCGACGCCGCCCAAAAGCACCGAGGCGAGCGCGAACAGGCTGCCGAACATGAAGACATACCAGCTGGCCAGGTTGAGGCGGGGAAAGGCAAGATCGCGCGCGCCGATCATCAGCGGCAACAGGAAATTGCCGAGCGTCGCCGGGATCGACGGCACCAGAAAGAACCATACCATGATGATGCCGTGCAGCGAAAACAGCCGGTTGTAGACATCGTCGGAGACCAGGTCGCCGGCCGGCGTCGCAAGCTCGATGCGCATCAGCACGGCAAACGCACCGCCGAGGAAGAAGAAGGCCGTCAGCGAGACGAGATAGAGCCACGCTACCCGTTTGTGGTCGGTTGTCAGCAGCCAGGCGCGCGGCCAGGCACCCTCACTGAGATAGTTTGCCGGCGCCAAATCGCGATTCATTGCGGCGCCTCGCTGTTTGCCGCCGGGAACGAGGGAAATTGGAACGAAAGCGACTTGAGATAGGCCATCAGCATCTGCAACTCGGCTTCATCGACCAGACCGTCGAAGCTCGGCATCACCGGCTGGTAGCCGGCGGCGATTTCCTTGTTCGGGACAAGGATCGAATCGCGCAGATAGCGTTCGTCGGCGATGACCGTCTGCCGGTTCGCCAGCGCCACCGGCCGGCCGAAAATCCCATCGAGGCCGGGCGCCCGCACCTTACTGGAATTGCCATGACAGCCGGAGCAGCCGAGCGCGCGGAACAGTTTCCCGCCGCTCGCGGCGAGGCTTTCGCCTTCATCTTGGCTGCCCAGCCACGACGCATATTGCTCCGGAGCCAGCACCGTTACCCAGCCGCCCATTTCGGAATGCTGGGTGCCGCAATATTCGGCGCAGAACAGATGGTAGCGGCCCGGTTCGGTGGCAATGAACCAGACGTTGGTGGTGCGTCCCGGCACCGCATCCTGCTTCACCCGAAAGGCCGGCACATAGAAGGAGTGGATGACGTCCTGCGATGCCAGCGACACCACCACCGCCTTGCCGACCGGCACGTGCAGCTCGTTGATCTCACGCTGGCCGCCGGAATGGCGGAACTCCCACATCCATTGCTTGCCGAGGCCGGCGATCTCGATAGCGTCCGGCGGCGGATGGTCGCGCCGCACAAACAGGACTGCGCCCCAGCCGAAGAAGATGAAGGCCATCACCAGGCTGGCAATGCTCCATGTCATCTCCAGCGGCAGGCTGCGGGCACGCGCCCCGGTACGGTCGGCGGCGGAGCCGACGCGATATTTGACGGCGTAGCCGACCACGAGAACGGTCAGGAACAGGCCGAGCGCGGCCGCGAAGGCCAGCAATGTATAGAACAACGCATCGATGCTGCTTGCGATCGACGAGGCTTCCGGCGGGAAAAACCGGATACCGAAGCTCACGCCCGCCTCCTGCGCGCCAGCTGCAGTATGGCCGTCGCCAACCCCACCACCATCACGATGCTGGCGAGCTTCAAGGCAGCCCAAATCGCCGGCGTATATTGCCCCTTAGAGGTATCGAAGCCGGCGCAGAGCAGGAAGGCATAATCGGCGATCGAGCCGAGCTTGCCGGAAGATGCCTCGACAAGGGCAAGCTTAAGATCGCGCGGCGTGAAGCTCAGCGCCGGCAGCACCTGCGCTATCCGGCCTTTCGGCGTCAGCGCGATGACGGCGATCGGATGGGCGAACTGGTCGATCCTGGCGCGTGTGTCGAAGCTGATGCCAGCCTCCGCCGCAAGGGCGGCACCGGCGCCGTCGGCACTGGTCAGGAACCGCCATGCCGACAGGTTCCTCGCGTCGGCCACAGCGGCGACGGTGGTTTGCGCATCGCTCGCATCACCGGCCGTGTCGGCGGCATCGATCGAGACGAACAAAGCGCGATAGGTTTCGGGATCGAGCGACGTCTTTTTCAAATCCGAAGCGACCGCCTGTTGGGTCACACCACAAAGGTTCGGGCATTTGTCATAGCCGAAAATCAGCAGCGCCGGCCGGCCCGCAAGCGTTTGGCCGATCGTGCGCTGCACGCCGGATGCATCACGAAACACCCGGTCGAGGCTGAGCTGTGCGCCGATCTCGGGATCGAAGGCCGGGCGTGCGACGGCTGAGGCGGGCAGCACCACGAGGAGGGAAAAAGCGGTTAGCCAAGCCTTCACGGCCGGCCTCCCTGGCCTGGCGCGGTCCGGCAGCGAGCGGCCTGTGGCGCGCGTGGTATCTCGGCCTCGACCAATCCGCAGTCGGCGCCGGCGGCCGCCGGCGGCTGCCCCCAGTTCGGCAAACCGTGGCTGACGATCGCCCACATGGCGTCCTCGATCGGAATGCGAGCAATGCCGGCGGTGCGGTCGACCCAGCCGACTTTGTTCAGTGCCTGCTCCTCCGCCTTGCGGAAGGCGGCTAGGTCGTCTTCCGGAAAGCGCTGCAAGGCGGGACTGGCTCGGTTGCCGGCCGACGATGGCCCCGGCAGCGGCCACAACGGTCTGGTGTCGAAGACGAGCCCGAGGACGATGGCTGATGCCGCCAGGAACAGCAGCAAGCCGGCCGCGAAGGCAAGCAGCGCGCCCGGCCAGATATCGCGCGTTTCGGGATGGCGGGCCGCCCTAGCCATGCGCCGGCCCCCGGCGCCAGAAGCCGATACCGTCCGGCCGGCCAAGCACGAAAAGCAGCAGCGCAAGCCAGAGGCCGCCGGCTCCTGCCAGCGCGGCAAGGTCGCACCAGAACGCTGTCACACCGCCACCGGCAAGCGGCGGTCTGATCCGCCACAGGACATCGACATAATGGCCGGCCAGCACGATGCCGCAGATCGACAGAAGGCCGGCATGGCTGCGCTTTAGATCCCGGCTGAGCAACCCGGCAAAGGGGATCGCGAATTGCAGCGCAATCAGCAGCCAGAGCAGATATTGCCAGCCATTGCTGCTGCGAATGAGGTACCAGCGGATCTCGTTCGGCAGGTCGCCGCCCCAGGTCACCAGCCATTGCATGAACGACAGGTAGGCCCATAGCAGCACGAAGCCGAACAGCATGTTGGCCAAATCCTCGCTCAGCGCGACATCCTCCTCGCCGCCCGGCATGACCTCGATCGAGCGGTTCGCACACAGCACCGTCATTGCCAGAGCGTAAGCGCCGACGACTTCGGCGGATGCTTCCAGCAGCGCATAGATCGTCGAGGAGAACTCCGGCTCGAGCGAGAGCATCCAGTCGATGGCAAAGATCGTCACCGTCAGCCCATGCGCAATCAATCCAGCGGCATAGGCCTTGCCGCGGCCGGCGCTGCCGCGGCCGCTATCGGTCGTTGTCCAGTCGAGCACGCGCCACGCCAGCACCAGCCAGATCGCAGCGCAGGCGGCAAAGCGCAACAAAAAGAACGGAACGTTCAGATAAGAGAATTTCAGGCGCACCGTCTCGGGCAATGCAGCCGCGTCGGCACTCGCCCAGGGAAAGACCAGGTCGAGCCTGGGCAGAACCGGCAGCAGCAGAAGCAGCGCCAGCGGCAGCGTCGTGACCAAGCCGCGTAGCGGCTGGCGGATTGCCTCGCCCCAGCGGCCACCGGTCAGCCCATGCACCATCAGGATGGTCAGCGCACCGAGCGGCAGGCCGAGCAGGAACAGCGCCGCAGGCAGCCAGCCGGCCAACATGGCTCTGAGGTCGAAGGCCAATCCCGCGGCGCAAAGCACAAGTCCGGCGGCGGCCACGGCAAGCGCCGGCAAAATCAAACGTTCGGTGGCAAGCCGCATCATCGATCTGGCTCCGCATTGAGCTCGGCGCGGAGGCTTTCCGGCAGTTCGGCAATTGGCGCCTCGCGCGAATATTGCAGGGCGCGGATATAGGCGACGATCGCCCAGCGGTCGGCAGGCGGGACGCGCGCCGCGTAGGAAAACATGGCGCCATAGCCGTAGCTGATGACCTCATAGAAATGCCCGTCACTCGCCTTGCGCAGCGCGTCCTGATGATAGGTGGGCGGCGCTGGAAAGCCACGCTCGACGACCATGCCGTGGCCGTCGCCGGTGCGGCCGTGGCAAGGCGAACAGAAGATGTCGAAGCGCTGCCGGCCTCGCCGCAGCAGCGTCATGGTGACCGGATAGGGAAACGTGTCCGGCACCGGCGAAAGATCGGCATCGCGTGCGACCGTGTCCTCGGCCGGCGCCCGCGCCGACATGCCGTTGGCGAACTGGTTGCTCTTTTCGAGCGGATCGTAGCGCGGCTGGTCCTCCATGTCCTGCCGGCAGCCGGCGAGCAGCAAGGCTGCCGCCAGCAGACTCGTGCGCATGTTCACGCCTCCACCTCCTCGACGGTTTCGGCGCCAAGCCGGGTCAGCTGGCCCTTGGTCACGCCCTTGCGGAACTTCGGATCGGCGGCTTCGACGAGCAGGTAGAACTTGCCGCCGCGCGCGTAGGTGAAGCTCGTGGCATTGAAGACCGGGTGGTAATATTCGGGCAGGCGATTGGCGGCCAGCCCGCCGAAGAATGCGGCCAGCGCGGCGCCAAGTATCGCCGCCTCGAAGGCAATGACGAGAAAGGCCGGCCAGGAATGCAGCGGCCGGCCGCCGACATTGAGCGGATAGTCGATCTCGACCGAATAGAGGATCAGCCCGTAGACAAACACCGCGCCAGCGACGGCGCCGCCAAGGATGGCCCACGGCAAGCGCGTCTTGCGCATGCCGAGCATCTCGGCCAACCCACGCACATAGAATGGCGAGAACGCGTCCATGCGCCGGTAGCCACGCGCCCGCATGGTGCGGACCGCCTCGGTCAGCGCTTCGGGATCGGCGAAAGCCGCGATGACGCCGTAAAGTCTCATCCTGCGCTGCCCCTTTCCTCGGCCAGCTCCTCGACCTCGAAGATGGTGATGGCCGGGAGGATGCGGATGAACAGGAAGACCAGTGCTAAGAAGGTGCCGATCGAGCCGAACAGGATGCCGAAGTCGAGCCACCTCAATGACTGCTCGCCCCAGGACGACGGCAGGTAATCGCGGCTTGGCCCGGTGACGACGATGACATAGCGCTCGATCCACATGCCGACGTTGATGATGAGTGCAATGGCGAACAGCCCCGGCATGTTGAGGCGCACCCGTCGGAACCAGAGCAATTGCAAAACTGCGCCGTTGCAGGCGAGCATGGCCCAGAACAGCGGCGCATAAGGTCCGAAGGCGCGCTGCCACATCATCGTGCGCTCGTAGATCTCGCCCGAATACCAGGCGAAGAAGGCCTCGGACGCGTAGCCATAGATGACGATCATGCCGGCGGCGATCATCAGCTTGGCGGCATTGTCCATGTGCCGCAGCGTGATCAGATCCTGGACCGAAAACGCCCAGCGCAGCGGGATGGCGATGGTGAGCACCATGGCGAAGCCGGACAGCAGCGCTCCGGCAACGAAATAGGGAGGAAAGATCGTCGAGTGGAAGCCCGGCGTGATGGCGAAGGTGAAGTCGAGCGAGACGATCGAATGCACCGAGACGACCAGCGGCGTGGCCAGTGCCGCCATCAGGAAATAGACCGTCTGATAGCGCGCCCAATGAAAGGCCGAACCGCGCCAGCCGATTGCCAGTATGCCGTAGAACAGCTGCGCCGGGCGCGATTTCGCTCGGTCGCGCAGGACGGCGAGATCGGGCAGCAGGCCCATATACCAGAACATCAGCGAAACGCTGGCATAAGTGGCGATCGCCGCGAAATCCCAGACCAGCGGGCTGCGCCATTGCGGCCAGTGCATATGGGTGTTGGGCAGCGGCAGCAACCAGTAGAAGAACCACGGGCGGCCGAGATGCAGGATCGGGAAAAGCCCGGCCATTGCAACGGCAAACAGCGTCATCGCCTCGGCAAAGCGATTGATCGAGGCGCGCCATGGCTGGCGCAGAAGCAGGAGCACGGCCGAGATCAGCGTGCCGGCATGGCCGATGCCGATCCACCAGACGAAATTGCCGATCATCGTGCCCCAGACGACGGGGACGTTGATGCCGTAGGCGCCAACGCCGACCGAGATCAGATAGGTGATCGAATAGAGGAAGATGAGGACGAAGACGAAGCAGGAAAAAAAAGCTGCCCAGAAATAGCGCGGCAGCCTGCCGTCGAGGACGATCGCACTGATACGGCCGCTGATCTCCGGAAGGTCGTGCCTGCCATGCAGAACGGGCAATGCGCCCGGTTTTGCAGCAAAAGCCTCAGCCATCGGCTTTCCCGCCTGACGAGAGACGGCCATTGATATTTATGATCTTGCCGAGATAGGTGGTGCGCGGTCGCGTATTCAGCTCCTCGAGCAAGGCGTAGTGATGCGGTGCCGCTTTTTCCTGCGCCACCCTGGCGCCCTTGCTGTTGAGATCGCCGAAGACGATCGCCTGCGTCGGGCAGGCCTGCTGGCAGGCGGTCACCACCTCGCCGTCGGCGATGGCGCGGTTTTCGATCTGAGCCTTGATGCGCTTTTCGGAAATGCGCTGGACGCAGTAGGTGCATTTCTCCATCACGCCGCGCGAACGGACGCTGACGTCTGGATTGTGCACGGCCTGTTCAGGTCCCGCGGCATCCTTGTCGAATTCCTGGAAGTCCAGGAAGTTGAAGCGCCGCACCTTGTAGGGGCAGTTCTGCGAGCAGTAGCGCGTGCCAATGCAACGGTTATAGACCTGCGCGTTGAGCCCGTCATGGGTGTGGGTGGTGGCGTTGACCGGACAGACGACCTCGCACGGCGCCTTCTCGCAATGCATGCAAGGCACGGGCTGGAAAAAGACGTCGAGATCGTCGAGCGGGCCGGAATAGTAGCGGTCGATCCGCAGCCAATGCATTTCATGGCCGAGTGCCGACTCGTCCGGCCCGACGGTGGCGATGTTGTTTTCCGCCTGGCAGGCAGAAACACAGGCCATGCAGCCGATGCATGCCGACTGATCGATCGACATGGCCCAGGCTTCCTGGCTGTATTGCCAGTCAGGATAGAGCGACTCGCTTGGCGTCGGCGGCACGCCGTCGCGCACGAAGTGCGGATCTTTGCGAAAGACATCGAGCGAGGCATGGCGAACGATCGCCCTGCCCTCCATCGCCTGGTGGTGTTGTGTGGTGATGACCCGTGCGCTGCTGTCGCGCGGCGTGATCATGGCGCCATAGACGATCCAGGGAGCCTCAGGGCTTCGCAGCCTGTACGCGTCGTGGCCGTCAGCGAGTGCTGCCACCGAACCGAGCTTCCGGCCGAAACCCAGAGCAAGCGTCACGGTGTCGTCGGGATGGCCAGGCATGATCCAGACCGGCGCATCGATGTCCATGCCGTTCGAGGCGATGTTGACGACCCGGCCGTTTTCCACCTGAAGCCGTCCTGATGTCGCCGGCGACATCAGGGCTGCGTTGCCCCAGACGATCTTGCTCAGCGGCCGCGGCAGCTCCTGCAGCCAGGACGAATTGGCATTGCGTCCATCGCGCAGCCAGGGATCGGCAACGAAACGGATTTCGACGCCTTTTGCCGCTTCGATGCGCGGCTTCAGGCCGCGCAAATCCGGGGGCATCGCGACATCGGCTGGAATGCTGGCACTGCCGGACACAAAGCCGTCGCGAAGCGCCTTTCGCCACGCAGGATCGTCCAGTGTCTGCGCCCAGGTCCGGCGGACGAGCTGCAGCGCAGAAACAGCTAATTCACCGCCAAGCACGGCGAGGAGTTCATGCACGGTCCGCCCCCGGTAAAGCGGCCTGATCAGCGGCTGCACGATCGACGCGGTTCCGTCATGGGCGCGCAGGTCACTCCAGCTCTCGAGATCATGCGCAGCAGGGATATGCCAGTGTGCGACGAAGGCGGTTTCGTCGCGGTGGAGACCCCAGTGGACAAGAAGCTTCAGCTGCGAAAACACGTCGTGGACATCAAGTCCCGCAGGCGCAGTGTGGAGAGGATTGGCGCCAAGTATGACAACGGTGTCGATGTCCCGCGCGGCGATCGCCTGGCAAAGTGCCGCGAGGTCGCCCTCGATGGGCATCGCGTCGGGCGGCTCGATCAGTTCCACGGTGTTGCCAAGCGCACCAAGCCGCGCATTCATGGCAAGAGCGGCGGCATGGACGAACGGCGTTTGATGGGCGCCCGGCACGATCAGCGCCGAGCGGCCGGCCGCCTTCAGGTCGTTCGCGGCGGCAGCCAGCCAGGTCGGGTCCAATGCCAAGGCGCTTGGCGCCGCTTCGCCGCCAAGCACGGCGCTCAGCGCCGCTGCGACGGTTTCGACCTCGCTCGGCCGCACCGGCCGGCGATGATCGGCGGCAGCGCCGGTGATCGTCGGCGTCGACTCCACCGCATAGAGCCGGCTCATCGTATCGTCCGCCCGGCGCACGCGGCGTCTTGCAGCGAAATCACGGGCGTAGGCGAGACGACCGGGGCCTTCGCCCAGGAAATCCGCGTCGAGACTGAAAATCACGTCGGCGCGATCAAACCGGCAGACCGGTGCAAGCGCCCTGCCGAACAGGATCTGTGTGGCTTCGGTGCCGGACGGCGTCGCCAGGGGATCGTGCCGGAACGGCCTCAGCCTGGGATAGCGCGCGCGCAGCGCCTCGAGCTGCGCCTTCATGGTGGGCGAGGTCGTTGCTTCGATCAGCAGCGCCGTGCCAGCTCCAGCGAGCCGCGAGGTGAGCTCGGCCATGTCGGCAAGGAAGTCGTCATAGGCTGCGGGTTCGCCATGCTTCAGCGGCATGCGCGAGCGATCGGGGTCGAACAGCGACAGCACCGCCGCCTGCATGACAGCGTCCGTCGCGCCGCGCGAGGCCGGATGGTCGGGATTGCCTTCCACCTTGGTCGGCCGGCCCTCATGGCTTTCGACCACCGCACCGATGCCGTAGCCGTCGCTCGACAGCGTGGTCGCGTAATAAAGCGGCCGGCCGGGAACGATGTTTTCCGGCTGGCGGATATAAGGCAGGATGTCTTCGGCCCGGCTGCAGGCGGCAAGCCCGGCCAGCGACAGCGATGCACCCATCAGCTTCAGCAGCGTGCGCCGGTCGAGCCGCGCCGGGATGCGCTCGGCGATCGAAGGAAATTCGGCATCGACGAAGCGGCGGAATTCCGGTGTATCGGCGAGTTCGTCGAGGCTCCGCCACAGCTCCGGACCAGGCGAAAGCCGTTCGCGCAGGCCGGCCATGTCTGGAGCCGCAATCGGCTTGTCAGCGGTGGCAGACATAACAGTCGGTCATGGTCTCGGGGTGGATATCGAGAAGGCTGATGAGCGACCGGCGGATTTCGGCGATGCCGGCCGGCGGCTTCCAGTGCATCAGGAACACGTCCTGCGGCGGACGCAAATTGGGCTCGGGATCGCGATGGCATCCCAGGCACCATTCCATCGATAGCGCGTGCGCCCGCCGTATCAGCGGCATGTCGTCGACCTCGCCATGGCACGTCTCGCAGGCGACGCCTTTCGCGATATGGATCGAATGATTGAAATAGACGAAGTCGGGCACACTGTTCACCCGCTGCCACTGCAATGGCTGCCCGGAGGCAAGGCTCGCCCGTACCGGCGCCAGCATGTCCGCGTTGGTGAAGAGCTGCGAATGGCAGGTCATGCACACCTCCGTCGCCGGCAGACCAGCCGATGACGAAGTCTCGACGCCGCTATGGCAATAACGGCAATCGAGGCCGAGCTCGCCGACATGGTGCCTGTGGCTGAACGGCACTGGTTGCGCCAACGGCCGGCCAACGCCGGTGACGAAGTCCGAACGCAGGATGGCGGTACCGCCGAGAGCCGCAAAGATGGCCATGAAACACGCGCCCCACAGAGCGAAGCGTGAAATGCCGTTGGCGCTCCTTGAAAAGACCTGCGGCATCCCCTCGCCGATTTCACATCCAGCAACCGTATCCACCCGCCAAAGCCCCTAACTGCGGCTGCGTGGGTAAGTTCCGGCCGGGGCAGCGGAGATCACAGAATGGTTACCCCGCCCTGGCCCATCGGGTCGGCTGACCGGAAACCATCGAACACTCCATGCGTTCGGATGAGGTCACGTTTCGTTTCACCCGGACAACCATCATGACCATCCCCGACCTCCATCCCATTCGCCGCTGGGCGCGCGCGGCATGAATCTCGCCGCATCATTCGCCAGGCGTTTCGTCGAAGGCACGCTGGCCGGCTACACAAGCTAACGCCACCCGATAGGGCGACGGTGGATCACCCTCAGCGAGCGCATCCTGTCAATGGCCCGGTCGGACAATGGCATCATGCAAAGCTTCAGGAACGCGGCCTTCAGCGTCGTCGGCCATCTACCGCGGCTGCAACGGCCGCTGCTGGAGCGGGTCGCCGGGCTGAAGGAATGAAGTGGTCGCATAAACCTTTTCGCCGGACGTGCGTTGTTGGGTTTCAAGCCAGGGAGATGACCATGCAGATGAAATCGGAAATCGCCGGCGAGGCCGCCAAGCAACGGCACATCCAGCGCCGTATCGACGAGAAGGACAAGTCCAAGTCCAAGGGCAAGCCAAAAGGCGCCATGCAGGCCGGTGCCCGCAAATATCCCGAGCCGCCCTTCCCCGAGCAGCACCAGCCGAAGCCGGGGCATGAATGGGCGATCGAGCCGGCGCCGCTTTACGATGCGCCATTTTATATCGGATCGAAAAAGCTCGACGGCAAAGTGGCCGTCATTACCGGCGGCGATTCAGGCATCGGCCGCGCGGTGGCCGTGCTCTATGCACGTGAAGGCGCCGATGTGGCGATCGTCTATCTGTCGGAGGACAAGGACGCCGAAGAGACCAAAAGGGCCGTCGAAACCGAAGGTCGGCGATGCATCCTGATCAAGGCCGATGTCAGCGAACGCGGCCACTGCCACAACGCGGTGGCTGAGATCGTGCAGCAGTTTGGGCGGATCGACGTGCTGGTCAACAACGCCGCTTTCCAGGTCCATTCCAGCGATTTCAGCGAGCTGACCGAGGAGCATTTCGACACCACGCTGAAGACCAACCTCTACGGCTATTTCCACATGGCGCAGGAGGCCGTTCCGCACATGAAACCCGGTTCGGCGATCATCAACACCGGTTCAGTGACCGGCATCGAGGGATCGAAGCAACTGGTCGATTACTCCATGACCAAGGGCGGCATTCATGCCTTCACCCGCGCGCTCTCGGGCAACCTTGTCGACAAGGGCATAAGGGTCAACGCCGTGGCACCAGGCCCGGTTTGGACGCCGCTCAACCCCTCGGACAAGGAAGCCGGCGATGTTTCGAAATTTGGCGCCGACACACCGATGAAACGACCGGCACAACCGGAAGAGATCGCGCCAGCGTATGTGTTCCTCGCCTCGCCGCACTGCTCGAGCTACATCACCGGCGAGATATTGCCAATCGTCGGCGGCTACTGACGACATGTATTTCATAGCCTTGGCCACCGACTACGACGGCACGCTGGCGCATGAAGGGATTGTCGCCGAAAAGACACTTGCGGCGCTTCAACGCTTCAAGAAGAGCGGCCGCAAGCTCATTCTCGTCACCGGGCGCGAGCTGCCCGACCTGAAACGCGTCTTTCCCGAAGTTGCGATCTTCGACAAGGTGGTCGCGGAAAACGGGGCGCTGATCTACACGCCGGCCAGCGAGGAAGAGCGGGCGATATCTCCGCCGCCCGCCCCCGAGTTCATCGCCAAACTCAGGAAACGCGGTGTCAAACCGCTTTCGGTCGGACGCTCCATCGTCGCCACCTGGGAACCGCATCAGGCTGTCGCGCTCGAGGTCATCAAGAAATTGGGGCTGGAGCTGGAAATCATCTTCAACAAGGGCGCGGTGATGATCCTGCCCAGCGGCATCAACAAGGCGACCGGGCTGACAGCCGCGCTTCAGGACCTCAGATTGTCGCCGCACAACGTCGTCGGTGTCGGCGACGCCGAAAACGACCACGCCTTCCTGCGCGCCTGCGGCTTCAGCGTCGCCGTCGACAACGCACTGCCGGCAGTCAAGGATACGGCGGATCTCGTGACACGAGGCGCGCGCGGAAAAGGCGTCGAGGAACTGATCGCCAAGGTGGTCGAGCGCGATCGCGAGCTTGTGCCGAACCGCGACGGCATTCTGCTTGGCTCGGACGATGGCAAGGAGGTGTATCTGTCGCCAACCGATACGGTGCTGATCGCCGGCAGCTCCGGCATCGGCAAATCGACCTTGGCGACCGCACTGACGGAGCGCTTTGTCGAGAGAAAGTTCCAGTTCTGCATCTTCGATCCGGAAGGCGACTATGACGGCCTCGAGGGCGCCGTCCGGCTGGGCGACGGCTCGAATGCGCCGACGAAGACGCAACTGCTCGATCTCCTGGAGAAGCCGGACAACAATCTGGTCGTCAACGGCCTGGCGCTGCGCGTCAACGAGCGGCCGGACTTCTTTGCCGACCTGCTGCCGGGCCTTGGCGGTGTTCGCTTCCGCACCGCGCGACCACACTGGCTGATCATCGACGAAGCGCATCACCTCTTGCCGAAGCGGCGCGACGACACGCCAATGGTTCTGGCGATGGAATTGCCGGGCACGATCCTGATCACCGTTCATCCGGATGCGATCTCAACCGAAGCATTGCGGCTGGTCACCGCCGTCATCGCACTCGGCCCCAAGGCGAAAAAGGTCGTCAAGACATTCTGTCGCGAGACCGGCACCGAACCGCCAAAGGACAAGGATCTGAGCTCTCCAAAAGACGAGCACGTGTTGTTCTGGCGGCCGCAGGCGCACAAGAAACCTTGCACGGTCGAGCCGATCGAGCCGCGGCAGTCGCTCAAGCGCCATAGCCGCAAATATGCCGAGGGCCAGCTCGACGAGAAGGGCAGCTTCTATTTCCGCGGCCCCGACCATGCGATGAACCTGCGCGCCCATAATCTGATGATTTTCGCCCAGATCGCCGAGGGCATTGACGACAAGACTTGGGAACATCATTTGCGCGCCGGCGACTATTCCAAATGGTTTCGCCACCAGATCAGGGATAAGGAGCTGGCGCGCGAAACCGCCGAAGCGGAGAAAGACGACACACTTTCGGCGCAGGAGAGCCGCAACCACGTCCTGGACGCAGTGCGCCGCCGCTATACCGCGCCCGCCACCGCGCCGAAGGAATAGATGCAAACTGCGCCTAGCCGGTCCGAAGCCGGCTGAGTTGGAGAGGTCAGACGATCAGGTGATCGATCCTGATCGGCAGGTCGCGAATGCGCTTGCCGGTGGCGTGGTAGACCGCGCTCGCGACCGCCGCCGCGGTCCCGACATTGCCGAGTTCGCCCAAACCCTTGACGCCGGCCGGGTTCACCTCGTGGTCGATCTCCGGAACCAGTATCACTTCCATCTGCTTCACGTCGGCGTTGACCGGCACGAGATAGTCCTGCAGGTCGCGATTGACGTAGCGCGCATAACGCTTGTCGATTTCCGTCGCCTCGTGCAAGGCTTGGCCGATGCCCCAGATCATACCGCCCATCAGCTGGCTGCGCGCGGTGCGGGTGTTCATGATGCGCCCCGCGGCAAAGGCGCCGACGATGCGCGGGACGCGGATCTCGCGCGTATGGCTGTTGATGCGCACCTCGACGAATTCCGCGCCAAAGGCGTATTTCACCGAATCCTTGTCCTGGTCGCCGCCGTGGAACTCCGATTGCCCGGCATAGAGCTTCTTCAGCGCCTCCGGTGACGATCCCTTTGGCGCGAATTCGGCATATTCCTCGATCGCACCGATCTGCATCGTCTTGAAAACATCCGACAGCTTGGCCGATTTGCCGTTGTCCGCGACGATTTTCTCTTGGCTCATTTCAAGCTTGGCGTTGCCGGACCCGGCCAGCGGCCCGGCTTCGGCGACGGCCGCGGCGAAGAGCTTTGCGCGGACGGCATCGCAGGCCTTCAGCACCGCCGAGCACACGCTTGCCGTCGAAATCGACCCGCCGGACACCGGTGCCGGCGGCAAGGCGCTGTCGCCCATTTCGACGCTGATCTTGTCCATTTCTATCCCGAGCCGTTCGGCTGCCATCTGCGCTGCCACCGTGCGCACGCCGGTGCCGATCTCATGCGAGCCGCATTGGACGCGAACCTCGCCGTCAGTGGTCAGGCGGACGCGGGCGGCGCATGGCGCAGCCGCCGTCGGATAGATTGCGGTGGCGCAGCCCATGCCGACCAGCCAGTCGCCGTCACGCATCGAGCCAACCGCGGCCTCGCGCTTGGACCAGCCGAAGGCCTCGGCGGCCTGGTCGTAGCATTTCACGAGCGAGCGGCTGGAGAAGGGCTTGCCGCCGATCGGCTCCTTCTGCGGCTCGTTGACGCGGCGGAACTCGACCGGGTCCATGCCGAGCGCCACCGCCATCTCGTCCATGGCATTTTCCAGCGCATAGACATAGGGCGTCTCCGGCGGCGAACGCATGTAGCCAGGCGTATTGCGGTCGGCATGCACCAGCGAGACGTGGGTCAGCACCGAGCCGTAATCGTACATGCGTCCGGTGGCCGAAGTGCCACCGACGACATAGGGATCGGGCCGCGACGTGACTTCCCAGCCTTCGTGTGCAAAGGCGGTGATGCGGCCGTCCTGGTTTGCGCCGATGCGGATGCGGTGCCGGGTCTCCGCCCTGTAGGTCTGCGTGCCGTACGCCTGAATGCGGCTGACGACGCAGCGCACCGGCCGGCCGACGCGGCGGGCCGCAACGGCAACGATCGCCGTGCGGGCCGTCATCGGCCCCTTGGAGCCGAAGGCGCCGCCGACATAGGGACTGACGATCCGCACATTGGCCGGATCGATCTTCAACTGCCGGGCGAGCTCGGCCTTCCAGCCGGTGACGTTCTGGCTCGGTTCATAGACCGTGAGCTGATCGCCCTGCCAGACCGCCGTCGTCGAGAACAGCTCGATCGGGTTGTGGTGCTGGGTCGGCGTCGAATATTTCTCGTCGATCTTCACTGCGGCTGCGGCATAGGCAGCATCGAAGTCGCCGGCTTTGACGTCCTCCTTGAACAACGGACTCTTGCCGGCGGCCGGCTCCATCTCCGTTCCCCTGGAATCGAAGCCGGCGCTGGGCGTCTCTTCGGCGTAGTCGGCGCGGATCAGCGCCGCGGCTTCCTCGGCCGCCTCGAATGTTTCAGCCACCACCAGCGCGATGATCTGGCCGTCGTGGAAAATGGCCTTGTCATGCAGCGGCGCGATCGAACTTGCACCGGTGTTGCCGAATTTCGGCTTGTCGATGCCGTCCATGTCGCCGACGCTGACGATATCGAGAACGCCGGGCACCTTACGCGCCCTTTCGAGCCGGACGGCGGTGATGCTGCCCTTGGCGATGCTGCTGGTAGCAAGTGCGCCATAGGCCATATTGGCGGTTGGAAGATCAGCCGAATAGCCGGCCTGTCCGGTGACCTTCAGGCGGGCATCGATGCGCGGAACGGGATTTCCCATGTTCTCTTTCGGCGCGGGAGCAGCTTGGTTCATGGGTCAGACCTTCATGTCGCGCGTTTCGAGCAGTGCCCGCACAAGCGTGCGCTTGCCGAGCGGTATCTTGAACGCATTGTGTTCGCGCGGTTTCGCCTCGGCGAACGCGGCTTCGGCGGCAGCTTCGGCCGCCTCATCGTCGAGTGCCTTGCCGCTCAGTGCTTCCTCGGCCGCCTTGGCCCGCCATGGCACGGTTGCCACGCCGCCAAGCGCAATGCGCGCCTGGCTGACGGTGTCGCCGTCCATATCCAGAGCCACGGCCGCCGAGGCCAGCGCGAACGCATAGGACTCGCGGTCGCGGATCTTCAGGTAGCGTGAGCGGCGGCTCCAGGCGCCAAGCGGCACCTCGATGGCCGTGATCACCTCGTCGGAGGCCAGTTCGGTCTCAACGTTGGGCGTATCTCCCGGCAGGCGATGTAGCCTCGAAAACGCTATCTTGCGCATACCGCGCCTTGCCTCCACCTCGACCGTCGCGCCGAGCGCGATCAGCGCTTGGGCGAAATCGCCGTGGTAGGTGGCGATGCAGGCGTTGCTGGTGCCAAGGACCGCATGTTGCCGGTTGAAGCCTTCCATGGCCGCGCAGCCGGAGCCCGGCTCGCGCTTGTTGCATGGCCAGGAGGTCTCGCGAAAATACTCGCACCGCGTCCGCTGCAACACATTGCCGGCCAGGCTCGCCATGTTGCGGATCTGGCCGCTGGCGGCGAACTTCAGGCTTTCGGCAAGCATCGGGCAAAGGCGCTTGATCTCGCCTGTGTCAGCAGCCTCGCCCATGCGGACCAGCGCGCCGAAGCGGATGCTGTCGTCGCCGACCTCGATCTGCCGCAGGGCCCTGTCACCGAGACCATTGAGATCGACCAGCCGTTCCGGCCGGGCCACGCCAAGCTTCATGTAGTCGGCCAGATTGGTGCCGCCGGCGATGAATTGCGCGGCGGCCTCGGTCGGCGGAACACCCTCTGCGGCAAAACGGGAAGCAATGGCGGCCGCCGCGGACACGCTGGCCGGTCTCTCGTAAACGAAGGGGCGCATCTCAGGCTTTCCTTGTTTCGTCCCGGGCCTGCACGATGGCCGCGACTATGTTGGGGTAGGCAGCGCAGCGGCAGAGATTACCGCTCATATACTCGCGGATATCGTCCTCGGAGCCGGCATGGCCTTCGTTGATGCAACCGATGGCGGACATGATCTGGCCGGGCGTGCAGTACCCGCATTGGAAGGCGTCATTGTCGATGAAGGCCTGCTGCATCGGATGCAGATTGCCGTCGGCGGAAGCGAGCCCTTCCACCGTGGTGATCTCATGGCCCTTGTTCATCACGGCGAAGCTCAGGCACGACAGCACCCGCTTGCCGTCGACAAGAACGGTGCAGGCCCCGCACTGGCCATGGTCGCAGCCTTTCTTGGTACCCGTCAGGCCGACATGGTCGCGCAGCGCGTCGAGCAGGCTGGTGCGATTGTCGAGGGCGAGATTGTAGGGCTGCTTGTTGATGCGCAGTGAAATCGCCGACAGATCGCGCGGCTCGGCCGAAGCGGCAGGTTGCGGGGCGGCGGCTTTTGCCGACGTGGCCATGAGCGGCCCTGCCGCAGCCGCCGAAACGGATCCGGTCATGAAACTGCGTCGGCTCAGGCTGGCAAGAGGGGTTTCGGACATGGCTGGCTCCCGGCTGGCTGGGTCTCAAGCCGGCCGAACCAGTCACGCAAGGCAAGGTTCCTCCGCCTCACGTGGCTGTGATCCTATGTTCATCCGAACCGTGCCGGGGAACTCTCGAGCCGGCTTGCCGTTCAACCCCGATCGGACAGAACCGAAATGGCGTCTGGAGCGAGATCATGAAGTCACAGATTGTTGCCGAAAGCGCCGGCCAAAGAACGTTCGTCGTTGTGCTTGATCCCGGCGAAGAGGCGTTTGCGCAGCTGACCTCGTTTGCGGCCGACCACGGCGTTGGCAGCGCGTCGCTGAGCGCGCTCGGCGCTTTCGAAAGGGCAACTGTCGGCTGGTTCGACCCTAGGGAAAGGACCTACCGGAAAATTCCCATCCGGGAACAGTGCGAGGTGCTGAGCGCGATTGGCGATGTTGCCATCGGCGACGACGGCAAGCCCAGCCTGCACGTCCATGCCGTGCTCGGATTGAGCGACGGCAGCACAAGGGGCGGCCATCTGCTGGACGCCATCGTTCGCCCGACGCTCGAGGTCACGCTGGTGGAAACGCCTGGACATCTGCGCCGCAGGCACCGTCCCGAGCTCGGTGTCGCGTTGATCGACCTGGAGGCTTGATCCGAGCCGATCACTTCGTTGATTTAACTGCGGTCGTTTCGGGGGCGACTTCCCAACCGAAGACGCTGCGGCCGCCGAGCAGATGCGATTGCTCGAACTCCCCGGCGACGATTTCCTTCAGGCTCGGCCCGGTGGCATAGCGCTCGACTTGCCGCGACTGGTCGTCCAGCCGCCGCAAGGCGCCGACCTCTTCCTCACGGCCGAGCCTGGCCTTCTGGACAGCCGACTTCAGCACGCCGATCGTCTCGTCATAGACCTTCAACGGCACAGGGAACGGATGCCTGTCCTTGCCGCCATGCGCCAGCGAGAAACGTCCTGGATCGGAAAAACGGCATGGCGCGCCATGCACGACTTCGGCGACCAGCGCCAGCGCCCGCACCGTGCGCGCGCCGACATTGGGCACCAGGAGAAGGCCGGCGAAATCCGCCGGGCCGCGCTCGGCCGCCGCCGCGATGTTGCCGTGCAGGCGGCGCATGACGACATCGCTTTCGCGTACATCGTGGTGCGCCGGCATCACCAGATGCGGCAGCAGCTTCTGTGCCGGCTCCGGCACTGGCGCCGAACCCCGCTCCAAAGCGGCAAGCTCCCTCACGATGCGATCCGGTCCAAGATCGTGCAGAAGGTCCAGTTGTCCCTGGCGCGACGCTTCGGCGCGGCGGTCGGTCAGGTTGACGATCTCGCCCTGGTTGGCGCCTTCGATGGCGGCATGCGGCTGGTCGACAAAGCTCTTCAGGCCCTCCGACAGCCAGTGATAGCGGCGCGCCACCTTGCTGTCGCCGTTCATGCCTTGCTGCACCACCACCCACTTGCCGTCATCGGTGACGATGAAGCCGTGCAGATAGAGATCGAAACCGTCCTGGACCGCGGCGCTGTCCACCTTGGCGACAAGCCGGCTGGCAGTCGCCAGGCCCTGCCCGTCGAGGCCGACACGCTCGCCGATCAGGGCAAGCTCGTGCGGGGTCTTGCGCGAATGCGCGCCGCGGCCGCCGCAAACGTGAATGCCGAGCTCGCTGGAAAGCGGCGACAGGCCGCGCTTCAAGGCACCGACGACGCTGGTGGTGATGCCGGAGGAGTGCCAGTCCATCCCCATCACGGCGCCAAAAGACTGGAACCAGAACGGATGCGCCAGCCGGCGCAGCAATTCATCGCGGCCGTAATGGTGGATGATCGCCTCGCACATGACCGCGCCAAGCCGCGTCATGCGGTCGCCGAGCCATTTCGGCACGCGCCCGCCGTGAAGTGGAAGGTCAGCACTTCCCGATCGCTGTGCCACGCTCTTTTGCTTGCTCCTTGAGTCCTGCCTCGACAGATAGGTATCGAAAGTGCCGCGAAGAAGCGATGGCCTGATTCAGGCCGCGATCGTTGCGAGCCGCTAGAGCTGTTCCAGGAAAAGTGTGAAACGGTTTTCCGTCCGGAATTGCGCAGAAACAAAGCGATAGAGCGGTTCGGCGTTTCCGTGAAACGATGAACCGCTCTACCGGGCAGGCTCGCTGAGGAGATCAAACTTCTGGATCTCGCAATGCTCGCCCACCGATGCCAGCAGATCCATTGGCGGTGCGCCTGTGTCGGGCCGCCTCCAACTGATCTCGAACGAGAACACAGGGTCCTTGAGATCTGGGCGCCTCTCTATTGCGACGAGGCGTGCCTGGTAGCCAAGCGGCCCGATGAGCGCATCGAGCTCCTGTCGAGCCGCGGCCTTCCACGTCAGTGCCAACTGGGCATGGTGTTCGCGCGACATTCGAAGGTCCACCCATTTCAGGACCAGCAAAGTGGCCAGCGTCAGCGCCGTGCCGGCCGCGCCCAAGCCGTATTGGCCACCACCGAAAGCCAATCCGATCGCCGTCATCACCCACAACGTGGCCGCTGTGGTGACCCCGCTGACAAGATTGCCGCGGCGAAGAATGGCGCCACCGCCGATAAAGCCGACGCCGGTCAACACGCCCAGCGGAAAGCGCAGGACGTCCATCGATGCAAACGAATCCGGGTGCTTGCCAACGGTCTCCAGCAGAATACTGGCCTGGATCATTGTGATGGCGGCGGCCAATCCCACCAGCACGGTGGTGCGTAGCCCCGCCGCGTGCCCGCGCGCCTCCCTGTTGAGGCCTATCAAAAGGCCTGCGAGCGCGGTCAGAAGCAGCCGTGCCGCGATGTCTTGCCAAACCGGAACAACGAGGAGCATCGCGGTCACCCGTCAGGCCAAGCGCTGCTGGCCTGGATTGGCGCCAGGGTCAAAGCGAACAAGGGTAACAGCGTCTTCATCGCAAATTCTTTTCGTCGATAAGCAACAAACGATGCGCTTAGGTTTTGGTTGCGCAGCCGACGATTCACCTCGGCTGTGGGCAGCGACGGAACAAAACCTTCGGCCCGGGGTTGGTGGGTTCACGCCAACGAAGGATTTTCAAACATGGTCCGCTTGCTGGTTGCCGGAGCCGTCGCTTATCTGGCCTATCGCATTACCAAGGAGATCGGCGGGTCCGACGAAGTCGATCCGCTGTCGCCTGCGCCCGACCAGACCGGCCGCAAGGTGGCGAGGCGGCAAAGCAGGGCCCAGGGGAATGGCCGACGGCGGTAGCGAATGCCTCAGCGGCGGCGCGGACCAGCCATGACCGCATTTCCGTTGCCGCTCGACCTTCGTCCGATGGAAGCCAAAGCCGCCGACGCAATTCCTGGCGGCGACGGGCTTTGGCAGTACGAACCGAAATGGGACGGGTTTCGGTGCCTCGTGTTCAAGGGTGACGATGCCGTCGATCTGCGTGCAAAATCGGGCAAGCCGCTTGGCCGCTATTTTCCCGAACTGATCGCGGTGCTGCGCGATGTGAGGTCGCGACGGTTTGTTGCCGACGGCGAGATCGTCATCGAGGTCGACGGATCGTCCTCGTTCGAGGCCCTGCAAATGCGCCTTCATCCAGCCGAAAGCAGGATCCGCAAGTTGAGCCTGGAGACGCCTGCCATGCTGGTCCTGTTCGATATGCTGGCCGAACCCGGCGGCAAGATTATCATCGAACAACCCCTCACCGACAGGAGACGGGCGATCGAGGCCTTTGTCGCGTCGGCGGGACGGCGCGAACTGCGCCTGTCCAAATGCACGCACGATGCCGCTACCGCCGAGCGCTGGCTGCAAGGCGCCGGCCATGGCTCGACCGACGGTGTTGTTGCAAAACTGATCGCCGAGCCATACCAGCCCGGCGAGCGCGCCATGGTCAAGGTCAAGCGGCTGCGCACTGCGGATTGCGTGGTCGGCGGCTTTCGCTATCTCGCCGGCAGCAACGAAGTCGGATCCCTGCTGCTTGGCCTCTACAATAACGAAGGCAGGTTGGACCATGTCGGATTCACCTCGACCATCGGCAAGGACGACAGGGCGGCGCTGACCAGACGGCTGGAAAAACTGCGGGCCAAACCGGGTTTCACCGGCGAGGCGCCGGGCGGGCCAAGCCGCTGGAGCACGGAGCGCAGCGCACAATGGGAACCGATAAAGCCTGAACTGGTGGTCGAGGTTCGTTTCGACCATGTGACAGGCGACCGGTTCCGGCACGGAACCAAGCTGTTGCGCTGGCGGCCGGACAAGGAGCCCCGGCAATGTACGTTCGAGCAGATGGAGTAAGTCCCGCCGGAGGCAACGCTTCAAGGCGCTCTTGGTGTTCCGTTCTGCCGCCTACGACGGAACCGATGCAGAATTCACTGGTTCGCCGCACTAGCCGAGCCTCGGCAATCCATTGCCGAGGCTCGGGATGCAGTCTGAAAATCAAGCGGCTTCTTGCATTGCGCGTTCGTTGACACCGCTTTCGCCGAGCTTGGAAAGCGCTTCGTCGGTCGCGACCTCTTCCTTGAGTGTTGCCCTGAGCAGTTCGACAACGTCGCTCTTGCCGAGTTCTTCCGCCCATGCGATCAAAGTGCCGTAACGAGCGATCTCGTAATGCTCGACGGCCTGCGCCGCGCCGACAAGCCCGGCGTCGAGCGCAGGAGCACCGTTATACTCCTCGAGCACTTCCGAGCCCTCTTCGATGATGCCGTCAATCGCTGGACAGGTCTTGCCGCGGGCCGGCTTGCCGAATTTCTCGAACACCTCCTCCAGGCGATCGACATGTCCTTCGGTTTCCATGTGGTGTTTCTCGAAGGCGGCAGTCACTTCTTCCGACTCCGCGCCCTTGGCCATTTTGGGCAACGCTTTCAGTATCTTCTTCTCGGCGTAGTAGAGGTCTTTGAGCCCGTCGAGGAACAGGTCCTCGAGGCCCTTGCTTGCCGCCTTCGCGGCCTTTTTCGTAGTCGGCATGGTCGTCTCCCGGGAGTTGGTGGCAGCCTCGCAAAGTAGAGGCGTCCGATAACCCTCCGATGGGAAACAAGTTCCCTGACGGTTCAGGAGCTTTGAAAATTTTTCCGACGGCACTTGTGTCGTATCGCAAGGGGCCTCGACCTGCGGTAGCAACAGGCGAGAAAAGCACTCAGCGCTCGCCGGTATGTCCGACCAGGCGGATATATTCGGCCTCGGCCAGGCCGTAGCCGCCATCCGCTAGCGAAACGAGACCATCGCGGTCGCGGATAATGATTTCGCCGCGGCGGGACCGGATGAGCCCTCGGCCCTCAAGCAGCTGGAGCGCGACCGTGACGCCCGGACGTCTTACGCCGAGCATGATCGACAGGAATTCGTGGGTGATCGTCAGCCGGTCGCCGGCCACCCGATCGTCACACATGAGCAGCCAGCGCGCCAGCCGGTCTTCAAGCTTCGATCGCGCGTTGACCAGCGCGGTGTAGCCGGTCTGGATATGCAGACACTGCACGTAGCGCAACAAAAACAGCCGCAATGTCGGGCTTTGCGTCAGCGCTGCCTTGAATGGCTCGGCATCTATCCTGGCGGCTTCTCCCGCCAGTTGCACATAGCAATCATGGACCATGCGGTCGTCGCCCATCACCAAGGCCGAGCCGGTCATACCTTCCAAGCCAATGAGGCCAACTTCCGCATCGCTGCCATTCGGCATTTTCGCAACCACTGAACCAATGCCGTCCTCGACGAAATAGATGGCCTCGATCGGTGATCCGGATACTTCGAGCGATTGCCGCAACTCCAGCGAACAGCGCTCGATGTGCGGCTCGAGAAATGCAAAATCGCCGGCGCTCATCCGGCGCAACAGCTTGTTTTTGAATAGATTTTGATTGGACATAGCTGGGCCCAAAACAGGGCAAGAGCTTTTTGATCTCCCAGCCGTCCGCGCCCGGTATAACCTGCTGACGATACGGCTTATATAAGCGCTGAAAGGTATGGAGCCTACTAAATAAATGAATTCGATGCACGGCAGTTTCTCCTGCCGCTTGCCTACGAAAACATCTGACTGAAAGTTAGAGTTGAAAACGTACCAAAGGTGCTTGGTACGAAATCGATAAATCAAAAATGTCGGGCGCGAAAGAGCCCGTCGCGAGGGATGCAACGGGCTCCATTCGGGCGTCGTGGGCTACGCCCAGTGATCCAAATGAGGGTGGCTTGGATCACTACAATAATGCAGGTGAAAGGCAGTCGTTCCCGATCTGTCCGCTCGGTAATTTCCGTACATTGAGTTTGGAGGCAAGCGGCGCTAATTGAATTTGAGTCATCCACACAGGCATGGCGAGTGGATGCTTGAAAGACGCTTCGCGCTTTCGCCCTTTTCAGGGAGGATGGCATGTCGATGCATGGTGCAGCAACTCCAGCCGAACTGAGCGTGCTGAGAAAAGCGCTCGACGACTGCTGCCGCGAGTTGGGTGTTGCGGACGACAGTCCGGTCCGCGAGCGGTTGGCCGCCCGTATCATGTCGCTGTTCAACGAGGGCGTGCTAAGCGCCGATCTAAAGGAAGCACTGGCCGCCGATCGCCAACACTAAAGCTGCTGCTATGGCGGGGTCCTCGGTGTCGAAGGGTCCGACGCCAGGTCGGCCTTTTTAGCCAGAGTCCTAGAGACTTTTCGTCTATTCACGACAAAACGCCCGCCGCTTATTACCCGGCGGCAGGCGTTTTGTCGTGAGCGTGACGCTAAATGCGCCCAAGCACGACCAAGATGATGACGATGAGCAGCACCAGGCCGAGGCCACCGCCACCGTAATAGCCGGTGCCGTAGAACGGTCCGCCGCCCAAGCCGCTGAAGCCGCCAAGCAAGGCAAGGACCAAGATGATGATGAGAATGGTTCCAAGGCCCATGATGTCTGCTCTCCTTGTTTGCGCTGCCGCCATTCGCATCAGCGCGTTCGCATTGTACAAAGGTATGAACTCGCAAGGAGCATTCCTGTTCCGGCGGGACAGCAAGGCGCACGCTCATGTAGCGAGGAAAACGCCGGGCTGTGCAATGGCGCGCCGGCCACCTTGAACACCTGAGAACATGCTGAATTCATAGGAAATTTGTCGGAACCTTCGCCCGCCCGAACGGTTGTTTTCGTAGTCGCAACGCGACGACCCTCGTAAAAAGGAGAAGCATCATGCTCACGAAAATTCTCGCAGCTTCGGCGCTTACGATCGGTCTGGCCACGTCAGCGATGGCCCAGAACGTCGGCGACCCCTCCGGAGCCGCTGCCGACGGCAGCGGGCGGACGGTCGTAGTCCCGGATAATGGCGGCCCTGACACCGGCACGGATTCGACCATCACCAACAGCATTCGCGATTTCTCAACGACGAATTCGAATGCCGACCGGAATTGCCCGCCGGGCCCGCAGGGGGCTCTGCCCGATGCGACCGGCAAGGCTCCGGGAACGATGGCGCCGACGGTGAACGATAACCACTGCGGCAAGTAAACGCCCTGTGATCATAGCCTGACGAGGCTGCGGAGCGTGCGCTCCGCAGCCTCGTCAGTTTGCCATGAATCAGCCGCCTAACGGCCGCGGTGGTCGAAGCTGACGGCGATCTCCCGACCGTCCAGCGCCCGAACGATGAAGCCAACCAGCTCCTCGTCGGTTTGCCGGCACCAAGGAAAGCGTCTGCGCAAATCGGCTATGACGACGGTGGTCGAGAGAATGTCGCCGGAATGGTAGTCGGCCATGATGGTGTGAACGGCAGCGTCGGTATCAATACCGATTCCTAGCGGCGACCTGATCTGCCCCACGGAAGCCTCCACCCATCTCTCCCAGCCAACGATAGCAAGACTGCGGCAAAGCGAAAGAGCTTGTACGATTCCGTACGATCTCGCGGCTTGCGTTGCACTTTGCGCGACGCGGCCGGCGTCCTTTGTTTTGCCTTTCCAAACCATTGTTTGGCGTCGCAGCGGCTCTGGCCGCCGCGACCAGGCAACCTCGCCGCAGCTTCCGCGTTGAGCCATCGGAGGGATGACATCAGCCTCGGAGAACTTCCATGAAAACACTTCTATCCATCACTGCGGCAGCGCTGATGGCCGGCGCGCCTTTGGCTGCTTTTGCCCAATCGGGGACGCTGACACCTCTGACGACCGACACCATGAGCAAGGTTGACACGGCGACGTTCGTGAAGACGGTGCCCATCGCCAATACATTTGAAATCGAGTCGAGCCGACTTGCACAGAAGCAGGCGACGGCCGACGATGTGAAGGCCTTCGCGGCGCAAATGGTCACGGACCACACCAAGGCTGGCGAGGACTTCAAGGCGGCGCTCAGCAAAGGTCAGACAACTTCGGCCACCACGCCGGCCGGCCCGCCGCTGGACACCAAGCACCAGGCGTTGCTCGACCAACTCAAGGAGGCCAGCGGGGACAGCTTCCAATCGAAATATATCGACATGCAGACCCAGGCGCATAAGGAAGCGGTGGCGCTGTTTTCCGCTTACTCAAATTCCGGCGACGATCCGGCGATGAAGGAGTTTGCCAAGAAGACGCTGCCGGTGCTGCAAATGCACGAACGTCACGTGAAGGATCTCGCTGCTGCGCATCAATGAGGGCGAAGACCGCCTGCGGTCTTGCCAACGGAAACGCCCCGGCATGAATGAAGCGGCTGTCGTCCGGCCCGGAACAAAGCACCGAGAGTGCCGTTATTCACCTGGCTTATTCCGGGGAGTATCCAATGGAAGGCGGCATTCGCGAGGCGCCAAGGGCATTAGCGCTGGGTTTCGGCGCCATCCTGGTCGCCGCTGTCACAGGCTGAAATCGCTTTCCGAACGGGACAGGCTGCCTTCATGCGCTACGGCGAGATATTTGCAAATGTTACGGCACTCATGTTGCTGGCCTTGATGATTGGCGGCGTCTTCGTCCTGTTTGGAGAGCCGCTGTGGCCGCGGCACTACGCGAGAATGGTGCTAGTTACGGATATCGAGGGCATGACCACCGCGTCAGTCCGAACAAGCTGCGTGCCCAGTCCATGCCTGCCCGACACCATCGATCACACCGTGCTCACTCCTCGCCCCGAGGACGGACCGTGATCTGCGATTTGCAGCAGACGCGGAGCGAGGAGATGCGGAAAGGGCCGCCACGCGACCTGCGCGACGGACGCTTTGGTTCAATCAAACCGTCTGGCCGCGACTAGGTCAGGATAATCACGATCTTGTAGGTATTCGGGTCGACGATGACGATCCGACCATCGGCGAGCACGAAATACTCATAGCCTTCGTAAGCCGGAACGATCTTGACGATGCGCGCCGGCAGACGATGCAGCCGGACCTTCTTCCGCGGAACCTCGATGCCGACAGAGATGTCGAAATCGACGCTGGAAACGGGTTGGACGTTGGTCTCCTTGATGACCTGAGTGATCTGGGTTTTCTGTTCAACGGTCACATTGCTGATGGAAGCGGTCGAACTCTGGTCCTGCGTCTGCGTAGAAGCATTGCCCTGAGTCTGCTCGGTGGTCGTGGTCCCAGTCTTGCCCTGAGCCTGCTCCTCGGTCTTCATTTTCGTGTTGCCTTGGGCCTGCTCGGTAGTGGTGGTTCCGGTTTTGCCTTGGGCCTGTTCCTCGGTCTTCATCTTGGTGTTGCCCGTGGCCTGCTGGTCGGTCGTGGCGCCGGCCTTGCCTTGGGCTTGCTCGTCGGTCTTCAGCTTCGGTTTGCCCTGCGCCTGTTGATCAGTCGCAGCGCCGGCCTTGCCCTGAGCCTGCTCGTCCATCTTGGCGCCATTCTGGCAATTGGCAGCGCCGGCTGCGCAATTGGCGCCGGACTGGTCGTCGGTCGACTGCTGCGTCTGGGCAAGTGCAGCTCCGCAGCTGACGCTGATTGCTAGCAAGCTGGTGATCAGAACGCCTTTCATGAGAGATCTCCTTGGAAAATGCGTCCCTTCACCGCGTAAAACTGCGGCTAAAAAATTTTGTTCCAAACCAATGGAGCGAAACGGCAAGCGATCCGAGCGGCGGAACAAGCTCCACCTGATGACGTTACCCGCCTATAGCGACCCCGCTGCGAACAGCATGACGCGGCGCAGCGCAGAGGTGGCCCACCACGAAAGGAGACAATCATGAGCATGCATCTTTCGGCAGCCGCGGCTGGGTTCTTGCTGCTTGCGGGTATTGGCGCCGCTGCCGC
Organism: Mesorhizobium sp. M1399; assembly: GCF_040317735.1. Classification (NCBI taxonomy): domain Bacteria; kingdom Pseudomonadati; phylum Pseudomonadota; class Alphaproteobacteria; order Hyphomicrobiales; family Phyllobacteriaceae; genus Mesorhizobium; species Mesorhizobium sp. M1399. The sequence continues at coordinate 273,713 of NZ_JAMYKZ010000004.1, forward strand.
TCAGGACGTGGTCATCGAACCGCAGCAGGAGACGATCGTACGCGAGTATGTGAAAAAGCAGCCTCTGGCGTCCGTCCAGCTTCCCGGCGTGGAGCTCAATGTCGGCTCGACCGTGCCCGATACCGTCGAGCTTCATGAGGTTCCCGACGTCAAATACCGCTATGTCGTCGTCGACAACCAGACCGTCCTGGTCGATCCGGGCACACGCAGGATCGTGAAGGTCATCCAGTGAGCAATGCGCGTCGTTTTTTGAAGGGACATGCGGCGCGTCCTGCATTGTCGACATCCCAAACTGGTGCCTGTGCCTGGGCATTCGGACGCAGAAAGGCCCGCCGTTCCGACGCACGGCGGGCCTCATAGCGGAGTCAGCGCGCTAGGCGGCAGCGTCCTGTGCTCGCTAGGCCAGAAACTTTGACAGAATATTCCAGGCTCCTCATTTGGCGGGAAATACCGTTCTTTGATCTGGCGATCAGCATTTCCGATGATGCCCGCAAGGCTTCGCATTCCGCTTGGCCGCAATGATTTCAAAACCGATGGGATTGACCATGCCTGGGACTATCAACACTTTGCTTCCATTCTTCTCAGCAACTATAAACCGGCGCGCCGGTCTGGCTGTACTTTTCGCGTCGGCGGTTGCGATTGTCGGCCTTGCTGCGCCGTCGTTCGCCGAAGACAAGACGGCGGTCAAGGTCGGCATCATGAGCGGCGAGGACGAGGATGTGTGGCGGGTCGTGACCGCCCAGGCGGCGGAGAGGGGGCTGACGATCGAGACCGTGGTGTTCAATGACTACACCCAGCCGAATGAAGCACTCGAGCGTGGCGAAATCGACGCCAACGCCTTCCAGCACAAGCCTTATCTCGACAACCAGATCAAGACGCAGGGCTATCACATCGTCCCGGTCGGCTATACCGGGGTCTGGCCGATCGGCCTCTATTCCAAGAAGTACGCGAAGATTGGCGACTTGCCCGAAGGCGCCGTCGTCGGCGTGCCGAACGATCCGTCCAATGAAGGGCGCGCGCTGCGTGTCCTGCAGAGCGAAGGTCTGATCAAGCTCAGGGAAGGAACCGGCATTCTGGCTACGACGACCGACATTGCCGAAAACCCGAAGAAATTGGTCGTCAAGGAGCTCGACGCTGGCATTGTCGGGCGCTCGGTGGAAGATCTCGACGGGGCCGTGGTCAACACGGATTGGGCGCTTAAAAGCGGCCTCACACCGGAGAACCGCATCGCCCAGGAGGCGGTGGCCGACAATCCCTACCGCAACTTCATCGCGGTCAAGGCCGGCAATGAAAACCAGCCCTGGGTAAAGACATTGGTCGCCTCCTACCAGAACGAAAAGGTGAAGGCCGAATTCGACCGGGTCTACAAGGGAACCGGCATCAGCGCCTATTGATACCGAGCTCGACTTGGCGCTGAAGCCCGGCATGATAAAGCGGTCCGCGCTCCAACGCGGACCGCGATCGCGTTTTGCGGGACACCAATACAGGAACTTTCATGAACCAGCATTTCGCCCCGGTCACCGAAGTCATGCATCCCGTCGGCAGCCGTTCCGCGGGACCGCACGATGTCGTACGCCTCATCGAGCTGAAGCGCCGCTTCGGCGCAACAGCGGCGCTGGACGGCGTATCGCTCAGCGTGCGCCAGGGCGAGATCCTCGGAATCATCGGCCGGAGCGGCGCCGGCAAGTCGACGCTGATACGCTGCCTAAACGGCCTGGAGCGGCCGGATACAGGACAGGTCTTCATCGAAGGCCGCGACATCAGCCGGCTCGGCGAGCGCGAATTGCAGCCGCTGCGCCGGCGTATCGGCATGATTTTCCAGCATTTCAACCTGCTGTCCGCCAAGACGGTCGAAGACAATGTAGCGCTGCCGCTCAAGATCGAAGGCCGGCCCAGGGCCGAACGCCTGGCGCGCGCTGCCGAGCTGCTCGAGCTCGTCGGCCTGTCGGAGAAGGCGAAAGCCTATCCGGCGTCGCTGTCGGGCGGACAGAAACAGCGCGTCGGCATTGCCCGGGCGCTTGCGGCGCGCCCAGCGCTGCTGCTGTCGGACGAAGCGACCTCGGCGTTGGACCCGGAGACGACGCGCTCCATCCTTGCCTTGCTCAGAGACATCAACCGGCAGCTCGGCCTGACCATCCTGCTCATCACCCATGAGATGGAGGTGATCCGTTCGATCGCCGACCGGGTCGCGGTGATCGACGCCGGACGAATCGTCGAGCAAGGGCCGGTGTGGTCGGTGTTTGCCGATCCGAAGTCGGCGATCACACAAAGCCTGCTCGGCGGCATCAGGCCGCAATTGCCGGCGGAGATCGCAAGCCGGCTAACGCAGAACGCCGGCGTGGAGGCGATCCTCAGGATCGACGTGGCGGGTGAGGCCGCGCGAAGCCCGCTTTTGTCCGATCTTGCCTCGGCAGTTCCCGGCTCGTTCCGCCTCGTTCATGGAGGCATCGATCACGTCCAGCAGCAGCCTGTCGGGACGCTGTTCGTCGCGGTCGCCGGTAGCAATGAAGCTCACCTGGCACAGGTGATCGCGTTCTTGAAAGCCCGCAATGCGCGGGTGGAGGTGCTTGGCCATGTCGCCAATTCTGTTTGAACTCCTGCTTCGATCCATCTGGGAAACGATCCTGATGACGGCCGCCTCCGGCCTCATCTCGCTGGTTTTCGGGCTGCCGCTCGGCCTGGCGCTGGTCGCCACCGACCGCGGCGGCATCGCCGAAAACCTGTGGGTGAACCGTGCGCTCGGCGCGGTCATCAACGGTTTCCGCTCGGTGCCTTTCATCATCCTGCTGGTTGCGCTGATCCCGGTGACGCGGCTGATCGTCGGCACCTCGATCGGCACATGGGCCGCCATCGTGCCGCTGTCGATCGCGGCCACGCCCTACTATGCCCGGATCGCCGAAGTGTCGCTGCGCGAGGTCGACCACGGGCTGATCGAAGCGGCGCGCGCCATGGGCGGCAACCGCTGGACGATCATCCGCGAGGTGCTGGTGCCGGAAGCGCTGCCCGGCATCGTCGCCGGCTTCACGGTGACGCTGGTGACGCTTATCGGCGCCTCGGCCATGGCCGGCGCCATCGGCGCCGGCGGGCTGGGCGACCTCGCCATCCGATACGGTTACCAGCGCTTCGAAACGTCAGTCATGATCGCCGTGGTCATCGTCCTGATCGTCCTGGTCTGCGGCATCCAGTGGGCCGGCGACCGGCTGGTCGCGAGGCTGGATCATCGGAACTGAGCGTGGCACAGCGGAGATGCTGGCCAGCATCGTCAGCCGGCGCGCTTCTTTTCGGTCGCTGCCCGGTCAATCGCCAACCCGTTCGCCGACAGCGCGACGCCGAACTTTTCGCCGGCTTCTGCGGGTGTGTAATAGCCTAGGGCGATATCCCGAGCGACCAATTCCGGATCACGCTGCCAGGGATTGCCGTAGCCGCCGCCGCCCGGCGTGCCAACTCGCACGCGGTCGCCGGCCTTCAGCGCGATGTCCTGTTCCTTGGAGAGGTGCGGCGGCACATGGGCCTCACCGTCGCGGAACACGGTCACCGTGTTGACCGCGCCGTCCTTGCCGCCGAGCGCGCCTTGCGGGCCGAAACGGCCATGGTCCATGACGAAGGAGGCGCGGGCGTCGCCACGCAGGATCTCGACCTCATAGGCGAGGCCAAAACCGCCGCGATGCTTGCCGGCGCCACCCGAGCCTTCGCGCAAGGCATAGTGGCGATAGAGCACAGGGAAAGCCTGTTCCATGATCTCGACCGGCGGCGATTTGGAAATGCCGATGGTCGAGCAGCCATTGGTCAGGCCATCATGATCGGCATTGCCGCCATAGCCGCCGCCGGATATCTGGTACATGACGTAGTCGCGGCCACGGAGCGGATCGTTGCCGCCGAGCGCGAAATTGCCGCTGGAGCCGGCGGGAGCCGCAGTCACCCTGTCCGGCAGCGCCTGCACCATGGCCGCGAACACCGCCTCGGCGATGCGCTGCGAAACCTCGGCCGCGCAGCCCGATACCGGCCGCGGATATTTGGCATCGAGGAAGGTGCCTTCTGGCCGCTTGACGATGAGCGGCTCGAAGGCGCCGGCGCTGATCGGCACGTCGGGGAAAATGTGGCGCATGGCGAGGTAGACCGAGGACAAGGTCGTCGCCAGCACGCTGTTCATCGGCCCGGCGCAGGGTTTTGACGAGCCTGAGAAGTCGAAGCGGAGCGTGTCGCCTTTTTTCTCGACGGCAAGCGCAATGGTCAGCGGCTCGTTCACCACCCCATCGGAATCGACGAAGGCCTGCGACCGGTAGATGCCATCGGGAATTGCCGCGATGTTGGCACGCATCTGTTCAGCGGCCCGGCGGCGCAATTCGGCGATTGCTTCGACGACTGTTTCGTCTCCGTAACGATCCAAAATGCCGTTGAGCCGGTCCTGGCCGATCAGCAGTGCTGCCGCTTGCGCGCGGATGTCGCCGATGCGCTGGTCGGCAACCCTGATGTTCGAGCAGATGATGGCGTAGATCTCAGGGTCGAGCACGCCCTTCTTGAACAATTTCACCGGCGGCAGCCGCAAGCCTTCCTGCTCCACCGCAGTCGCCGAGGCGGAGAAGCCGCCCGGCACCGAACCGCCAATGTCGGGCCAATGGCCGGTGTTCGACAGCCAGCAGAATATCTTGCCGTCGCGATAGACCGGCATGGCGAAGCGCACATCCATCAGATGGGTGCCGCCGAGATAAGGATCGTTGACGATGTAGATATCGCCCGGCTCGGGCGGCAGGCAGCGTCCGTCGGCGATCATCTCGATCACCGTTTTGGTCGAATACTGCATGACGCCGACGAACACCGGCAGGCCCTGGCTGCCTTGCGCGATCAGCGAACCATCGACTGCCGAATAGATGCCGTCGGAGCGGTCATTGGCCTCGGCGATGACGGGCGAGAAAGCGGCGCGCGAAAACGTCAGGTCCATCTCGTCACAGACCTGCTGCAGCGCCGCCTGGAGGACCGAAAGGGTGATGGCGTCGAGCTTTTGCATCTCAGGCCTCACCAATGTCGATGATGATGTTGCCGTCGGCATCCGAGCGCGCCCGGTCGCCGGGCTCGAGCACGGTTGTGGCATCCATCTGTTCGAGGATCGCCGGGCCTTCGATGATGGCGTCGAGCGGCAACTTTTCCCTACTGTAGACCGGCGTGTCGTACCAGCACCCGCCATACCAGACCGGCCGGATCTCGCGCCGCGCCTCTTCGAGCGTTTTGGCGCGGCCAGCCGGATCGATCAGCCGCGACAGATCGATCGCCGGCCGCACGCCGGTCACCGAGGTGTTGAGATTGACCAGATTGGCGCGGATTTCCGGCAGCTCGACCTTGAAGCGGGCGAAATAGGCCTTCTCGAACAGTTGCTGCAGGACCTCGCGCGTCACCGCAAACGACGGCAGCGGCACGTTAATAATATGCGTCTGGCCGACGAACTGCATGTCGGCGGAATGCGTGACGCGGATCGTCTCCGGCTTCACCGCTTCCTTGCCGATCAACTCTGCGCCTTCGTTTCGGTGCCGTTCCAATATAGCTTGGAGCTGGGCTTCATCGAGCCCCGCCACCGGCTGGTTGACCGTGTTGACGAAGTCATGGCGCAGATCGGCGACGACGCAGCCGAGCGCATTGGTAATGCCCGGCCGCGCCGGCACCAGCACCCGCGGCAGGCCGAGCTCGCGCGCCAGGGCGGTCGCATGCAGCGGCCCGGCGCCGCCGAAGGCGAACAGCGCGAAATCGCGCGGGTCGTGACCGCGCGACACCGAGACCATGCGGATGGCGCCCGCCATCTTCATGTTGCCCAGCCGCAGCACCGCACCCGCCGCCTCGACGCCGGACAGGCCGGTAGGTCGCCCGATCCTGTCCTCGAATATGCCCGTGACATGTTCGACGGTGACCGGGTTTTCCACCGCCAGCAGCTTTTTCGGCGCCAGCCGGCCGAGCACCAGATTGGCGTCGGTGATGGTCGGCTCCAAGCCGCCGCGGCCGTAGCAGATCGGCCCGGGATTGGCGCCGGCGCTTTCCGGGCCGATCTGGATCAGGCCGGCTGCATCGACGCGGGCGATCGAGCCGCCGCCGGCGCCGACTGTATGCACCGCCACCATCGGCACATGGATCGGCATCGCATATTCGATCTCGATCTCGTTCGACACCGCCGGTTCGGCATTGCGGATCAGCGCCACGTCGGTCGAGGTGCCGCCCATGTCGTAGGTGACCAGGTTTTCGAAGCCGGCGCGCTTGCCGGTATAGGCCGCGGCAATGACGCCGGAGGCGGGGCCGGACATAACGGTCTTGGCCGATTCACGTGTGACAAAGCGGGCCGAGATCATGCCGCCATTGCCGTTCATGATCAGGAAGTCGCGGGCGTAGCCTTTTGACGCCAGCTCCTTGCGCAGCCGTTCGACGTAGCGTTCGAGGATCGGTTGCACCGAGGCGTTGACCGAAGCGGTCACCCCGCGCTCGAATTCGCGCGCTTCCGAAAGCAGCGCATGGCCTGTCGTGATGTAGCCGTTCGGCCAAAGCTCGGCGCCGATCTCGGCCGCGCGCCGCTCATGCGCCGGGTTGGCGTAGGAATGCAGGAAATGGATGACGAGCGATTCGCAGCCGGCTTCGATCAGTTGTGAAATCGCTGCCCGCATCTCGGCCTCGTCGAGCGGTATGCGCACCGCGCCCGAGGCCTCGACCCGCTCCGACACTTCGAGCCGCAGATTGCGCGGAATGATCGGCACAAAGGTGCCTGTCATGCCATAGGCTTGCGGCCGTGTCCGCCGGCCAAGCTCGATGACGTCACGAAAGCCGCGCGTGGTGATCATGCCGGTTTTGGCCAGCCGGCGCTCCAGCACCGCGTTGGTTGTGGTCGTCGTGCCGTGCACGATGAGGTCGATGCCGTCCACGCGAAAGCCGGTGGCACCAAGAGCTGCAACGACGCCGAAAGCCTGGTTGTCGACCGTGGTCGGGGTCTTGGCGATATGCACCCGGCCACCATCACGGCCGTCGATCAGAAGCAGATCGGTAAAGGTGCCACCGACATCGATACCGGCGACGACGCTGCCCCTCGAATCCAGAGCTTGCGCCGAAAAATTCTGTTCCATTGTCGAAACCCGAAATGCCCGAACTGCTTACATGCCTCAGTTTGGAAAGCTGTTTTACGGCGGCGTCTTGACGCAAATATCGTTTGTATACTAATAAATTCCGGACACAAGAGCTTACCGCTTCGGAGTGTGCAAGGGCACGCAGGAACCTGACCGGTTCGGGCGCGCAGGTGAAGATTTGGCGCGGGCGCTGAGCTGGCCCAGAAGGTTAGGTTTGATGAACACCACATCCGCGTTCAACACCGCCGGCGCGCGGCCGCTGCAGTTTCCGATACCGGCCAATGTCTATGCCGAAACCGTCGTCTCGGTGAAGCACTATACCGACCGGCTGTTTTCGTTCCGCATCACCCGGCCGCAGTCGCTGCGCTTCCGCTCCGGCGAGTTCGTCATGATCGGCCTGCCCAATGCCGAGAAGCCGGTGTTCCGCGCCTATTCGATCGCCAGCCCGTCCTGGGACGACGAGCTGGAATTCTTCTCGATCAAGGTGCCGGACGGCCCGCTTACCTCGGAGCTGCAGAAGATCCAGATCGGCGATACCGTCATCATGCGGCAGAAGTCGACCGGCACGCTGGTGGTCGACGCGCTGACGCCGGCCAAGCGCCTGTTCATGATCTCGACCGGCACCGGCATTGCGCCCTTCGCCAGCCTGCTGCGCGATCCCGACACCTATGATAAGTTCGGTGAAGTCGTGCTGACCCACACCTGCCGCGACAATGCCGAGCTCATCTACGGCCAGGAACTGGTGGCCGCGCTGGAGAACGACCCGCTGATCGGCGAACTGACCGGCGGCCGCGTCACGCTCTATAATTCGACGACGCGTGAGACGTCCGAACGCATGGGCCGCATCACCGCGCTGATCGGCTCGGGCAAATTCTACACCGATCTCGGCATCGACAAGCTCAATCCCGAGACCGATCGCATCATGATCTGCGGCTCGATGCATATGCTGAAAGACGTGAAGGAACTGGCCGAAAGCCTCGACTTCCAGGAAGGCTCGCTGCATCATCCGGCAAGCTTCGTAGTCGAGCGCGCCTTCGTCGGCTGAGACGCGGCAGTTCAGCGTCCACTGCTTTGAGACCCTGATTTTGACCGGACGGTCAAAAATCGGCTGCCTTGACTGTCTTTTTCCGCTATGACCGCCTGAAGGACTCGTGAAGCGCTGCTTCACGGTCTATCTTCGGCATAAGTCGCTGAACAAGGGGCAGGAGATGAGCAGCACAATCCGCGAAACCGATCTCGGCACGTCCAAGATCACGCCGCTGCCGGCGCGCGCCGCCGCCAATGCGCCGATGCCGCAGGCCCATGCTATTGCTCGCAATCCCGGCATGAGGCTCGATCTTGGCTTCATGGAATCGATGCGCAGCGTCAACCGCTCGGCGCTGGAACGCCGCGTCGCCAGCCTGACCAAAAGACGCTCGATCAAGGCCGATAACCAGGCTGCCTGGCTGCTGCGCGCCGTCGCCTGCATGGACCTGACGACGCTGAACTCGAACGATACGGAAGAGCGCGTGCGCCGGCTCTGTGCCAAGGCGGTCAACCCGTTCCGCCGCGACATTGCCGAGGGGCTCGGCATTGCCGGTGAAAACATCCGTCCGGCGGCGGTCTGCGTCTATCATCCCTTCGTCGCCACTGCCGTCGAAGCACTGCGCGGCAGCGGCATCCGTGTCGCCGCCGTTTCCACGGCTTTCCCGCATGGCCTTGCCCCGCTTTCGACGCGTCTGCAGGAGATCGAAGCATCGGTCCGCGACGGCGCCGACGAGATCGACGTCGTCATCCCGCGCGGCTTGGTTTTTGGGGCGAAATGGCAGGAGCTCTATAACGAGATCGTCTCGATGCGGGCCGCCTGCGGCGAGGCGCATCTGAAGGTGATCCTCGGCACAGGCGACCTCGCCACGCTGCGCAATGTCATGCTCGCCTCGATGGTGGCGATGATGGCGGGTGCGGACTTCATCAAGACCTCGACCGGCAAGGAAAGCGTCAACGCGACACTGCCGGTTGGCCTTGCCATGGTGCGCGCCATCCGCGCCTATTTCGAGGAAACCGGCTATCTCATCGGCTTCAAGCCGGCCGGTGGCATTTCCACGGCAAAAGCCTCGCTCGATTGGCTGGTGCTGATGAAAGAAGAGCTGGGCCGGCCGTGGTTGGAGCCGGAGCTGTTCCGCTTCGGAGCATCGAGCCTTTTGACCGACATCGAGCGCCAGCTCGAGCATCACCTGACCGGCCACTACTCGGCCAATCATCGCCACGCAATGGCGTGATTCGGAGCGCTTCATGAACATTCTCGAACGCTATCACGCCATGGATTACGGCCCGGCGCCGGAGGCCCGCAACGAGGCCGATGCCTGGCTGACGACCCGTGATTTCTCGAAAGCCCTGTTCATCGGCGGCGACTGGAAAGCAGCTGCAAATGGAAAGACCTTCGACACCAGCGATCCCGCCTCCGGCAAATTGCTGGCCAAGGTCTCGGATGCCGGTGCTGCCGATATCGATGCGGCGGTTTCGGCCGCCACAAAAGCGCTGCCGAAATGGAGCGCCAGCACCGGTTATCAACGCGCCAAAGTGCTCTATGCCATCGGCCGCGCCATGCAGCGCCACCAACGGCTGTTCGCGGTGCTGGAATCGATCGACAACGGCAAGCCGATCCGCGAAAGCCGCGACATCGACGTGCCGCTGGCGATCCGTCATTTCATCCATCATGCCGGCTGGGCGCAGGCGCTGGACAGGGACTTTCCAGCCCATAAGGGCGTCGGCGTCGTCGGCCAGATCATCCCGTGGAACTTCCCGCTTTTGATGCTGGCCTGGAAGATCGCGCCGGCGCTCGCTGCGGGCTGCACCGTGGTGCTGAAGCCCGCGGAATTCACGCCGCTCACCGCCATCCTGTTTGCCGAGATCTGTGAACGCGCCGGCGTGCCGAAGGGCGTCGTCAACATCGTCCAGGGCGGGCCGGAAGCGGGTGGGGCAATCGTCAATCATCCCGGCATCCAGAAGATCGCCTTCACCGGTTCGTCCGAGGTCGGCAAGATCATCCGCAAGGCCACCGCCGGTTCGGGCAAGAAACTTTCGCTGGAGCTTGGCGGCAAGTCGGCCTTCGTCGTTTTCGAGGATGCCGATCTCGACAGCGCCGTCGAGGGTCTGGTCGACGGCATCTGGTTCAACCAGGGCCAGGTCTGCTGTGCCGGCTCGCGCCTTCTGGTGCAGGAAGGCATCGCCGACGCCTTCATCGCCAAGGTCAAGACGCGGATGAGCCGGCTGCGCGTCGGCAGCCCGCTCGACAAGAACACCGATATCGGCCCGCTGGTCGATTTGACCCAACTCGACCGCGTCAAGGGCCTGATTGCCGAAGGCGCCAAGCAGGGCGCGATATGCTGGCAGCCGGACTCGGCACTGCCCGCCTCGGGCTATTACCATCTGCCAACGCTGGCGACAGGTGTTTCGCCGGCTAACATTCTGGCCCAGGAAGAGGTGTTCGGGCCGGTGCTGGCGACCATGACCTTCCGCAATACCGAGGAAGCGGTCGAGCTCGCCAACAACACACGCTATGGCCTGGCCGCCTCGGTGTGGAGCGAGAACATCAATCTTGCGCTGCACGTCGCGCCGCAATTGAAGGCCGGCGTCGTCTGGGTCAACGGCACCAACATGTTCGACGCCGCCTGCGGCTTCGGCGGCTATCGCGAGAGCGGCTTCGGCCGCGAAGGCGGGCGCGAGGGCATGTTCGAGTACCTCTCGGCAAAACTGCCGCTCGGCCCGATCATCAAACCGGCTGTGGCCACTGCCCAGCCCATCGAGCGCCCGGAAGGCGATGCCATCGACCGCACGGCAAAGCTGTTCATCGGCGGTAAGCAGGTCCGGCCGGACGGCAATTATTCCCTTGCCGTCGCCAGCGCCAAGGGCAAGCTCGCCGGCGAGGTCGGTCTCGGCAACCGCAAGGATATCCGCGACGCCGTCGCGGCCGCGCGCGCCTGCAAGGCCTGGCCGGAAGCGACCGCCTACAATCGCAGCCAGGTGCTTTACTATCTGGCCGAAAACCTGTCCGGCCGCGCCGACGAGTTTGCCGCCCGTCTGACCCAGCTCACCGGCGCGACGGCCAAGGCGGCGGGTGAAGAGGTCGAGCTGTCGATCGAGCGGCTGTTCCTCTATGCCGGGCTTGCGGACAAGTTCGAGGGCCGCGTCCACCAGCCGCCGGCCCGTGCCGTCACATTGGCGCTGCACGAACCGGTCGGCGTCGTCGGCATCGTCGCGTCGGACAACGCACCTTTGCTCGGCCTGATCTCGCTGGTTGCGCCGGCGCTCGCCATGGGCAACACCGTGGTCGCCGTGCCGTCCGAACGATACCCGCTGCTTGCCACCGACCTTTACCAGGTCATCGAATATTCCGACGTTCCGGCGGGCGCCATCAATATCGTTACGGGCCGTAGCGCCGAGCTGGCCGGCGTGCTGGCCAAGCACGACGATGTCGACGGGCTCTGGATGTTCGCCGATGCCGAGACCTGTGCCAAGGCGGAGGCCGAGTCCATCGGCAATCTCAAGCGTGTCTGGACCGGCAACGGCCACAGCCTCGACTGGGCGTCGGGCGAAGCAGCCGGCGATGCCTTGCTGCGCCGTGCGATCGAGGTCAAGAACGTCTGGGTGCCCTACGGCGACTGAGTGTCCCGGAGGGACGTCCGGGCTTGACGGGCCAAAAGATGTTCTTTACCGAGAAAAAACATTTGGCCGGCAGGGCGAATATCGAAACAGGCGGGATGGTGGTGCCCGTCTGGCACATTGCGCCCCGGCCTTGTGCCGGTAAAAAGCCGAACGATCACAGACGGGCGAGGAGAAAAGCATGGCGGATCTGACAGGCAAGGTCGTTGTCGTCACGGCGGCGGCGCAAGGCATCGGCCGGGCAAGTGCGCTGGCTTTCGCCAAGGCCGGCGCCGTCGTCCATGCCACCGACATCAACGAAGTGGTGCTCGCCGACCTCGGCAAGACCCCCGGTATCAAGACCCGCAAGCTGGATGTCCTAAACGACGAGGCGGTGAACGTCGCTTTTGCCGAGATCGGCGCCGTCGACGTGCTGTTCAACTGCGCCGGCTTCGTCCATTCCGGCTCGATCCTCGAGATGAAGGACGGCGATCTCGACTTTGCCTATGATCTCAATGTCCGCTCGATGATCCGCGCCATCCGCGCCGTGCTGCCCGGCATGCTTGAGCGCGGCGACGGCTCGATCATCAACATGGCGTCGCTGGCCAGCTCGACCAAGGGCGTGCCCAACCGTTTCGTCTATGGCCTGACCAAGGCGGCCGTTATCGGCCTGACCAAATCGGTTGCCGCCGACTATGTCGGCAAGGGCATACGCTGCAATGCGATCTGCCCGGGCACGGTCGAAAGCCCGTCGCTGCACGACCGCATGCACGCGCAGGGCGACTACGAAGCAGCCCGCGCCGCCTTCATCGCCCGTCAGCCGATGGGCCGGCTCGGCACGCCCGAGGAAATCGCCGACCTCGCCGTCTATCTCGCCGGTGCCACCTATACGTCGGGGCAGGCCTATAATATCGACGGTGGCTGGTCGATCTAGGAGTCTGAAAATCCAATTCTGCCGGGCGCCTGGCGCGGCGTCCGCGCTTGCCTAGGCTCACGTACTTTAAGTACGCTCCGCTCCGGTTCTCGAAACCCACGCCATTCGCCGCAGCGGAGCGAGTTTGCAAACGGCCTCTGGTCGCAACTGGGAGAAAACTGCATGAAACTGCTACGCTATGGCGAGGCGGGGAGCGAACGCCCTGGCCTCCTTGATGCGGATGGAACGATCCGCGACCTCTCCGCCCATGTCACCGACATTGCCGGCAGGGCGATCGACCCGGCATCGCTCGAGTCATTGTCGAAGCTCGATCCGAAATCGCTGCCGGCAGTTTCCGGCAAACCGCGCATCGGCGCCTGCGTCGCCGGCACCGGCAAATTCATCTGCATAGGCCTCAACTATTCCGACCATGCCGCAGAAACCGGCGCAACCGTGCCGCCGGAGCCGATCATCTTCATGAAGGCAAGCTCGGCCATTGTCGGGCCGAACGACGACGTGCTGATCCCGCGCGGCTCGGTGAAGACCGATTGGGAAGTCGAGCTCGGCGTGGTCATCGGCAAGACCGCTAAATATGTCACCGAAGCCGAGGCGCTGGACTATGTCGCCGGCTACTGCGTCGCACATGACGTCTCTGAACGCGCCTTCCAGGCCGAGCGGCAGGGCCAGTGGACCAAGGGCAAGTCCTGCGACACATTCGGGCCGATCGGCCCGTGGCTGGTGACCAAGGACGAGGTCAAGGACCCGCAGAACATTCCGATGTGGCTGACGGTCAACGGCAAGACCATGCAGAACGGCTCGACCAAGACCATGGTGTTCGGCGTCGCTTATCTCGTGTCTTATCTCAGCCAGTTCATGTCGCTGCATCCAGGCGACATCATCTCGACCGGCACGCCGCCCGGCGTCGGCCTCGGCATGAAGCCGCCGGTGTTCCTGAAGCCCGGCGATGTGGTTGAGCTCGGTATCGAAGGGCTGGGTATCCAGAAGCAGACGTTCAGGGCGGATGCGTAGAAACCTTCCCTTCTCCCCTTGTGGGAGAAGGTGGATCGGCGCGCAGCGCCGAGACGGTTGAGGGGTGTTGGAAGGAACTCCAACGCCTCATTCCGTCTAGCACCTCTCATCTGACCGAGCTTCGCTCGGCCACCTTCTCCCGCAAGGGGAGAAGGAAGAGGGGCGCTACTTCATCACCTTGCCATCCGCTCCAAACCGATAGGTCTTTACCGGATCCGGCGTCGCATAGAGCGTGGTGCCGGGTTCGGCATTGTAGACGCCAAAAATGCGCACGGTGATCAAGCCGGCCTTCTCGCAGTCGAGATAGAGGTTGGTGTCGGCGCCAAGATGTTCGGCATGCACGACCGTGCCTTTCCAGGCGCCGGATTTGGGATCGACGGTCAAATGTTCGGGCCGGACGCCGATGGTCTTTGCCGTTTCGCCAAGCCTGGCGCCGTCGACGAAATTCATCTTCGGTGAGCCGATGAAGCCGGCGACGAATTCGTTAGCCGGCGAATTGTAGAGCTCCATCGGGCCGCCGATCTGCTCGATCTTTCCCGCGTTGAGGACCACAATCTTGTCGGCCAGCGTCATCGCCTCGACCTGGTCGTGGGTGACATAGATCATCGTCGCCTTCAGCCGGCGGTGCAGCTGCGCGATCTCCAGCCTGGTGTTGACGCGCAGTGCGGCATCGAGGTTGGACAGCGGCTCGTCGAACAGAAAAAGCTTGGGTTCGCGCACCACGGCGCGGCCGATGGCGACGCGTTGACGCTGGCCGCCGGACAATTCGGCCGGGCGCCTTTCGAGGTAGGGCTCCAGCGACAGCATCGACGAGGCGATGCCGATGCGGCGGTCGATCTCGGCCGCCGGCGTGCCCGCCTGCTTGAGGCCGAGGCCCATATTGTTCTTCACCGTCAGATGCGGGTAGAGCGCGTAGGTCTGGAACACCATGGCGATGCCGCGCTTGGCCGGCGGCGTTGCGGAAACGTCCGCCCCGTCGATCACCACGCGGCCCGAGGTCGAGTCCTCCAGCCCGGCAATGACCCTGAGCAGCGTCGACTTTCCGCAGCCGGAGGGGCCGACGAAGACGACGAACTCGCCATCCGTCACCTCGAGGTTGATGCCCTTCAGCACCTCGACCGGCCCAAAGGCCTTTTTCACGTTCTCGATGTTCAGCGAGCCCACGGCTTAGTCCCTGTTCTAGAGTTTCACGGCGAGGCCGCTGCGCACGCTCTCGTCGGCGGCAAGGCAGACGGCGAGCGACTTCACCGCGTCGTCCATGTGGCGGCCAAGATCGAGATCCTCGCGGATCGCCTTCAGCACAAACGCCTGTTCGAGGTCGCAGAGGTCCTGATGGCCGGGCTCGCCTTCCATCGACAGCATCTCGTCCGGCTTGGCGAACTTGCCATCCGCGCCGGTTGCAGCACTGTGCAGGCGGATGGTCGAGGTCTTGGTGTGGGTGTCGATGTCGTCGGACCTGACGCCCTCCTTCATGACGATCGACACGCAGCCGTTGGGCGAGATCACGTCTTTGACGAAGAAAGCCGTCTCCGAAATCATCGGCCCCCAGCCGGCCTCGTACCAGCCGACCGAACCGTCGTCGAACAGCACCTGCAGGTGGCCGTAATTGTACATCGTGGGCGCAATCTCGTCGCTCAGCCGCAGCCCCATACCGCGCACCTCGACCGGCCTGGCGTCGGTGATCTGCAGCATCACGTCGAGATAATGCACGCCGCAGTCGACGATCGGCGACGTCGTTTGCATCAGCTGCTTGTGCGTCTCCCAGCTGTGTCCGGAGGATTGCTGGTTGAGATTCATGCGGAATACGTAAGGGCCGCCGAGCTTCCGCGCCTCGGCGATCAGCCTGATCCAGGACGGGTGGTGGCGCAGGATGTAGCCGATCACCAGTTTCTTGCCGTTGGCCTTGGCCGCGGCTACGACGCGTTCTGCGTCCGCGACCGTCGTTGCCAGCGGCTTTTCGACAAAGACGTGGCAGCCAGCCTCGAATGCCTTGACCGCATAATCGGCATGGCTGTCGGAATAGGTGGCGATGCAGGCGACGTCAGGCCGTTCGTCACGCAGCGCCTCGTCGAATGAACGCCGGATGCCATAGCTCGAAAGCCCTTCCGGCAGCGGCACATCCGAGCGGTTGACCAGTGCGGTAATCTGGAAGCCCGGGTTGGTGTGATAGGCCAGCGCATGGCTGCGCCCCATATTGCCGAGCCCGGCGACGACGACGCGAAGGGGTGTTTGCGAACTCACTTGACCGCTCCCGAAGTGATGCCGCGGATCAGCTGCCGCGAGAAGATGACGTAGAGGATCAGCACCGGCATGATCGCCAGCGACAGTGCGGCCAGAATGGCGTTCCAGTTGGTGACAAACTGGCCGAGGAACAGCTGCGCGCCGAGCGTCACCGTCTTGGTCTCCTCCGACGGCGCCAGGATCAGCGGGAACCACAGGTCGTTCCAGATCGGGATCATGGTGAAGACCGCGACCGTCGCCATCGATGGCCGCACAAGCGGCAGCACCAGCCGGAAGAAGATGGTGTATTCGGACAGGCCGTCGATCCTGCCGGCATTCTTCAGATCGTCGGAGACTTGCTTCATGAATTCCGACAGGATGAAGACGGCGAGCGGCAGGCCTTGCGCCGTGTAGACCAGGATCAGCGCCGTCAGCGTGTTGACCAGCCCGCTCGCCACCATCAGCTGCAGGATGGCGACGGTGCCGAGGCGGATCGGGATCATGATGCCGAGCGCCAGGTAAAGCCCCATCAGCGAATTGCCGCGGAAGCGGTATTCCGACAGCGCGAAAGCCGCCATGGCGCCGAACAGAAGCACGAAGAACAGCGAGGCGACGGTGACGACAAGGCTATTCTGGAAATAGTGGATGAAGTCGCCCTGGCCGATCACCGTGGTGTAGCCGATCAAGTCGAAGGTCCCTGGCGTCGGCGGCGTCAGCGGCGCGCCGAAGATACCGGCACGTGATTTGAACGAATTCATGATCACGAGGATCACCGGAAACAGCGCGATCGCGGTGTAGGTCAGAAGGATCGCATGCGCGCCGATGGTGCGGGGCAGCGAACGGGTTGCGGTGCTCATGGTCACGCTCCCCTAAAACTGGTAGCGACGCAAGCGCGTCTGCACGAGGAATAGGTAGACGCAGACGCCGCCGAGGATGATCAGGAACATCATCGTGGCGATCGCCGCGCCCATATTGGGGTCGCCGACCTGCAGCTGGAAACCGAAGAAGGCGCGGTAGAGGAAGGTGCCGAGGATATCGGTCGAATAGTTCGGCCCGGCCAAGGCGCCTTGCGCCGTGTAGATCAGGTCGAAAGCGTTGAAATTGCCGACAAAGGTCAGGATCGAGATAATGCCGATCGACGGCAGGATGAGCGGCAGCTTGATCTTCCAGAATTGCGCCATGCCGGTGATGCCGTCGCATTCGGCGGCCTCGATCACCTCTTCGGGGATGGACAGCAGTGCCGCATAGATCAGCATCATCGGGATGCCGACGAACTGCCACACTGAGATCAGGCTGAGCGCGGTCAGTGCATATTGCGCCTTGCCGAGCCAGGGCGTGAACAGGCTTTTCAGGCCGACAAGGTCCATCATATGCGGCGCCACGCCCCATAGCGGCGACAGTATCAGCTTCCAGGCGAAGCCGACGATAACGAAGGACAGGATCGTCGGCACGAAGATTGCCGTGCGGTAGAAGGCGGAAAACCGCAATCGGGGGCTGGACAGAAGTGCTGCCAAAAGGACGCCGATCGGGTTCTGCACCAGCATGTGGATGATGAAGAACCAGACATTGTTCCGCAGCGCGTTCCAGAAATTGACCGACCAGTTGGGATCACCGAACAGCATGCGGAAATTTTCCAGTCCGACGAACACCTGCGACTGGTTGATGTTGCGGAACAGCGACAGCTGCAGCGTGCCGGCCAGCGGCAAGATCATGATCGCCGTGTAGACCAGCAACGCCGGTGCCAGGAAAACGCCGATATGCCAGCGGAATGGTCTTTTCGGTGCTGCGGCCATGCGTTCGGTCCCCGCCGATCAGGTCTTGCTATTGCCGTCAAAAGCCACGGCGCCTCCCTCCCCCTCGAGGGGAGGGTGCCTCGCGAAGCGAGGCGGGTGGGGTCGGCCGAGGCAGCGCGCCATCGTCGTTCGACCGTGCTTTCCAGCAACGATCAAGCTGCCGCCTGCCTCGACCGACCCCCTCTGTCGCCTTTGGCGACATCTCCCCTTCAAGGGGGGAGATATCGCTTCGCCGCGCCTTACTTCGCCGGCTTGTACCAGCTGTCGAGGCCGTCCTGCAGCTTCTTGGCGGCAGCTTCCGGCGTGTCGGTGCCGTTGATGACGTTGGCCGATTCAACCCACGTCTCGTTTTCGAGGTTCGGCGTGCCGCGCGACAGGATCTGGTAGGTCGAGCGGATCGTCGACTTGCACTTGCCGCGCCAAGAGACGAATTCCTGGGCCAGCGGGTCTTCCATCTTCACCGGCGTGTTGTTCAGGCTGAAGAAGCCGGGCAGCGCGTTGGCGTAGATGGTAGCGAAATCCGGCGAGGCCACCCAGGACAGGAAGGTCTTGGCCGCATCCGCGTTCTTCGAGGCCGCATTGAGGCCCATGCCGATATCGGTGTGGTCGGAGATGTAGCAGGTGTCGCCGGCCTTCTGCACCGGCGGCGGGAAGGCGCCCATCTTGAATTGCGCCTGCGTGTTGAACAGGCCAATTTCCCACGAGCCGGCCGGGTAGATGGCGGCGCGGCCGAGCGTGAACAGGTTCTGGCTGTCCGGATAGGTCTGCGCCTCGAAGCCGTCGCCGAGATAGTCCTTCCACTTGGCCAGTTCCTTGTAGGGCTCGACCCACTGCGGATCGGTCAGCTTCTGCTCGCCCTTGATCAGCGCCAGGCGGCCTTCCTCGCCCTTCCAGTAATTCGGGCCGATGTTCTGGTAGCCCATGGTCGCGGCTTCCCAGAGATCCTTGGTGCCCATCGCCATCGGGATGTAGGTGCCGTCGGCCTTGATCTTGTCGAGCGCGG
Source organism: Mesorhizobium sp. M1399 (assembly GCF_040317735.1). Classification (NCBI taxonomy): domain Bacteria; kingdom Pseudomonadati; phylum Pseudomonadota; class Alphaproteobacteria; order Hyphomicrobiales; family Phyllobacteriaceae; genus Mesorhizobium; species Mesorhizobium sp. M1399. Next base: position 292,382 of record NZ_JAMYKZ010000004.1, read on the forward strand.
CGTAGAACTCCTCATTGGTCGTCGGCACCTTGATGCCGAGCTTGTCGAAGGCGTCCTTGTTGTAGATGAAGCCATGGATGACCGAGGCCATCGGCACGCAGAAGCTCGACTTGCCGTCGTCGGTCTGCCAGGCGGCCTTGGCAACATCGGAGAAGTTCTCCATGCCGGGCAGCGTCGAGATATCGGCGAGATTGCCCTTCTTGAAGAGTTCCAGCGATTTGTCGAACGGGCGGCAGGTGATCAGGTCGCCGGCCGAGCCGGCGGCGAGCTTGGCGCCGAGGGCGGCGTCATATTCGGTCGGCGCCGACGGTGCGAACACCACCTTGATGCCGGGGTTCTTGGCCTCGAAAGCCGGGATCAGCTTGTCCTTCCAGATGGCAAGGTCGTCGCCGCGCCAGCTTTCGATGTTGAGCGTTACGTCGTCGGCATAAGCCACCCCGGCGGTGCCGAGAATGCTGGTGCCGAGAAGAAGTGCCGTCAGTAGCTTCGTTGTCATGCTCAGTCTCCCTGTTGACCTTTTTCAGGTTCGGTTTTGATGAGAACGGAGGCATTGCGCCCCTTGCTCCCCTCGATCGCGGAAAGGGCTGGCCGCAGCTTGTGGCCGGTCCCTTCCAGTATCTTCTCGGCCGCATCGGCGCTGGCGGCGCCGGCGGCGAGCAGAATAGCGGTCTTGACGACGCCGCCGCTCTTATCGAGCAGGCGCGCCGCCTCGTCCTTGTCGCGCCCGCTGACGGCGGCAACGATGCGTGCGGCGCGGTCGCGCAGCTTGATGTTGTCGGCCGTGAGGTTGACCATGTAGCCATCATGGACATGGCCGAGATGGATGGCTGCCAGCGTCGACAGCATGTTGAGTGCGATCTTCTGGGCGGTACCGGCACCCATGCGCGTCGAGCCGGCAATCAGCTCGGGCGGCGTTTCGAGCAGGATGGCGATGTCGGCCAGCCGCAGCAGCAGCGCATCCCCGTTGTTGGCGACAGCAATGGTCGCCGCGCCGCGGCGCCTGGCATCCTCGATCGCCCTGACAGCATAAGGCGTCGAGCCGCTGGCCGAGACGGCGATCAGGCAGTCGCCCTTGCCAACGCCGGCGGCGGCGACCGCTGCCGAAGCTTCGTCAGTGTCATCCTCCGGCCCGCCGGCCAGTGTCTTGAAAGCTTCGTCGCCGCCAGCGATCAGGATGGCGATACGGTCGCGCTGGATGCCGAAAGTGCCCGGCAGCTCCAGCGCATCGGCCAATGCCATCAGGCCCGAGCTGCCGGCGGCCGCATAGGCGAGCTTGCCGCCGCTTTTCAGTCTGCTTGCGATGATTTCGGCTGCCGCGGCAATGGCAGGAATGGCGCCGTGAACGGCCTTGGCGGCCTCGATCTGCGCGTTGGCCAAAGAGGAAAGGACGGCTTCCGGGGCCTGGATATCCAGTCCCTCGGCATTGTGGTGAAGCGCTTCGGTGCGCGTTTCGGCCATCCGCTTTCCTCCAATCGAGAAAACCATACCAAAAAAATACCACTTGTCCACACGCATTAATCAAATCCTTGCGGTGGCGCAGGCTTGCGGACGAAATCAGCTGATTTTCCAACAAACTACGCCTTAACTTTTTTGAAACGGAAATTAATCCTTGGCTATTGGTATTTTATTGGTATTATCCGTCTGGAGGAGAAATCGCGTGAAATTCGTGCTCGGCATCGATGGCGGCGGCACCAGCTGCAGGGCGGCCCTTGCGACGGCCGATGGCAGCGTCCTCGGCCGCGCCAAAAGCGGCGCCGCCAACATCCGAACCGATCTCACCGGCGCCAGGGCCAACATCGTCGACGCGGCGCAGCAGGCCTTTGTCGCCGCGGGCAGAGATCCCGGACTGATCCCGCAAACTCCGGCCATTCTCGGCCTAGCCGGCGCCAATGTCGGCACCTACAGGCAGCAGCTCGAAGCGATCTTGCCGTTCCGCATCAGCCGTGTCGAGACCGACGCCGAGATCGCGCTGGAAGGCGCGGTCGGCTCTGGTGACGGCGCCATGGCCATACTCGGCACCGGCACCGCCTATATGGCGCGCAAGAACGGCCGATCGCGTGCCATCGGCGGCTGGGGGTTCCAGGTCGGCGACCAGGGCAGCGGCGCCCGCATCGGCCGCGACCTGCTCGAGCAGACGCTGCTCGCCTATGACGGCATCCGCGAAGGATCGCCACTGACGCAGGCCATGCTCGCCATCTTCCGCAACAATCCCGAGGATGTGGTCGAATTCACCACCAATGCCAAGCCCGGCGATTTCGGCGGCTTCGCACCCAAGGTGTTCGAACATGCCGAAAAAGGCGACGTCGTCGCTATCTGGATCCTCGACAAGGCGGTGGCCGATGTCGAGGCAGCACTTGGCGTGCTCGACCTTGGTGGCGACGATCCGCTTTGCCTGCTCGGCGGCCTGGCGCCGCTTTACGCGCCGCGCCTGTCGGCGCGCTACCGGGCGCTGCTGAAGCCGCCGCTCGACGACGCGCTGGGCGGCGCGGTTCAGATGGCGGTTCGGATTTTTACGAAGGCGGCGGAGGCGGCGCGATGAGCGACGCCGCCGACCAGATTTTCGCGGCGCTGAGACAATCGTCGCAGAGTGGCGCGCCACTCTATCTGCAGCTGAGGAAAAGCATCGAGGACGCCGTCAAACGCGGGCTGATCGGACCGGGCGATGCGCTGCCTTCCGAGCGCGACATCGCCAGCAAGGCCGATATTTCGCGCGTCACCGTGCGCAAGGCGGTGCAGGACCTGGTCAAGGGCGGCATCCTCGTCCAGCGTCATGGTTCCGGCACCTTCGTTGCGCCGCGCATGGAGCGCGTCGAGCAGTCCCTGTCGATGCTGACCTCGTTTACCGAGGACATGGCACGGCGCGGCATGGCGGTGCGTTCGGCCTGGCTCGACCGCGGCCTCTATCCGCCATCGCCCGACGAGATGATGGTGCTCGGCCTGGCGTCGAACGAATTGGTGGCGCGCGTCGCGCGCCTGCGCATTGCCAACGACACGCCGCTGGCGATCGAGCGCGCCTCACTATCGACAAGCGTGCTGCCCGATCCGGCGGCGATCGGTTCGTCGCTCTACGCGGCGCTGGAAAAGACCGGCAACAGGCCGGTGCGGGCGGTGCAGCGCATTTCCGCCACCAATCTCGGCGATGGCGACGCGCATCTGCTGGAAGTGCCGCCGGGCATTGCCGGCCTGCACATCGAGCGTATCTCCTATCTGGCGAGCGGCAAGGTGATCGAGTTCACCCGCTCCATCTACAGGGGCGACGCTTATGATTTTGTCGCCGAACTCCGGCTGAGCGGGCCGGGCGAAGAGGGCAGGCCATGACCGCAACAATGACCCATATGCGGCGCGAGATCGAGGAGATCCCCGAGGCCACCGCCCGCCTGCTCGACGGCTCGGCCGCGGTGCTGACGGAAGCCGGGCGCGGCATTCGCGAGCGCGATCCGAATTTCATCGTCACAGTGGCGCGCGGCTCGTCCGACCATGCCGCGACCTTCATGAAATATGCCGTGGAGCTGACCGCCGGGCTGGCGGTCGCATCGGTCGGCCCGTCGATCGCCTCGATCTATGGCGCCAAGCTGAAGCTGGGCGGCTCGGCCTGCCTGGCGATCTCGCAGTCGGGCAAGAGCCCGGACATCGTTGCGATGGCGCGAGCGGCGCGGGCCGGCGGTTCGCTGACCGTCGCCATCACCAACACCGCCGATTCGCCGCTCGCGCGGGCTTCGGACTACGCGATCGACATCCTTGCCGGACCGGAGCGCAGCGTCGCAGCGACGAAGACCTTCGTCAATTCGGCGGTCGCAGGGCTCGCTCTGATGGCGCATTGCACCGGCGACGACAAACTTCTGGCAGCACTTGCCCGCTTGCCGGAGCATTTTCGGAAGGCGATCGCTTGCGACTGGATGGCGCTGGCCGGGGCACTCGAGACGCCGAACTCGCTGTTCATCCTTGGCCGGGGCCCGTCGGCGGCGATCGCCAACGAGGCGGCGCTGAAATTCAAGGAAACCTGCGCCATGCATGCGGAAGCCTATAGTGCCGCCGAAGTCATGCACGGCCCGCTGGCGCTAGTCGGTCCCGGCTTCCCAGTGCTGGCGCTGGCTGCCCGCGATGCGTCCGAACCATCCGTCGCCGAGGCCGCCGACAGCCTGGCCGGCAAGGGCGCCGCTGTCTTTGTGACTTCGGACAAGGCAAAGAAGGCGCAGCCTCTGCCGCATGTCGCCACCGGTCATCCGCTGACCGACCCGCTGACACTGATCGTGTCGTTCTATGGTTTCGTCGAGGCTTTTGCCCGCCATCGCGGCCTCGACCCAGACACGCCGCCCAATCTGCGCAAGGTGACGGAAACGCTATGAGCGATCGCTTTGCGCTGACCGGCGCCCGGATATTCGATGGCGATGACTGGCACGACAATGCGGCGCTTGTCGTGCGCGACGGCCTCGTCGAGGCCATCGTTGCCGCCGGCGCCGTCCCATCCGGTGTTGCGCCTATCGAGACCGGCGGCGGTATGCTGGTTCCGGGTTTCGTGGATTTGCAGGTCAATGGCGGTGGCGGCGTCATGCTCAACGACCATCCCGACGTCCCCTCGATCGAGACCATCTGCCGGGCGCACGCGCCCTTCGGCACGACGGCGCTATTGCCGACGCTGATCACCGACACGTCCGAGATCACCGCCGCGGCGGTTGCCGCCGGAGCAGAGGCCGCACAACGGAAGGTGCCGGGCTTCCTGGGCCTGCATCTCGAAGGCCCGCATCTGTCGATCGCCCGCAAGGGCGCACATGACCCGGCCTTGATCCGGCCGATGCTAGATCCCGACCAGGCGATGCTGATCGCGACGCGGAAAAACCTGCCGGTGCTGCTGACGACGGTGGCGCCCGAATCCGTCGAGCCCGACCAGGTATCGGCGCTCAGCAATGCCGGCGTCATCGTCAGCATCGGCCATTCCGATACCGACTATGCCACGGCCCGCACCTTTTCCGAGGCCGGCGCAACGGTGGTCACCCATCTTTTCAACGCGATGAGCCAGATCGGCAATCGCGAGCCGGGGCTGGCGGGCGCGGCAATCGATACCGGCACATTCTATGCCGGCATCATCGCCGACGGTATCCATGTCGATCCGGCCACCATGGCCATCGCCTTGCGCGCCAAGCAGGGGCCGGGCAAGATCCTGCTCGTCACCGACGCCATGGCGACGATCGGCACCGACATGAACTCGTTCACGCTGAACGGTCGCACCATCCACCGCAAGGATGGCAGGCTGACACTTGCCGACGGCACGCTGGCGGGCGCGGATCTCGACATGATTTCCGCGGTGCGCTTCGTGCATCGCGTGGTCGGTCTCGACCTCGACGAAGCCTTGCGCATGGCCTCGCTCTATCCGGCGCAGGCGATCGGCCAGTCGCACCGGCTCGGGCGCTTCGCCAGGGGAACCGCCGCCAACATCGTTTCGTTGTCGGACGATCTGGACATGAAAAGCGTCTGGATCGACGGCGCCAGGGTTTTTGCAGCCAGCCCTGCTTGTTAGGGTTAGCCGGCTTTGGACGTATAGAGGTCTTTGTAGGCTTCGCGCAGCAGGTTCTTCTGCACCTTGCCCATCGTGTTGCGCGGCAGTTCGTCGACGAAGATCACCTGTTTCGGATGCTTGTACCTGGCGAGGTGCCCAGCGATGGCCTCGATGATCGCGGCGGCGCTGATCGTCGAGCCCGGCGCCCTCACCACGATCGCCGTGACACCCTCGCCGAAATCCGGATGGACAACGCCGATGACAGCGCTTTCGGCAACACCGGCAAGAGCGTCGATCTCGCTCTCCACTTCCTTCGGGTAGATATTGTAGCCGCCGGAAATGATCAGGTCCTTGCCGCGGCCGACGATGTGGACATAGCCGTCGGCATCGATCAGCCCGAGATCGCCGGTGATGAAGTAGCCGTCGTCGCGGAATTCCGCCCTGGTCTTTTCCGGCATGCGCCAGTAGCCGCAAAAGACGTTCGGGCCCTTGACCTCGATCATGCCGACCTCGCCCCGGGCAAGTGTTTCGCCGCCATCGGGATCGGAGATGCGCAGGCAGACGCCGGGCAAAGGGAAGCCGACCGTGCCGGCACGCCGCTCGCCCTCGTACGGGTTCGACGTGTTCATGTTGGTCTCGGTCATGCCGTAGCGCTCGAGGATGGCGTGGCCGGTGCGCTCGCGCCACGCTCTGTGCGTCTCGGCCAAAAGCGGTGCCGAGCCGGAAATGAACACCCGGATGTTTTTCGCCGCTTGCCGGTTCAAACCGTCCTGCTGCAGCAGGCGGACGTAGAAGGTCGGCACGCCCATCAGCGCGGTGGCGCGCGGCAGTAGCGAGACGATGCGGGTCGGGTCGAATTTGGTTTCGAACAGCATCGAGGCGCCGGCCATCAGGACGACATTGGTGGCGACGAAAAGGCCATGCGTGTGGAAAACCGGCAGCGCGTGAATCAGCACGTCTGCGGCAGTGAAGCGCCAGAGGTCGACCAGCACCCGCGCATTCGAGGCGAGGTTTTCGTGGCTGAGCATGGCGCCTTTCGAACGGCCGGTGGTGCCGGACGTGTAGAGGATCGCGGCAAGGTCGTCCGGTCCGCGCGCCACATCGTGGAAGTCCACGGCCGCCTCAGAGGCTCGATCAGTCAACGAACCCTCGCCCTTGCTGCCGAGTGTCGCGACCGCAGCGCCCGAGGTCTGCGCCAAAGCGCCGATCTCGCCCGCTCGCGCCGGGTCGCAGACGACCAGTCGCGGCTCGGCATCCCTGAAGAAATAGTCGAGCTCGGTCAGCGTATAGGCGGTATTGAGCGGCAGGAAGATCGCGCCGGCACGCAGGCAGGCGAGATAAAGGAAAATGGCCTCCGGGCTCTTCTCGACCTGAACGGCGACGCGGTCGCCGGCTTCGACGCCCAGCTGCGACAGCGCATGCGCCAGTTGAGCGGAGCGCGCCAGCGTCTCGCCATAGCTGATCGAGCGCCCATCCTCTGTCTCCATCAAAAGGCGTTCGGGCGCGGGCATCCGGGCACGGAAAGCATCGAACAGATGGTTGCTCATATTTCCCCCCGAGCGGCTGGTCCGGCCGGACGGCAGCGGTCAGCCGGCCGCCTTGTCCGCCGCTGCCCTGATTGCCTCGATGTTTGCCCGGTAGGCGTCGACGCTGCCGCCCTTGAAGATAGCCGCGCCGGCGACCAGCACGCTGGCGCCGGCCGCGGTGACAAGGGGCGCAGTTTCAGGCGAAATGCCGCCGTCGATCTCGATCCGGATCGGCCGGTTGCCGATCAGCGCCTTCACCCGCTTCACCTTGTCGACGATCGCTGGAATGAAAGCCTGGCCGCCGAACCCCGGATTGACCGTCATGATCAGGACCAGATCAAGCCGGTCGAGCACGTATTCGATCATCGTTTCCGGTGTCGCCGGGTTGAGTGACACGCCGGCCTTCTTGCCAAGGTTTTTGATCGTCTGCAGCGAGCGGTCGAGATGTGGCCCGGCTTCGGCGTGCACCGTGATGCCGTCGCAGCCGGCCTCGGCGAAGGCGGCCAGATAGGGGTCGGCCGGCGCGATCATCAGATGGCAGTCGAAAAACGCCTCGGTGCGGTTGCGGATCGCCTTGATCACCGGTGGCCCAAACGTGATGTTCGGGACGAAATGCCCGTCCATGACGTCGAGGTGGATCCAGTCGGCGCCGGCGGCCGTCACCGCCTCGACCTCGTCGCCGAGCTTCGAGAAATCGGAAGCAAGCACCGATGGCGCGATCAGGGTTTTTTTGCTCATGATGCGGCCTTCCCGTACGCCCCGGTTTGCGGACCCTCTGTCTGTATCGACTGCCTAGACCATGAGTCCGGAAAGTGGAAGCCGGTTTGTCCTTCCGCCGATGCAGCGGCTTCAGGTTTGCGCTGCCTTCTCATCTGCCCGCTGAAGAAAAACCCCGCCGGATCGCTCCGGCGGGTATTGGGTGACGAGTACGGTCACTGTTTGAAGTTCTGGATTTCCCGCGCCGTATCCTATTGCTCCGGCTGCGGCTTGCGCCTTGGCACGACCTGCTGAGGAACATTCGGATTCAGCAGCAGGTTCGGCTCAAGCGTCGATTTCCTGCGGACCGGGACGCAGTCCGGATATCGTCCGACCGTTCCGATAGGGCAGCGCCGCTTGATGATCGGCTGGCACTGGCCATTGATCGGCCGCGCGCCCGGTGCGCATTCCAGCCGTGGTTTGCGGCAGGCGCCGTCGCGCAGCTCTGTCCCACGCGGACAGACGCAGGCGCCGCGCTTGTTGTGGATCTGGCCAGGTATCGGGCACTCCACCACAACCGGCTTCTTGCGCCTGCAGGCATTGCCCTGCAGTTCCGTGCCCCGGGGGCAGACGCAATCGCCGTTGGCGTCGTGGATCTGACCACGGATCGTGCACTGCTTGGGCTGCGGCCGAATTGGCCGGCAGGCATTGCCCCTGACTTCCGTGCCTCTCGGGCAGATGCAATCGCCAGCGGCGTTATGGATCTGGCCCCGAATGGTGCACTGTTTGGGCTTTGGCTGGATTGGCCGGCAGACATTACCCCTGACTTCCGTGCCCCGCGGGCAGACGCACTCGCCGTTGGCGTTGTGGATCTGACCACGAATGGTGCATTGCTCGGGCTGCGGCTTGTTGCCCACGCAAGCGCCGTTCTCCAGCTCGGTCCCGCGCGGGCAGACGCAGCGTCCGTCCTCGGTACGGATCTGGCCTTTGAGGAGAACGCAAGGTTTTGGCTTCGGCACGATGACCGTGCCGCCGCCGGATGAGCATTGGCCGTTACGGAAGGTCGTGCCTGGCGGGCAGACGCAGTTGCCGGCGTCGTTCATGACAAAGCCTTGCGAGCATTCCTTCTTCACCTCATGCGTGATGATGAAGGGATGGCAGGCATAGGCCTTGCCGCGATCGCCCTGCACATTGGCGGCACCACGAGACAACACGTCGCCACCGCCTTGCACCGACGTGTTCGGAGACAGCACGCCGACGCAGTTCTGGCCGTTGACAGTGCCCTGCAGATTGGTCAGACGGCCATCGTCGGGAATGATCACGGTCACATTGTGCACATGGCTTTCCCCGGCGCCGAGCGTCAGTTGGGCGATGCAGGACAGAGGCAAGGTTGCCGGCTCCGGCGAGCAGCCGAAGGGCGGATCGATCGAGGTGATCGCAACGCCTTCCAGCCGGCCGAGGCCTTCGACGCCGATCGCATCGCCGATGCGAACCGGACCGGAGAAGGCGCTCGTCCCATCGTTCGTGATGGTGATCTCGAACGAGCAGGGCTGGCCGGGCTTGCACTCGGCGTCGCCGGTCTTCTCGACCCGGATGGTCGAGGCACCGCCGCCCTTGGCGCAGGCCTGGCCGATCGGATAGACGATATCGTCTCCCGGAGCCGGGCCGTAGGAGCCGCGTGCGCAGTTCTCGAATTCGCCGTTCGCAGCAACCGTCACGTCGAAATGGCGGCTGGTTCCAGGCGTCATAACGGCGCCGGGAATCTGGCACGACAGCGCATTGGCCGGAACCGGTCCGCAAGCCCATTCCGCGCCGTCTGGGGTGACGCTCTGGATCTGGACCGGCGCTCCGCCGGCTATCAGCGTCGCGGCATCGTTGACCCGCACCGGACCGGTCGGGGCTGTGGCGCCGAGGCTGATGACGGTAATGCGGCAGGAAACGACCGCAGCACCGGCCAGCGAGCCATTGCACACCTTGGTGATGCGCATGGCCGGCTGCCCGCCATTCGGATGACGGATGCGTTCCTTGGCGCAGGCCCTGTTGTTGGTGATGTCGTTCTCACCGGGAATGGCCTTCACCTCGGCGCAGTTCTCGACACTATCGGGCCGGAAGTTGGCCGGCATCACCGCCCTGACGAAGATCGGCGTCGAGGCGCCCGGCATAAGCGCGATGCCGGGATTGTCGCAGCGGAACTTGCCGGAACCGTTCGGTCCGCACGTCCATGGCGGCGTCGGGCCGAAGGTCGAGGATGCCGGCGCGCCGCCCGGATAGCTATCGACGACCGTCAGCGGCCCATTGTAGGGGACGCTGCCATTGTTGATGATGTCGATCACGAAGGTGCAGACGCCATCGGCCGAACAGAATTCGGTGCGGGCGCGCTTCTTCAGGATCAGGTCGACCTTCTTCTCCACCGGTGGCCGGCAGTCGCGGTCACGATCGCCACGGCGGCAGACCGGGATCGACGCACAGCCGCGGTCGTTTAGCTGGCTGCCGAAAAGCGGCTTGCCGCTGGCGCCGTAATTGTAGGTGGCGCAGTTGCGCAAAACGCTGCCTTGCCAGCCTGCGGCCGGCTTGAAGCCAAGCTTGAGGTCGACTGAGGCGCCCGGATTGAGCGTGGTCACCGGATGAGTGCAAATCATCGGGGTGATTCCAGGCGCGCAGACCCAAGGCGGGTTCGGCCCTGAATCGAGGGTGGAGCCGGCCGGCAGGGTGACTTCGTCGAGCACGATCTTGCCGTGGTAGGGCGCATCGCCGACATTGGTGACCCTGATGGTGAAGTCGCAGCCGCCCGCCATCGTGCAACGTTGCACGTCGGCACGCTTTTCGACTTTCAGATCCGGTTCCTTGTCCTTCGGCGGGCACCTCTGGTCACGCGGGATGACGATGTCGACGGTCTGCGTGCAGCACAGGCCCCAGCCCTCCTTCGGGCCGGCATAGGTTTCGATACCGGTGACGATGATGTGGATAACGTCGCCGGGTGAAGCACCGACGATCTTCCAGTTGAGCACACCGCCGCCGGCCGGCACCAATTGGGTGTCGGGAATGATTGTGATGCCGGGTGTCGTCGTCGAAAGCCGCACCCATTTGCCAGCCATCTCTGGGCCGACCGGCATATGGTAGATGAAGGCGCCGCCGCCGGGCACGCAATCGACCGTGCCTCGCTCCACCTTGAAGCATTCACGATTGCCAGGAGGTGGAGGCGGTGGGTTGCACTCGGTGACGTCGATCTTGATCGACGTCTTTGCACCCGTGAGATAGTTGCCGTCGTCCGGCTTGCCCGGGTCCTGCGACGGAATTTCGACGCCAGCACCGCGGTCGCCGCGGCTCACCTTGATCAGCCCCTGGTTATCGACGATTGCCGGCGACGGAAACGCCGCATGGTCGATCTTGGCGGTGATCTGGAAGGTGATGGCGCGCTCGTTCGCAGCGCCGATGCCGTCGAGGTCGCTGGCGGAAATCCGGAAATCGGACACCGTCGCCGTATCGTCCGGGCCAGCCGAGCTGCTGATCGCAGCGCCGGGCAGCGGTCCGCCGGATGCGTCGGTGCCGTCGCCGGTCACATGCACGCCGACAATCCGCAGGCCGTGCGGGAGTTGGTCCCTGAAGTCGAGCCTGACCTTTTTCAGCATGGCCGCGAGGCCCGGGCCGGCAAAACCCTGCGGATTGCCGCGCAAGCCAAAGCTCAGCGAGTATACGACATAGTCGCAGCCTCTCTGGCCGCCTTTCTTGGTGAAGAAGGGCACGATCCGGCCCGGCTCCGGGTTGACGATGCGAGGATTGTCGAAATCGAGCTTGGGATCTGGAATGACAGTGCCTGCATCGGCAGGCTTGGCCTTGGCCGGAGCAAGGTCTTCAGCGAAGCCTTGCAGCGGGCTCAGCATGGCGACCGCGATACCGGCCGCCATCAGCCAGCGCGCGCCGCGCCTGGCGAGTGACAGGGGTTTCATGATGGTCTCCATGACGAATGATTGTTTGCCGGTTGATTGGCTGCTCGTCGCAAGCGGGGACTGTGCAAGATTGCTCATCTTCCCCTTCTCACGGTTCGCAGCTGACGGCTGGGGTTCTGAGCGGCAAGGTCATCTTGCAGCAAGGGTAGTAGCCACCCTTGTCGCGGTCGGACTGCCTGTAGAAGCAGAGCCCGACATCGACCCTGTCGCCAGGATAATGGCCGGTGATACCGATCGTGAATGGCGCGCCGGGCGCATGCGACAGGGGCGAAGTCACCCCGACGCCAGGCGTCCTGGACAGAGCCTTGATCGAATCGCCGCCGAAGCCGGTATGGTCATGAAGATAGAGATCGGCCTCGAGGCCGGAGGGCGTGCAGAAATACTCGACATCCTCGACATCAAGGCAAGGAGGCAGATTGCCGGGGGGCGGGAAGTCCGGCGGATAGAACGGTGGCAGATAGCCGCCCGGCACCTGCTCGTAATAGCCGGCACGGCCTTCGCAGGGGCGCCAGACCTCGACGTCGCCGACATGGCCTTCCACTTCCGGGTCTTCGAAATAAGTGTCGAAATCGACGAACCACGAGCCGAAAGGCGGCACGTTGGCCGGCCTGACCAGCGCCGTCGGCGTGATCTGCACGCCGTGCACGGCAAGCGGCCCCCCGGCTGCGAGCTGTTCGGCGAGCGCCGGGTTGTCGCGCAACTTGTCGCCGGTATCGACCAGCGTGTCGGTGCAGATGCCGGTATCGAGATTGCCTTCGGAATCGTAGCCATATTGCAGGTCGAGGCCGCCGGCCGACTGCCGGTTGTCTTGCGGGAAGCCGACCGCATATTCCTGCGGCACTTCCACCCAGACCGATTCCGTTGCCGGATCGTCCGGATTTTCGCGCCAGTAGCGGATGACCTCACCCTTGCCGGAATCGGCGAACTGGCTGTAGTCGTAGCGGTTTTCCACCGGGCCGCGCTGAGCCAGATACATGAAGCCCTTGTTGTCAAAGGCGATGTCGGTGACCGCGTAATCCTTGTCGGCCTTGACGGTCAGCTCCCAGCGCGGGTCGCCGAAGCTGCCGTCGCCGGCAATGCCCACCGACCAGATCTCCGCCTTTTCCCCGACCGAGTAATAGAGCCGGCCGCCACGATAGGCGACCGACCAGACGCGGCGCTCGTCCTGTGTGTAGCCCCAGCTATCGGGGTCCTCGCTGTCGAAGGCAGCACCCTGGATGTCCATCACCGAGCCGTCGTCGGCGACTGGGGGCAGCCCGTGCGCCGGGCGGCCGGCGACGCCGTGGTCGAACGTGTCGACTAGCGCGCCATTGGCGTCGATGCGGTGGATAAGGCCGGTGTCGAGATCGCTGGCGAAGAACTGGCGGTGGATATTGTCGAAAGTGACGTCGCCGATGCCGGGACCGCTATTGGCGTCGATATCGGCGAATTTCGAGACGGCGCCGGTGATGCCATCGATCTTCCAGATCGTTCCGGGGCCGCCGCCGTTTTCGGTGCCGAACTGGCCGTCCATGAAGACCGCGTCAGCCGTGCCGCGGCGCTGCCGCTCCGGCCGGCCGTCGGCATCGCCGTCTGGTGTGACGATGCGGATGCCGTGCAGCGAGGTGGCGCCGGCATAGAGGTTTGGAATGGCCGAGGGAACGCCGTCGCGCACGCCGTCGTCATAAGTGATGCCGAACACCTGGCCGATTTGCTCGGCCGTGACCTCGAAGGGTGGCGGGGTGAAGACCAATTGGCCAGACGCCGGCCCGCCCAGCCTTGAAACGTCGAAGACGCGCAAGGTTGCGCGCGCCGTGTCGATGAAGGTCTCGTCGACCGGATCGACGCCCGGCGGCAGGCCTTCCTCGAAATTGGGGATGATGGTGCCAGAGAATCCGGTCACTGCCATCGAGCCGGGATAGATGATCTGGGTTTCCTGGGCCTGTGCCGAGCCGCCGAGCCAGAGCCCAGCGGCGAGTGCCAAGGCCGATAATCCGCTGGCAGCCTGGATTGCGCGGCGCAAATGGCCGGCACGAGAGCGCACGGACGCGCCATGGTCGCAAGACATGGATCTCCCCCCACAGGTCATGGGAGAAACATCCGGTCTCGGCGCGCAAATCAGGGCAAGGCGCGGCGTTCCGGCACGTTCATCCCTGATCGAATTGTCTGCTTTCCTCACCGTCATGATACGCCGGCGTCCGCGCAGGGTCAACGGAACCAGCGGAAAGCCCAGCGCATCGACCCGGTCCCGAAGGCGACTGTCGCGCTGAGTTCCTGCTGTTCCCGGAGACCATCGAGCCTCTGGATCTGTGGTCATGGGGCTTTCCTTTCCGGGGCCGCACCACGCGGCACCTGAGCGTCAGTCGCGAGGTGAGGCGGAAAGGTTCATGGACCGGGGCCGGGCCGGCTGGATCACGGCCGGAAAATACGGGCCTGCCGGTCCCGAATCCGATCAACCGCGATGAATGGTGAACGCCTTGCGCAGAATGCTTGCGCGCCACGCAGCCTGTTCTTATATACGCGCCAAGCCGTCCAGCGCCGAATGCCGGTTGCCGGAGCGGAATTTCTTGTGAACAGGGGCTTTCGTCGGAACGCCTGTACGGGTCCTGAGAGCCTGCTTAGCGGAGAGATTAGAGAAATGGCAAAAGTAATCGGTATCGATCTGGGAACAACCAACTCCTGTGTCGCCATCATGGACGGCAAGGAATCCAAGGTCATCGAGAATGCGGAAGGCGCGCGCACGACCCCTTCGATCGTCGCCATCAACAGCGACGGCGAGCGCCTCGTCGGCCAGCCGGCCAAGCGCCAGGCGGTCACCAATCCTGAAAACACCATTTTCGCGGTCAAGCGCCTGATCGGCCGCCGCTATGACGATCCGGTGACGGAGAAGGACAAGAAGCTTGTCCCCTACAAGATCGTCAAGGGCGACAATGGCGATGCCTGGGTCGAGGCCGGCGGCAAGAACCAGTCGCCCAGCCAGATCTCGGCGATGATCCTGCAGAAGATGAAGGAAACGGCGGAAGCCTATCTCGGCGAAAAGGTCGAGAAGGCGGTCATTACCGTTCCGGCCTATTTCAACGACGCCCAGCGCCAAGCCACCAAGGATGCAGGCAAGATCGCCGGCCTGGAAGTGCTGCGCATCATCAACGAGCCGACGGCGGCAGCACTTGCCTATGGCTTGGACAAGAAGGAAGGCAAGACGATTGCCGTCTATGACCTTGGCGGCGGCACGTTCGACATTTCGGTGCTCGAAATCGGCGACGGCGTGTTCGAAGTGAAGTCGACCAATGGCGACACCTTCCTCGGCGGCGAGGATTTCGACATGCGTTTGGTCGAATATCTGGCGGCCGAGTTCAAGAAGGAACAGGGTATCGATCTGCGGAACGACAAGCTCGCCCTGCAGCGCCTCAAGGAAGCGGCAGAAAAGGCCAAGATCGAGCTGTCGTCCACCACGCAGACCGAGATCAACCTGCCCTTCATCACCGCCGATGCCAGCGGCCCTAAGCACCTGACGCTAAAGCTGACGCGTGCGAAGTTCGAGAGCCTTGTCGAAGATCTCGTCCAGCGCACCATCGAGCCCTGCAAGGCGGCGCTCAAGGATGCCGGCCTCAAGGCCGCTGAGATCGACGAGGTCGTTCTGGTCGGCGGCATGACCCGTATGCCCAAGATACAGGAGATCGTGAAGCAGTTCTTCGGCAAGGAACCGCACAAGGGCGTCAACCCGGATGAGGTCGTCGCACTTGGCGCTGCCATCCAGGCCGGCGTGCTGCAGGGCGACGTCAAGGACGTGCTGTTGCTCGACGTGACGCCGCTGTCGCTCGGCATCGAGACGCTGGGCGGCGTATTCACGCGGCTGATCGAGCGCAACACGACGATTCCGACGAAGAAGAGCCAGGTGTTCTCGACGGCTGAGGATTCGCAGTCGGCGGTGACCATCCGCGTCTTCCAGGGTGAGCGTGAAATGGCCGCCGACAACAAGGCGCTCGGCCAGTTCGACCTGGTCGGCATCCCGCCTGCGCCGCGTGGCGTGCCGCAGATCGAGGTCACGTTCGACATCGACGCGAACGGCATCGTCAACGTTTCGGCCAAGGATAAGGGCACCGGCAAGGAGCACCAGATCCGCATCCAGGCGTCTGG
This sequence comes from Mesorhizobium sp. M1399, assembly GCF_040317735.1. NCBI lineage: Bacteria > Pseudomonadati > Pseudomonadota > Alphaproteobacteria > Hyphomicrobiales > Phyllobacteriaceae > Mesorhizobium > Mesorhizobium sp. M1399. Next base: position 308,161 of record NZ_JAMYKZ010000004.1, read on the forward strand.
CGGCCTTTCGGACGCTGACATCGAGAAGATGGTCAAGGATGCCGAGGCCAATGCCGAAGTCGACAAGAAACGTCGCGCACTGGTCGAGGCCCGCAACCAGGCCGAGGCTCTGGTGCATTCCTCGGAGAAGTCGCTGAAGGACTATGGCGATAAGGTCTCGGAGACCGACCGCACGGCGATTGCCGATGCGATCGCGGCGTTGAAGACCGCTGCCGAAGGCGATGATGTGACCGAGATCGAGGCCAAGACGCAGACGCTCGCCGAAGTCTCGATGAAGCTCGGCCAGGCGATGTACGAGGCTTCGCAGAAGGAAGCCGCCGAGGCCGACGCCAAGGCTGATGCCGCCAAGGACAGCGATGTGGTCGATGCCGATTTCGAGGAAATCGACGAAGACGACGAGAAGAAGAAGTCGGCCTGAACCGCCTGACGGTACAGGTAAGCAAAAAGCCCGGCGCACAGCCGGGCTTTTTTGCAACCCTTTGCCGGAAAAACGCCGAGCTACCCGAAAAAATGCGGACAAAGCCTCGTAGACACTGGCATCCCGGCTCCATCACACCTAAATCGGAACAGCGTGCCGGCAAACGACGCAACGATACTTCAAGACGTTGACTATCCGGACTGCGGGAAAACATGAAAGCTGATTTTTACGAAACGCTGGGCGTGCAAAAAGGCGCCGACGAGAAGGAGCTCAAGAGCGCTTTCCGCAAGCTGGCCATGCAGTTCCATCCCGACCGCAACCCAGGCGACCATGCCTGCGAGCACAAATTCAAGGAAATCAACGAAGCCTACGAAACGCTGAAGGACCCGCAGAAGCGCGCCGCCTACGATCGCTTCGGCCACGCCGCCTTCGAGCACGGCGGCATGAATGGCGGGGCGCAAGGCTTTGGCGCCGGCGGCTTCGCCGACATTTTCGAGGACATTTTCGGCGACATGATGGGCGGGCGCCAGCGTCGCTCGTCCGGCGGTCGCGAGCGCGGCGCCGACCTGCGCTATAATATGGAAATCACGCTGGAAGAGGCATTTTCCGGCAAGACCGCGCAGATCCGCGTGCCGGCATCGATCTCCTGCTCGGAATGCTCGGGCAGCGGCGCCAAGCCCGGCACCCAGCCCGTCACCTGCTCGATGTGCAACGGCCACGGCAAGGTGCGCGCCACGCAAGGGTTCTTCTCGATCGAGCGCACCTGCCCGCAATGCCAGGGGCGCGGCCAGACCATCAAGGATCCATGTCCGAAATGCGCCGGCCAGGGCCGCGTCACCGAGGAGCGCTCGCTGTCGGTCAACATCCCTGCCGGGATCGAGGACGGCACCCGCATCCGGCTTGCCAATGAGGGCGAGGCCGGCCTGCGCGGCGGCCCATCGGGCGATCTCTACATCTTCCTCGCGGTCAAGCCGCACGAGTTCTTCCAGCGCGACGGCGCCGATCTTTATTGCAAGGTGCCGATCTCGATGACGACGGCAGCACTTGGCGGCTCGTTCGAGGTGACGACATTGGACGGCACCCAGACGAAGGTGAAGGTGCCGGAAGGCACCCAGAACGGCCGCCAGTTCCGCCTCAAGGGCAAGGGCATGCCGGTGCTGCGCCAGCCCAATATCGGCGACCTCTACATCCAGACCGTGGTCGAGACGCCGCAGAACCTTTCGCGCCGCCAGCGCGAATTGCTGGAGGAATTCGAGCAGCTTTCCTCAAAGGACAATTCGCCCCAGTCGAGCGGATTTTTCGCCCGCATGAAGGACTTTTTCGAAACGTTCGGCGAGCATTGAAGCTGATCCCTGGAAACGCTTCCCGAGCGTCATCAACACCTTATCCGGGGATTCGCCTTGTCTTGCACCTCGTAGCTGCTAAGTAGCATGCGAGGGAGCGTTGAGGAGGACTTTCGATGACGCGTAGTCCCGGACTGCGAAAGACGCTGGCGGAAAAGTTCGACGACGAACTGAAGTTCTTCAAGGGCTGGATCGACAAGCCGAAGGCGGTCGGTTCGATCGTCCCGACCAGTTCCATCACCGCGCGCAAGATGGCCTCGATCGTCAATCCGAAATCCGGCCTGCCGGTGCTCGAGGTCGGGCCTGGCACAGGCGTCATCACGCGCGCCATCCTCGCTCAGGGCATAAAGCCTGAAAATCTCTACGCGGTCGAATATTCCACTGATTTCGTGCGCCATCTGCGCCAGCTTTATCCAGGCGTCAACGTCATCGAGGGCGACGCCTTCAATCTCGACGCGACGCTCGGTGACAAGCGCGATCTGGTCTTCGATTCGGTGATATCGGGCGTGCCGCTGCTCAACTTCCCGGTCGCCCAGCGCATCGCCTATGTCGAGAGCCTGCTCGACCGCATCCCGGCGGGCCGGCCGATCGTGCAGCTGACTTACGGGCCGCTGTCGCCGATCCCGCCGGGCCGCGGCGACTATACGGTCGAGCATTTCCATTTCGTCATCCGCAACATTCCGCCGACGCAGCTTTGGATCTACCGACGCGGGGCCGCCTGAATTGCAGCGTTGGGTTTTGAATAGCACTTGTCTTATACCCATCGGGTGACAAGGCAGACCCCATGGCTGTGATCCCGAAAATTCTCGTCGTCGCCGGTTCGGTGCGCAGCGGCGCCTATAGCGCCAGGACCGCCGACGTTGCGCAGAAGGAACTTGCCATGCAGGGCGCGGAGGTGACCCGCATCTCGCTCGCCGACTATCCGTTGCCGATCCTCGACCAGGATCTGGAAAAGGAAGAAGGCATTCCCGAAGACGCCGTCAAGCTCGGCCGGATGATCGCCGCCCATGACGGGCTGCTGATCGCGACGCCCGAATATAACGGCTCCATTCCACCGCTGCTCAAGAACACCATCGACTGGGTAAGCCAGCTGCGCAAGGATGGCGGCCGGACGTTCAGGCCGCTTGCCGGCAAGGTTGCCGGCCTCTGCTCGTCTTCCAACGGACCCTTCGGCGGGATACGCTGCATCAACCATCTGCGCGCCGTTCTGGTGCGCTGCCGGATGGAGGTGGTGACACCGGAATGCTCGGTGCCGGAGGGCGGCAACGCCTTCGACGACGAGGGCAACTTCAGGGACGAGAGACTACGCCAATCGATGGAGCACCTATGCCGAACGCTGATCGAAACCTCGCGCATGCTGTCGACGCGGATCGAGGCATGATCCCGGACGCCGCGCATGCCGACACGATGCAGGAAAGGCTGATCGTCGGCCTCGACCTGCCGACGCTGAAGGAAGCCGAGAAAGCGGTGCGCGAGCTCGACGGGATCGTCTCCTTCTACAAGATCGGTTACCAGCTCGCCTTTGCCGGCGGGCTCGACTTCGCCCGCGAGCTGGCCAGCGGCGGCACCAGGATCTTTCTCGACATGAAGCTGCTCGACATCGATAACACGGTGGCCAAGGGGGTCGACAACATCGTCAGGATGGGCATGAGCATGCTGACCATCCATGCCTATCCGAAGACGATGAAGGCGGCGGTCGAGGCTGCGAAGGGCAGCGACCTTTGCCTGCTCGGGGTCACCGTGCTGACCTCGATGGACGAGCAGGACGTGATCGACGCCGGCTATGAATATGATCCGCATACGCTGGTGCTGAGGCGCTCCGAGCAGGCGCTACATGCCGGCATGGGCGGCATCGTCTGCTCGGCCGAGGAAGCGGAGGCGGTGCGCCGCATCGTCGGCCCCGACCTGGCCGTCGTGACGCCGGGGATCCGGCCCACGGGCAGCGACCATGGCGACCAGAAGCGGGTGGTGACGCCGGCGCAGGCGATCCGCAACGGCTCCAGCCACCTCGTGGTCGGCCGGCCGATCGTCGGCGCGGCCGACCGGCGGGCGGCAGCTGAAGCCATCCTCGATGAAATGCGCTCGGCATAAGGACCAAAAACCAGGAGAAACCGATGCCCAAGGGATACTGGATCGCTCGCGTCGACGTGCGCGATGCGGAAGGCTACAAGGACTATGTCGCAGCCGCCAAGCTGGCCTTCGACCGCTTCGGCGCCAAGTTCCTGGCGCGCGGCGGCGCGCATGAGAAGGCCGAGGGGCCGGGCCGCGACCGCAATGTGATCATCGAGTTTCCGTCGCTTGCGGCGGCGCATGACTGCTACCACTCGCCCGAATACCAGCGCGCGGTCGCGATCCGCCAGAAGGTGGCTGATGGTGAAATCGTGCTGGTCGAGGGGATTTAGGCGCGAAGTCGGTTCATCGCGGTCTCGGCCATCGCATTGGCGAGGCTCAGGCCCCATTGCTGGCGACAGTAATCGCGGAAATCGAAGCAGGGCAGGCCGGGGCAGACCTCGAACTCGATGAGGTGCACGCTGTCGTCGGCTTCGACCCGGAAGTCGATGGAAAACACATCCCGCAGGCCAAGCCCGACCATCAGGCTTTCGGCGATGCGACGAATTCTTGCATCGGCTCGAGGCTGGCTGGCGCCAACGGGAAGCAGCAACGGCTCAGCGTAATTTCCCGCGGCTTTCGCCGCTACACCGGTATCGCCGTAAAGCGCCAGGCTGTCCTGCATGGTCTGGAAATCGCTGCCCGAATCGACAAGGGCGATGCCGATCGCCTCGGCGCCGGTATCCGGCTTCAATCCGAGAAAACTGGCGCGCGCGTTGCGGCCGGCGACATAGGGCTGGACCACGACATCGTCGCGATAGGCGGCGAAGACGCGCCGGCTAAGCTCCAGCGCGTGGCCGAGATCGTGGCAGCGCGAATCCGGCCAGATGCCGATCTTGGCGCCGAGCCGGTTCGGCTTGACGAACCAGCCGGCGGGCGAGTCCGGCGGCGCGACCAGCCAGGCTCCGTCACGGGCAAGGCCCGCCCGCGGCACCGGCAAGCCAAGCGCGCCGAGCACGGCGCCGGAACGGAACTTATCCTGACAGAGCGCAAAAAGCGCATCGTCGGCGCCGATCGCCTTCAGGCCGTTCAGCCGTGCCAGAGCTGGTGCCGCGCCGCCGCGGAAATAGGCGATGCCGTCGGTCAGTGTCCAGACGAGCGTGGTCTTCGGGTCCTCGCCGGCGAGAACGCTTGCGGCGGCGTCGAGTGTCACCGGCGCAAACGACAAGCCGCGCTTCTGGCAAGCGGCGGCAAGTGCGTCGAATTCAGCAGCGATGTCGGTCGATTGCGCCAGATAGGAGGCGATTTCGACGGCACGCTCCGGCACGTGGTTATCGGCGACCAGCCGATCGAAGCAGGCCTTTTCCGGCTCGTAGACAAGGATCAGCTTCGGCTTGCGGCTTGACATGGGTGGAACGGCTCCTGGCAGCACGATTGCCTACCATCGCACGGGGAACGCATTCGGCTTGCGCGGAACCGACGTTGATCGGACGCCTGCACGACAGCAAGCGCACCATCTTCTTGTTTGACCATGATCTTTTCCGAACCAAAGGTTCGGGACCATGGTCTAGCCAATCAGCACGCGCGGCTCGAAGCGACCATTGACTGGAATGTCGAGCATAAACGTCATGCCGGCTTGCGGGTCGAGCAGGCGCTGCTTCTCGCTCTTGCCGGACCAGGCGGAGGTGACCGCGATCCGGTCGGCATTCCTGCCGACAAAAGCCGGACAGGACGGCTGCGTCGCCGGCATCGCCACCGAACGGACAAGCTTGCCGTCGGGTCCATAGGCTTCGACGACGCTGCCGCCCCAGCAAGCGTTCCACAATATGCCGTCGCGGTCGAGCACCGAACCATCGATATAGCCCTTGGCCGAACGGTGATCGACGAAGACCTTCGGTTCGCCAACCGGCAGGCCGGTCGCAGGATCGCAGCCGACGCGCATCAACAGCCCGGTGCTGGTGTCGGTATAATGGGCGATGGTCCCATCTTCGGAAAAGCAGATCGAATTGGGCACCGTGAGATCCGCATAGAGCCGGCGCAGCTCGCCCTTGAAGAACCAGTAAATAGAACCGGCGGCCTTCTCCTCGCCCTTACCCATGGTGCCGACCCAGAGGGCGCCGCAGGGGTGAACGCGGGAATCGTTCGAGCGGGTGACCGTATTATCGGCCTCGATCGGCGTGTGCAGCGTCAGCTTGCCGGTCGCGACATCGCGGACATGCAGGCCGGTCTCGGTGGCGATCAGCTGGCGTTGGTCGTCGACGATGGCGATGGCGCTGGCCATCTGACCGAGCTCGTGGATTTTGACCGCACCGCCGGACAAGCGCTGTTCCAGGAGCTGGCCGTTGACGATGTCGAACCAATAGAGCGTGTCCGTGGCAGGGTCATAGCTTGGCCCCTCGCCGAGTTGGCAGACATGGTCGGAAAAAACCGAAACGATGGTCTCGCTCATCATGCCGCTCCAAACGCCGCGTCCCAGGCCACGACCGCAGCCTTCGCCCGTGCTGCCACTTCGTCGATGCTCATGCCCGGCTTGAACAGGCTGGAGCCAAGACCGAAGACGGTGACGCCGGCCGCTTTGTAGCCGGCAAAGTCCTTGTCCGAAACGCCGCCGACGGCGCCGACCAGCACACTGGCTGGCAGCACCGCGCGCATCGCCGAAATGCCCGCCGCGCCAAGCACGCTCGCCGGGAAGAATTTCAATGCCGAGGCGCCGAGCCGGATTGCTTGAAATGCCTCGGTCGGCGTGAACACGCCGGGCATCGTCACCATGCCGTACTGCATGGCACGGCCCATGACCTCGGCATCGATATTGGGGCTGACCAGCAGCCGCCCGCCGGCCTTGTGCAGACCGTCGACATCGGCGGCGGTGAGCACCGTGCCGGCGCCGACCAGCGCCGTCGGAGGAAGCGCTTCGACAATACTGGCGATGGAAACAAAAGGCTCGGGCGAGTTGAGCGGCACCTCGATTGCTTCGATGCCGGCGCCGAAGATCGCCTGGCCGATCGCCACCGCCTCGCTTGGCTTGAGGCCACGCAGGATCGCGACCAGACCCCGCTTGAGCTTTGGAAAAGGTGCGGTTTCGGTCATGCGGCAACTCCATTTTTGGCGATCATGCCATTTTCGCGCGCGGCTTCGGCAAGGCCGGCACGCACCGCCTCATCGGCGTCGACCGCCCTGAAAGCGAGCCCGGCAAGGCCGAGCGCCTCGGCATAGAGCCTGCCGAGTGCGCCCGATGCGATCAGCACGACGGGCACGGCGCTTGCCCCATAGCGGCTATTTGCCGAAGCGATCTCGCCGCCGATCAGCAGGCCGGACAGAGAGGCTGCGGCATCTTCGGGCTTCAGGTCCTGCAACAGGCTGGCGGCGCGGATCGAGAACAGTCTTGAAACGATGTCACCGCCCTCGGCCAACGCCTTCAGGCACCAGTCCCGGAAAAACGGACTTTCGGCGGCAACCGGCTGCGGCGGCTCGCCCAGCGAATGGCGCAGGATCGAGTGCGCAGCCAGCACCGAAAACAGCTCGCCGGTCGGCCAGGTGCCGAAGCCGGCAATGGAACCGTCCTCGACCAGCACCCATTTCGAATGGGTGCCGGGCATGCAGACGAGGTGGCGTCCCTGTGCCGGCAAACCGGCGCCGGCAAGCTGCGTTTCCTCGCCGCGCATGACGTCAGGCGCATCGGCAAGGCGTTGGGCAAGGCCGGGCACGATGCGGATGTCGCGGCGCTGGCCGGGGATGCGGGCAGCGCCGGCGAGGATAGCGCCGATCGGCGCCGGCACGCTGACATAGGGCGCCTCCAGCCAGCCCTGGCGCGAACCGGCCATCCCGCAAATGATGACCGGCAGCGCCTCGGGGGCACCCATGGCAGCCAGATGCCCTTCGAGAACGGACGAAAATCCTTTAGCCTGGGCGGTGATCAGCCCGTCATCGCCGCGCCGCTCGGCGAGAACCTTGCCGGCGCCGTCGAGCAGCCACACCCTCATCCGGGTGGTGCCCCAGTCGACGGCCGCGACAGAAGGGGCCTTGCTCGATGAGATCACAGGAACCCCCCGTCGACGATCAGCATCTGCGCGGTCAGCATGCGTGAAGCATCCGACGCCAGGAACAGCACGGTGCCGACAACGTCTTCCGGCTGCATCACCTCTTTGATGCACTGCTTGGCGACGTGGGCGGCGAGCGCCTGTTCGGTGACCCAGAGCTTTCTCTGTCGCTCGGTGATCACCCAGCCGGGCGCGATTGCGTTGACGCGAATGCCGTCGACGCCGAGCTTGCCGGCAAGACCCTTGGTGAGGCCGACGATGCCGGCCTTGGCGGCGGTATAGGCCGGCATATCGGGATGGTTGATGAGAAACGAGGTCGAGGTGAAATTGATGATCGAGCCGCCACCGGCCCGCTTCATGCCCGGCGCCACCGCCTGTGCGCTGAAGAAATGCGGGCGCAGGTTGATGGCATGATTGTTGTCCCAGAACTCGACCGTGACGTCTTCGACGGCATGACGGTCATCCTGCGCGGCATTGTTGACCAGCACGGTCACGTCGCCATGCGCCTCGGCGGCTTTGGCAACTGATAACCGCAATGCCTCGATATCGCGTATATCGGTCTTGAGATAGAGCGGCCGCCGGCCGAGCTCCTTGTCTAACCGATCGGCCAGCGCCAGGCTCGGACGGTCGGCGATATCGATAAAGGCGACCTTTGCCCCCTGGCGGATAAATCCCTCGGTCAAGGCGGCTCCAATGCCGGAGCCGCCACCGGTGATCAGCACCGAAGCGCCTTCGAGGTCGGCAAAGTGTGCCGATGGCATCATGAATTCTCTCCCGGTCCAACGATCTCGGTCTGACCGGCGCGCATCCTATCCAGCCATGTCGGGCGGGCAAGGGCGAAAGAGTGGATAGTCGGGACTTATGTCCGACAAAAGGCCGCACGCGCCCCCGATCGATCAGCCGCCCAGCCGGACGTGGTACAATTCGACGGCGGCTCCGCTGGTCCCGGCAACCGGCTCAAGCCATTCCGGTACGCTGCCGCGCATCAACCCGGCGAGAAAACCTGCCGGCGCCTTGGCGGCGAGGAGCTTGCTTTCGGGGCTGCCGGGGCACAATGCGACGAGGCCGACGTGATGATCCGCCAGGATTGTCCTGGCATCGGCATCGGACCCAAGGAAGGCATCGAGCGCCAGCAGGTTGCCGGCGACGTTGCGATGATAAGGCCCGGCGAAGACGCGGTGTCCGGAATAGGCCAGGATCGGCGATCCGAGATTGGAAATTGCCAGCACCGTGGTGCCGGGCAGGCGGCCAAGCGCCGCAAAGGAGGCCATGCGCTGGCAAGCGACATCGGCGCCGTCGCCATTATCGGCGGCGGTATTGCTGTCCTCGAAGGCGACCGAGGTCGCCGCGGCAGCCCCAGTCCAGACGGCATTCACCGAAACCAGCCAGACGGCGGCCATGCGCAGCGCCACGCCGCGCGACGGGCTGGCCTCGGCCCGTTGACGCCATTTGGCAATCCAGGCAGCAAGCGGGATGACGGCGAAGGCGATCGAGAATGTCGAACCGCGCACCTGCCAGGCACTGACGATGAAGGCCACGACAAGCAGCGTGCCGACAAGGCTGTCCTGCCGCCGCCAGCCGCCACGGCCAAGGCGAAGCGCCATCAGCACGAGCGCGATGAGCGGCGTAGCATAGCGCGCCACCACCCCGGCCGGATCTTCAGCGAGAAGCTTGAACAGCGATTGCGCCTCGTCGATGTGATCAAGCCATAGCTCCTTGAGGCGCGGATCGAGGTTGGCATAGGGCGCTGCCAGGCATTGCGGGAACAAAAAGACGACGACTGCGGCCAATATCAGGGCAAGCAGGCCAAGCGAGGCGATGCGCCGTTGGCGCGTGCGGCCAGCGGGCTCGACCGACGCTATCGCCGCAAGGCCGGTTCCGGCAATCGCTGCGACGACGAACTGCACGGTCGAGAAGGCGTCGCATTGCGCCTGACCCCAGGCGGACGGTGCGATGGTGGCGACAAAGACGAGAGCGGACACGCCGGCAAAGCCGAGGCCGAAATCCCTGGCAATCGGCCTCTCGCCATCGGCGTCGAGGGCAAACAGCGTGGCGACAGAGGCGCCGATGGTGGCGACATAAGGCGCGGTTTCCATGCCGACGGCCAGCATCAATCCGGCGCACAGGCCGGAGAGTAGTGCCGCCGGCCTGCGCAACGGCGCTTCAAGCAGAAGGCTCAGGCTGGCCATGCTCAGCATCAGCTGGACATTGTGGTGATCGAGCGCGCCAGGCGAAAAAATGCCGAGGAAGTGCAGTGCGGCGGCGCCGACGACGACAGCGGGCAGCACGGCGCCGTCACCGGCAAAGCTGCGCGCGGTGCGAGCGGTGAAAAACACGGTCAGGCAAAAGAGCAGCGCCGGCCACAGCACTTGCGCAAAATTCTCGGCAAAGACCGTGCTCCCGGTCAGGGCCGACACGGCCGTGATGGCGGCGATCGGCGCATCGACCAGCCGCGACCAGTGCATGACGAAGCCGCCTTCCAGGCCCATCCTGTACTGGTGCAGATCGAACCAGCTTTGGCCGGCCAGCATGTCGCGAACTTCGACAAGGCGCAGCAGATTGTCGTTGTCGCCGCCGGCATTGGTCAGTTCCGGGAAACCGGCAAAGGCATTGACGGCAAGCGCCAGCAGCGTGGCAAGCAGCGCCAGCGCGATATCGGACCTCCAAATGGAGGCGCCATCGTCGGCTGTGCTCATATCAGGACCTTTGGAAGGAATACGGGGCGGTTTAAACCTAGCCTTAACAGCTTCAATAAATAGTAAAGCCGCCCCGAGCGAGGCCGGCGTTTGAGCGGTCAGGGACCTCACAGGGCATCCGGAGACGAAAATGCCACAAGAAGTGCGCCATGAGCCGAGCATCGCCGTGCTCCTGCCTTGCTACAATGAGGAGCTGACGATCGGCGAAGTGGTGCGGCGCTTTCGCGAGACGCTGCCTGCCGCCGCGATATATGTCTACGACAACAATTCGCGCGATCTGACGGCGCTCCGAGCCCGCGCCGCCGGCGCCATCGTGGTGCGCGAGCCGCGCCAGGGCAAAGGCAATGTCGTGCGCCGCATGTTCGCCGACATCGAGGCCGACATCTATCTGATGGCCGACGGCGACGGCACCTATGCGCCGGAGGACGCGCCGCAACTGATCAACGCGCTGCTGACCGAGCGCTCCGACATGGTGGTGGGCACCAGGCGCGGCGTCGCCGACGATGCCGGCAGGACTGGCCATGCCTTCGGCAACCGCATCTTCAACAGCCTCTACAAGCGGCTGTTCGGCTCGGACTTTACCGATATCTTCTCGGGGTACCGCGCCTTCACCAGGCGCTTCGTCAAGAGCTTTCCCGCCGTTTCCGGCGGTTTCGAGATCGAGACCGAAATGTCGGTGCACGCCTCGCAGCTCAAATTGCCGGTGAGCGAGATCGGGCTCGACTATGGCCGCCGGCCGGAAGGCTCCTCGTCGAAGCTGTCGACCTTTCGCGACGGCGCGAAGATCCTGTGGATGTTCGCCATGCTGATGAAGGAGACACAGCCGCTGCGTTTCTTCGGCGCTTTTTCGGTGTTCTTCCTGGCATCGAGCCTGTTCCTGATGGCGCCGGTGCTGATCGAGTTCGCCGAAACCGGGCTTGTGCCGCGCATGCCGACCTGGGTGCTGTCGGTCGGGCTGCTGCTGCTGTCGATGCTGGCGGCGGTGACCGGGGTAATCCTCGATTCGGTGTCGCGCGGCCGGGCCGAGCAGAAGCGCATCTTCTATCTGTCGATGCCTTCCGGTCGCGTCGAACGTGAACGTGCAAGCGCCCTCGCGACTTTGAAGGCCGGACCGGGCAAGACCCCGCGCGCGGCCTAGAGCCTGAATGGGACGCCTCGCCCGCTTCATTTTCGCCGGCGGCATCGGCTTCGTCGCCGACGCGGCGGCGCTTTGGCTGGTGCTGACGATAGCGCCGCTCGGACCATTCGCGGCTCGCATCATTTCGATCGGTTTTGCCCTGTCCGTCACCTGGTTGATCAACCGCCATCTGACGTTTTCGCCTTCCAGCCGCGGCATCGCGCAAGAGGGCGCACGCTATGGCGGCGTCGGCATTGCCACCAGCGTCGTCAATTATCTCGTCTATTGCGCCATCCTGTTCGCGCTGCCGACGGTGTCGCCGCTCATCGCCCTTGCGGTCGCCTCGCTGATTGCCATGGCGCTGTCCTTCCTCGGCTATTCCAAGCTGGTCTTCGATCGCTGACGGCACATCGCATTGGGATCTGCGCCAAAGGAAGCGCAGCCTCATCATGACCTTGGCCGATTGGCAGAAGCCGCCGATTTCCTTATATCGCTGTCGTCGATGCATCGGCGCGAAAATCGGAATCGATTTTCGGACAGCACGATGCATGGATTCAAAAGTGTTGGAGCGTACTTTGTGCATCCAAGTGGATCGCTGCAAGTGCGCCGGAGAGCTGCCATGCCCCTGAAAGTCGCCGTCCAGATGGACCACATCTCCACCGTGTCGATTGCCGGCGACACGTCGTTTGCGCTGTCGCTGGAAGCGCAGCGGCGCGGCCACCAGCTGTTCCACTACACGCCCGACCGGCTGTCGCTGCGCGACGGCAAGGTGTTTGCCCGCATCGAGGCGATGCAGGTCCGCGACGAGAAGGGCAGCCATTATTCACTGGGCGAAGAAATCCGTACCGATCTTTCGGAGATGGACGTCATCCTTTTGCGGCAGGATCCGCCCTTCGACATGAACTACATCACCACCACGCATATCCTCGAGCGCATCCATCCGAAGACGCTGGTGGTCAACGACCCGGCCTGGGTGCGCAACAGCCCGGAAAAGATCTTCGTCACCGAATTTCCCGACCTGATGCCGGACACGCTGATCACCAAGGATCCGCTCGAAGTCGCCGCCTTCCGCAAGGAGTTTGGCGACATCATCGTCAAGCCGCTCTACGGCAATGGCGGCGCCGGCATCTTCCACCTGCACGAGGCCGACCGCAACCTCGCCTCGCTGCTCGAAATGTTCGGCCAGATGTTCCGCGAACCCTACATCGTGCAGCGCTACCTCAAGGAGGTGCGCGCCGGCGACAAACGCATCATCCTGATTGACGGCGAGCCGGTCGGCGCCATCAACCGCGTGCCGGCCGAGCACGATTCGCGCTCCAACATGCATGTCGGCGGCCGCGCCGAAAAGACCGAGCTGACAGAGCGCGAACGCGAGATCTGTGCCCGCATCGGCCCGTGGCTGAGGGAGCGCGGCTTCATCCTCGTCGGCATCGACGTCATCGGCGACTACATGACCGAGATCAACGTGACCTCACCGACCGGCATACGCGAAGTGAAGCGCTTCGGCGGCGCCGACATCGCCAGCCTGTTCTGGGATGCGGTGGAGGGCAAGCGTAACTAGTCTCGCTTCGGAGCGGCCGCGTTGCAACCCATTGGAGCCGCTGCGTTCAGCCGTTCCCCAAATGTTCTTGCCTTCGCCGGAAATCTGTGGTTGTCTCCGGTGACGCCGTTCGCGGCATGATCGCAAGGGCTTGGGGCAAGCCTGCAGCCGGGGTGAAGACATGGTGGCGCGGGTTCGCACGGTTGCTTTCCAGGGCATCGAGGCCGTGCCGGTCGACGTGCAGGTGATGATCGCGCCGGGCAAGGTCAACATGCACATCGTCGGCCTGGCCGACAAGGCTGTAGCCGAAAGCCGCGAGCGGGTGCAGGCGGCGCTGCATGCATCCGGCCTGTCGATGCCGTCGAAGAAGGTCACCGTCAATCTGGCGCCTGCCGACCTGCCCAAGGAGGGCAGCCACTACGATCTGCCGATCGCGCTCGGTTTGATGGCGGCACTCGGCGCCATTCCGGGCGACATGCTGGCCGGCTATGTCGTGCTTGGCGAATTATCGCTCGACGGCACCATTGCCGCGGTGGCCGGCGCGCTGCCGGCGGCGATCGGCGCCAATGCCGAAGGCAAGGGCCTGATCTGCCCGTTTGCCTGCGGGCCGGAAGCGGCGTGGGCCGGCAAGGATTTCGACATATTGGCGCCGCGCAGCCTGATCGCCATCGCCAATCATTTTCGCGGCACGCAGGTTCTGTCGCGGCCGGAAGCCGGCATCCACGCCTCGGCGCGCGACTTGCCCGACCTTGCCGACATCAAGGGCCAGGAGACCGCCAAGCGGGCGCTGGAAGTGGCGGCGGCCGGCGGCCACAATCTGCTGATGGTCGGGCCGCCGGGGTCGGGAAAATCGATGCTGGCCCAGCGGCTGCCGTCGATCCTGCCGCCGCTTGCGCCGAAGGAATTGCTCGAAGTCTCGATGATCGCCTCGGTGGCCGGCGAACTCGGCGAAGGCAAGCTGACCGACCGGCGGCCGTTCCGCGCGCCGCACCATTCGGCCTCGATGGCGGCGATGGTCGGCGGCGGCCTGCGCGTGCGGCCGGGCGAGGCCTCGCTTGCCCATCACGGCGTGCTGTTCCTCGACGAGTTTCCGGAATTTTCGCCGCAGGCGCTCGATGCGCTGCGCCAGCCGCTGGAGACCGGCGACTGCATGATCGCGCGCGCCAATCATCGCGTCACCTATCCGGCGCGTATCCAGCTTGTCGCGGCGATGAACCCGTGCCGTTGCGGCATGGCCGGCGAGCCGGGCTATCGCTGCCTGCGCGGCGACCGCTGCCGCACCGACTACCAGGCGCGCATTTCCGGCCCGCTGCTCGATCGCATCGATCTCAGGATCGAGGTACCGGCGGTTTCGGCCAGCGATCTGATCCGGCCGGACCGGGCGGAGAAGAGTGCAGCCGTGGCACTGCGCGTCGCCCGTGCCCGTACGATCCAGCGTGAGCGTTTCGAACGGCTCGGCGCGACCTCCGCCACCACCAACGCGCATTGCTCACCGTCGGTTATCGAGGAGATCGCCATGCCCGATGCCGCCGGCCTGTCGCTACTGAGGGACGCCAGCGAAAAGCTCGGCTTTTCGGCAAGAGCCTACCACCGCGTCTTGAAGGTGGCGCGGACGCTGACCGATCTCGAGGCCAGCGAAACGGTCGGCCGCATCCATCTGGCCGAGGCGATTTCCTACCGCATGAGCTCGGAGCGGATGGCACAGGCGGCGTAGTGCTTCTGCTGCTCGCTGGAAGTACGGTTGCGGGTTCGCGCCCGATGATCGCATATGTTACGGTCATGCACCTAACCGGGGCTGAGGCGGGGATGATTTCTGTTTCGCCGGCACGCAGTGCCGAGACTTCGAGACCATGGCCGGGCTTTGCCGCAAGCTTGCACAATGGGATGTCGACGCCGTGCAGCCTTACGGCGTCTCGGAGGAGGACGTGAGGACCATCTTCCACCCCGAAAGGAGCGGCAGTTCGCTGGCAGCGAAGTTCGGCGCGCCAGATGCCATGGCGTTTATCGCGCGATCGGAGAACCTACCGGCGGGCTGCCTCGCCTTGACCAGTTCGACGACCATACGGCGGAGATTCACAAGTTTTTTGTCGACGCGTCGTTTCGCGGAAAAGGAATCGGCCGGGCGCTGATGGGGGCCGCGCTGGCGGAGATCCGGAAAGGCCGAATCCGGACGGTATTGATCCACACGACGTTCTACATGAAAAACGCCATTGCCGTGTATGAGTCGTTCGGCTTCAGGCCCTGCCCGCCCTTCCGTGAAACCCCGGAGCCGGTCAGACATACCGATATTTTCATGTCGTGCTCGATCTCGCCCGCGTGAGGTTAGAGGCAGCCGCGGTGTGGAGGACGCGGCGTCCCTCGACTTGCCCTATTTTTGGAAATCGAACCTGGGCCCCGATGATCCTCTTCCTGAGGCGCATCGTCAGAATGGGCGTTGGCGCACTTCATGCAGGACCCCTCCCGGCCCTTCGGGTCACCCTGCCCTCAAGGGGAGGGGGACGCCGGCTCCCGCGCCTTCGCTTCAGGCGCCTTGCTTCGCCTTCAGTTCCAGCCGCCGCGCGTGAAGGACCGGCTCGGTGTAGCCGTTGGGCTGGACGCGGCCCTTGAAGACGAGGTCGCAGGCAGCAAGAAACGCGATGGACTTGTCGAAGTCCGGCGCCATCAGCCGGTAGAGCGGATCGCCATGGTTTTGGCGGTCGACGATTGCCGCCATGCGTTTCATCGTTTCCATCACCTGGTCGGGCGTGCAGACGCCGTGATACAGCCAGTTGGCGATGTGCTGCGAAGAGATGCGCAGCGTAGCACGGTCCTCCATCAGGCCGACGTCGTTTATATCTGGCACTTTCGAACAGCCGACGCCCTGGTCGATCCAGCGCACGACGTAGCCCAGAATGCCTTGCGCGTTGTTGTCTAGCTCCTTCTGGATGTCTTCAGGCGACCAGTTCGGCCGCCTTGCTACCGGCACCGACAAGATGTCGTCGAGCCTGGCCTTGGGCCGGCTTTTCAGCGCCTTCTGCACGGCCTGGACATCGACCTTGTGGTAGTGCGTGGCGTGCAGGGTTGCCGCCGTCGGCGACGGCACCCAGGCGGTGTTGGCGCCGGCCTTAGGGTGCGCGATTTTCTCGGCCAGCATCGCCGCCATCAGGTCGGGCATCGCCCACATGCCCTTGCCGATCTGGGCGTGGCCGGCCAGCCCGCATTCGAGCCCGGTATCGACGTTCCAGGCTTCATAGGCGGCAATCCAGGCGGCCTGCTTCATGTCGCCCTTGCGGATCATCGGGCCGGCTTCCATCGAGGTATGTATCTCGTCGCCGGTGCGGTCGAGGAAGCCGGTGTTGATGAAGACGACGCGGTCCCTGGCGGCGCGGATCGCCTCCTTGAGGTTGACGGTGGTGCGCCGCTCCTCGTCCATGATGCCCATCTTGATGGTGTTTTTCGCCATGCCGAGCAGCGCCTCGACGCGGTCGAAAATCTCGACGGCAAAGGCAATTTCCTCCGGCCCGTGCATCTTGGGTTTTACGATATACATCGAGCCGGCGCGAGAATTGGCGCGGCGCCCGTTGGGGCCAACATCGTGCAGCGCGATCAGCGCCGTCAGCGCCGCATCCATGATGCCTTCCGGCACCTCATTGCCGTCGCGGTCCGATATCGCCGGATTGGTCATGAGGTGGCCGACGTTCCTGACCAGCATCAGCGAGCGGCCGGGCACGGTCAGCGTGCCGCCATCGGGCGCGGTATAGGTGCGGTCGGGGTTGAGCCTTCGGACAAAGCTCTTGCCGGCCTTGGTGATCTCTTCAGCCAGGTCGCCCTTCATCAGGCCGAGCCAGTTGCGGTAGACCAGCACCTTATCCTCGGCATCGACGGCCGCCACCGAATCCTCGCAGTCCTGGATGGTTGTCAGCGCCGATTCCAGCACGACATCGGCAATGCCGGCCGGATCGGTGCGGCCGATCTGGTTGTTGCGGTCGATGGCGATTTCGATGTGCAAGCCATTCCTGACCAGCAAGACGGCTTCGGGGTCGGCGGCATCGCCGCGATAGCCGGCAAACTGCTTGGGGTCGGCAAGCGTGGTGGCGCCGCCGCCCTCGCCCAGCCGCAACATGCCGTTGGCGACCGAAAGCCCGTTCACGCCGGCCCATTTGCCTGTCGTGAGCGGCACCGCCTCGTCGAAGAAGCTTTTCGCCCAGGCGACGACCTTGGCGCCGCGCGCCGGATTGAATTTGTTGCCTCGCTCGGCGCCGTCCGTCTCCGGGATGGCGTCGGTGCCGTAGAGCGCATCATACAGTGAGCCCCAGCGCGCATTGGCGGCATTCAGCGCATAACGCGCATTCATCACCGGCACCACCAACTGCGGCCCGGCGACCAGCGCGATTTCCGGGTCCACATTTTCGGTCGTCACGCTGAAGGCCGGCCCCTCGGGCAGGAGATAGCCGATCTCGCGGAGGAAGCTCTTGTAGGCCTCCATGTCGACGGGCGCGCCATTGTCGCGGTACCAGCGGTCGAGCTTGTCCTGCATGGCATCGCGTTTTTCGAGCAGCGCCCGGTTTTTTGGCGAGAGATCATGGACGATCGCCGAAAAACCGCTCCAGAATGCCTCCGCTTCAATGCCGGTGCCCGGCAACGCCTCGTTCACGACAAAATCATGAAGCTCGCGGGCAATCCGCAATCCGGCGATCTCGACGCGATCGGTCATCAGGGCTTCTCCAGACGAAAGGCTAGGCCGGGCCTTTGGCATGTCGCGGTTGCAGGGTCAATTCGGCATAGGTGAAGGTAGGGCGTTTTCGCCGTTGCAGGAGCTGCCAATCTCCCCACTTGTGGGTGAGATGCCCGGCAGGGCAGAGGGGGGCGTGAAGGATCGCCGACCTTGCCATTTACGACCAGCCGCAAGTCTGAGGTGTTACCGCGAAAGACTGAGACGTTGGCGGGACAGCGCCCCCCTCTGTCCTGCCGGACATCTCCCCCTCGAGGGGGGAGATCGGCTAATCACACCGCCATCCTTGGCCTGCCCGACGCGACCGCCACGACATGCGCCTCGATGAACATGCGCTGGCCCTCGACGGTGGAGACGCGGAACTCGCTGGCGATTTCGATCTCGGCGCTGTCGGTGCCGGCGTCCTTCGCCCGCCCGGCGGCAATAGCGCGCACATCTCTCTCCGCCGCGGCGATCGCCGCCGCCTCGTCGTTGAAATCGCGCACGCTTTCGCCTGAGGCGACACGGAACAGCCCTTCCTTGGGCTGGCTGACCCGCGCCTCGGCCGAAACCCGGACCTGGCCGACGACGGCGCCGAGCGCATTGGCCACATCGG
Source organism: Mesorhizobium sp. M1399 (assembly GCF_040317735.1). Lineage (NCBI taxonomy): Bacteria > Pseudomonadati > Pseudomonadota > Alphaproteobacteria > Hyphomicrobiales > Phyllobacteriaceae > Mesorhizobium > Mesorhizobium sp. M1399. The sequence goes on from NZ_JAMYKZ010000004.1 coordinate 326,667, forward strand.
TATCCTCAGGCACCACGCAGTCATTGCCGACCAGCTCGGCCAGGCCGGCATAGTGCAACGGCGCCGAGGCGCCGAGGCCGATGACCGGACGGTCGAGCGCGACGCTGAGCCGGGCGATGCCGGGATGGGCGTCGACGGCGCGCTGGACCAGCGCGTGGGCGACGGTCGCCGCGCCATCCAGCCCATCCTCGGCGAAGGCGGTCTCGAGGATGACTTCCGCCGACAGGCGGGTCAGCGTGGTCAGCACCCGTTCCGAGATCGCCTCCGGCGAGGCGGCGATGAACTGGCCGCGGCCGTCACGCCTGCGCGCGAACAGCTCGGCACCCAGACGCGCCGCAGCCAGATCCCAATTGGCCTGCCTGCCCAGCACATGCGCGGCATCCGACGGCGTGAAGCCGGCGACATGCACCAGCCCGCGCGACACCAGCCGGTTCAAGGTGGCGTTCTGGGCATTCGAAGTCAGCAATCTGTCGAGAGCCTGCGGCACGGCACCGATCAGCTCGTAAAGCTTGGCTTCGGCACCGGTCAGTCCGGCCGCGAGCCGCTCCGGCACGCCGGTGCGCACCGCGAGGCGGCCATCCATGCGGCCGGGATTGGGTGCGCGCAGCTGGCGTTCCAGTTCTGATGTGACCGCGTCGCCATGCATCATGCCGGCCAGCGCCAGCGGCACCAGGCGGCGCGGCCCGAGCAGGATCTTCGGGTTGAGCGCGCCGTCCTCCAGCGCCACTTCGGAATCGCCGCCGAGGCCAAAAGTGCGCATGGCGACGGCCTCGACCATGGTGCGGAAGCCGCCGACGGTGGCGCCTTCCGGATCGAGCCGCGGCCGGCCCTTGTCCAACACCGCGACGTCGGTGGTGGTGCCGCCGATATCGGAGACCACGGCATTGTCGAGGCCGGTCATGTGGCGGGCGCCGACAAGGCTGGCGGCCGGGCCGGACAGGATCGTCTCGATCGGCCGCTGGCGGGCAAAGGCGGCCGAGACCAGCGCGCCGTCGCCGCGCACCACCATCAGCGGGGCGGCGATCTTGCGCGCGGCCAAAAAACCTTCGGTTGCCGCGACCAGCCGGTCGATCATCGAGATCAGCCGGGCGTTGAGCAAGGTCGTCAGTGCCCGGCGCGGGCCGCCGAGCTTGGCCGACAGCTCGTGGCTGGCGGTGACCGGCAGGCCTGTTATGTCGCGGATCAGGTCGCGGGCGGCAAGCTCGTGCGCCGGGTTGCGGGTAGCAAAATAGGCGCAGACGGCAAAGCCGGACACCGACTTTTCCAATTCCGGCAAAGCTGCCTCCAGCCCGGACAGATCGAGGCTCGCCGCATTGCCGTGGACATCGTGGCCGCCGGGGCAGAACACCACCGGATCGGTGCCGAGCGCCGCCTTCAGCCCGTCGCGGGCAAGGTCGCCCTCGGCAAAACCGATCATCACAAGTGCTACGCGGCCGCCCTGGCCCTCGACCAGCGCATTGGTGGCAAGCGTCGTCGACATCGACACCAGCTTAATCGCCGCCGGGTCGGTGCCGGCTTTTTGCAGCACCGCATCGACCGCGCCCGATATGCCGACCGCCAGGTCGTGACGGGTGGTTAGCGCCTTGGCCTTGGCCAGAACTTTTCCGCCGGGGCCGCCGGCCTCCGACCACAGCACCGCGTCGGTGTAGGTGCCGCCGGTGTCTATGCCGAGGAACAGGGGGGAGGGTTTGAGCTTGGCGGTCATTGGCGGGTCCGGAGAATTCGTCTCCGCCCCTTAGCGGATACCGGCCGATCGATAAAGCCGCGATGGCTGGGCCACGGGCGAACACGCTGCAGGCTCGCCCAATGCCGGCGGGACAGCACCCCCCTCTGTCCTGCCGGACATCTCCCTCTCAAGGGGGGAGATTGGGTGTCACCCACGCTCTCGCAAATTTTCAACGCTGCAAACAGGGTGGCCGCCGGCGAAGCTGCCAATCTCCCCCCTTGAGGGGGAGATGTCCGGCAGGACAGAGGGGGGTGTGACGGATCGCAACCTTGGCAATTACCCGACAAACCCCACGCGCTTGTGGCTGCCATCGCAGAACGGCTTGTTGGCGGAGTGGCCGCAGCGGCAGAGGAAGGTGCGTTGTGTGCGGTCGACCGTGTGGCCGGTGCCGGTGACGATTTCGACATTGCCCTCCAGCTTGAGCGGGCCATTGGTGGTCGGCGTGACGGTCAGCGGGCCATCCCGCGCTTCCAGCGCCGGCGTATCCTTCAACGGCGGCTCGCCGGTGGCGGTGAAGCCTGCCTTGGCGTGGCTGCCGTCGCAGAACGGCTTGTTTTCCGAAGCGCCGCAGCGGCACAGCGTGGCGCGGAAAAACGTTTCGCCGCCCAGCACGATCTCGGCATGGACGGCCAGCGGGCCGTTTTCCCTGATGCGCACGGTGTTGACCACCGGCGGCTGTTCCTGCGGCCCGCCATCCTTGCGGACATAGGTGATGGCGCCGGACGGGCAGGCTTCGGCGAGCGCCACGATCTTCTCGACGCTGGCCGCATCGGGATGGATCCACTGGCCGGGCGCGTTGGGCACGAAAACATGCGGATCGCCAAGCACGCAGTTGCGCGAATGGATGCAACGTTTTCCCGAAAAGCCGATGTCGATGTTCTCGCCTTCGACCACTGCCATGGGTGGGATCTCCTGTCGGACTACGCTATGGCGACAGTCAGGACGACGTCAAGGCAGCATTCTCCCCCTCGTGAGGGCCGACCTCGGGCGCGGCGGGAAGGGAATTCCCATTTTTTGCTCGCAGCACCACATTTTGTTCTTGCTTTGTGCCGGCAGCTATGCTAGTAATCTGACCATGGTGCCAATTGGCTCCAACGACCCGCCCCACCGAGGCGGGTTTTTTGTTTCAGCTTTGAATTCCGGCGTTGCCGGCCGACGCTGGCGGGACAGCGCTCCGCTGCTATGGCCTCTGTACGACCACCTGGCCCACAAGGGTGAGGCAATCGCATACAGGAGTCCCCCTCATCCGGCCGCTTCGCGGCCACCTTCTCCCCGAGGGGAGAAGAGGCTGGCGCCAGTGCAGGCGACTCCTCTCCCCTCGGGGAGAGGTCGGATTGCCCCGAATTCCCCTTCGCAATTCGGTTGGCAATCCGGGTGAGGGGGCGCTTGCCGATGTGCAATAGCCCTCGAACAAAAGGGAGACAGTTCACGGAACCAGATCGATTTCCTCGGTCTCGCCGCCACTGCAGGTGTAGCAGCAATCGTCGCACTTTTCCGTATTGCCGGGGCCGACGCCCCAATAGGTATTTTCGTCGCCATCGACCCAGGCGCCGTAGCAGATCGATTCGCCGTCACTGCAGGACAGCGGGATCGCCTTGGTCTCGCCGTCGTTGAGATAGTAATCCTGATTGTTGCCCGGCCAGACGTGGTCGCGGTCCTGGCTGTAGAGCTCGACGCGCATGGCGTTGGGATGGCTGTTCTTGATCTCGAACGTGACATCGCCGGCATGCGCGACGGGCGCAAACAATCCGACGATGAACAGCGCAGCGGCAACGCGGCGCGCGAAAGCGTAAGACAACATGATGAATTCCCCCCGGAATGAAACGGCCTGCTCGGCCGCGCGGGGGAACATGGCATGGCGGGTTGAAGGGTGGAAGAGGTGATTGCGGCATTTGCGTCGCAAGACGCGCGAGGCTGCCAAGGAAGACCCCTCTCCGGTTTGCTTCGCAAACCACCTCTCCCCACTTCGTGGGGCGAGGAAACCGCCAATCGCCGAAGCCTCACAAGACCTGGGTTCCTCGCCCCCACATGGTGGGGGAGAGGTGGCCGCGAAGCTGCCGGAGAGGGGCGGTCCGACGGGCTCAACGATCGGGCTTCAGCAGGGTCCATATCCAGCCGATGAATGTGAGCACCAGGAAGGGATATCCGGCAGCGGGCAGCGGCGCCGAGGTCGGCAGCAAAGGGGTGCCCCAGAGGATCAGGCCCACTGAGACGACGAACAGCACAGCCGCCACGACAGCGGTGAGCCGCATCCACAGGGCGAAGGTTTTCGGCGCGCTGACCATGACCAGCGCCGCCGCCCAGAGCGAGATACCGCCGACATAGGAGGGCACGCTGGCCTCAAGCCCCGCCGCATTGCCGGCGAGCAGCAGGCTCTCGCCGGCGAGAAAGGTCAGAAATCCGGCCGCCACGCAGTCATTGCCCAGCCGCTGATATTTCATCGTCAGCAGCGCGGTTGCTACCACCAGTGCGACGCCGTCGATCGTCCAGAGTGTTTCGCGAAGGGACGCGCTCTCGACGAAGGTGCCGACGAGGCCCATCGCGCCGCCGATGGCAAGGCCGATCGCGGCGATCGTGTCGGAGATAGCAGGGCTGGCGGGACGCATCGGGACCTCCCTTCCAAGCTCAAGGATACTTCAAGACGGGACCTTCTCCAATGGCGGCCCGCTGCCTAAAGCGAAGGGCATTGGCCGGCGCATATTTAATCGCATCGGGAGGCGGTTCGGTCAGCTCGAAATTGGGAACAGCCCGGCCACGGGGGAAATGGGCGTAACCCCGTTCAATCCCCCATCTTCAGCGCCTGGATAAACGCCTCTTGCGGGATATCCACTTTCCCGAACTGGCGCATCCGCTTCTTGCCCTCTTTCTGCTTGTCGAGCAGCTTGCGTTTGCGTGAGACGTCGCCGCCGTAGCATTTGGCCGTGACGTCCTTGCGCAGCGCCGAGATGGTCTCGCGGGCGATGACCTTGCCGCCGATGGCCGCCTGGATCGGGATCTTGAACAGATGGTTCGGGATCAGCTCCTTCAGCTTCTCGCACATCAGCCGGCCGCGCTTTTCCGCGGCCGTGCGGTGGACCAGCATCGACAGCGCGTCGACCGGCTCCTCATTGACCAGGATCGACATTTTGACCAGGTCGCCTTCCTTGTAGTCGGTGAGGTGATAATCGAAGGAGGCGTAGCCCTTTGAGATCGACTTCAGCCGGTCGTAGAAGTCGAACACGACCTCGTTGAGCGGCAGGTCGTAGATCAGCATGGCACGCTTGCCGACATAGGACAGATCGAACTGGATGCCGCGCCTGTCCTGGCAGAGTTTCAGGATACCGCCGAGATAGTCGTCCGGGGTCAGGATGGTGGCGCGGATCCACGGCTCCTCGATGGCCGCAATCTTGACCACGTCGGGCATGTCCGCCGGGTTGTGCAATTCCTTCACCGTGCCGTCGGTCAACGCCAGGCGGTAGACGACCGAGGGCGCGGTGGCGATGAGGTCGAGATTGAACTCGCGCTCCAGCCGCTCCTGGATGATCTCCAGATGCAGCAAGCCAAGGAAGCCGCAGCGATAGCCGAAGCCAAGTGCCGCACTGGTTTCCATTTCATAGGAGAAGGACGCGTCGTTGAGGCGCAGCTTGCCGACCGCGGCGCGCAGATCCTCGAAATCGGCGGCGTCGACCGGGAACAGGCCGCAGAACACCACCGGCTGCGCCGGCTTGAAGCCGGGCAGGGCCTGCGCCGTCGGGCGCTTGTCCTCGGTGATGGTGTCGCCGACGCGGGTGTCGGCGACTTCCTTGATCGAGCCGGTGAAGAAGCCGAACTCGCCGGGGCCGAGCTCGTCGACATTGACGCGGGCGGGCGTGAAGACGCCGGTGCGCTCGACCAGATATCGGGCGCCGGTGCCCATCATGCGGATGGTCTGGCCCTTCTTCAGCACGCCGTCGATGATGCGGACCAGCACGATGACGCCGAGATAGGCGTCGTACCAGGAGTCGACCAGCATCGCCTTCAGCGGCGCCGCTATGTCGCCCTCGCGCGGCGGCGGCAGATCGTTGACGATGGCCTCGAGCACGTCCGGAATGCCAAGCCCGGTCTTGGCCGAGATCAACACGGCGTTGGAGGCGTCGATGCCGATCACCTCCTCGACCTGCTCGCGGATGCGCTCGGGCTCGGCCGCCGGCAGGTCGACCTTGTTCAGCACCACGACGATCTCGTGGTTGTTGTCGATGGCCTGGTAGACATTGGCCAGCGTCTGCGCCTCGACACCTTGCGAGGCATCGACGACCAGCAGCGAGCCCTCGCAGGCGGCCAGCGAACGCGACACCTCATAGGCGAAGTCGACATGGCCGGGCGTGTCGATCAGGTTGAGGATGTAATCCTCGCCACTATTGGCGCGGTACTTCAGCCGCACCGTCTGCGCCTTGATGGTGATGCCGCGCTCGCGCTCGATGTCCATCGAGTCCAGCACCTGCTCCTTCATGTCGCGCAGCTCCAGCCCGCCGGTCGACTGGATCAGCCGGTCGGCAAGCGTGGATTTGCCGTGGTCGATATGGGCAACGATGGAGAAATTGCGGATGTTTTTGATCGGCGTGGTCATGCGGCGCGCTTTAGCAGGGGCACGCTGCATGGGCAAGCGGCGGGGCGCGGGAGCGGCGGCGGGGGCCAAAGTCGTTAAACTTTGATCCATGAGATTAGAGCATAGTTTGCGCCCGGCGTGATAGCCCACCGGTCTATCGCCGTTTCGGGGGATCGGAATGCCGCTGTCCGCACGCAAATTTCTCAACTCGGTGAGCGGCTCGTTCGCGCCAATGCTCGCCATCTTGCTTATGCCGATGGTTGCCGCATTGGGTTTTTCCATCGACTATACCTCGGCGGTTTCAACCAGGGCCTCGATGCAGAACGCGCTCGATGCCGCGTCGCTGTCGATCACGACGCTGGAGACGACCACGACGTTGGCGGACCGCCAGGTGAAGCTGCAGGAGGCATACCTGGCCAATGGCGGGCAAGGCACGGCCAAGCTCGACAGCTTCGTCGTCGCTACCGACGGCGCTGCCAGCATCAAGGCTTCGGCTGGCTTCGCCATGCCGACGAGTTTCATGCAGATCGTCAAGATCAACACGGTGCAGGTCGGCGTCGCGTCGGCGGTGACAAAGCGGCCGGCATTGGTGGAGGCCACGTTCAAAGTCGATAAGATCTCGGGCTATTGGAACAAAACGATGACGCTCTATGGCACCAAGTTTGGTGACACGCTGGCTAACAAGCTGATGAAGATCGACTACACATACAACGGTTATGGCGACCCTAAGGGCTACGGCACAGCCAGCGTGTATACGATCAACGGAACGACGACCACGCTGGTCCAGCAGCAAGTATGCACGACCGCCACGGTGCTCAGCTTCTACGGCTTGCCCAGCACCACGATCACCCAGACCGACTCATACGGCAGGAAATACGCAACCACCTGCGTCAGCACGATGTATCCCGCGACGAGTGCTGGTGCGGTGATCGACGTCAGCCAGATGGACCAGCTGTACCTGCGGATGGATGTGCCGTCCGGCAATCCATCCGTGCTCAAATCGAACGATCCGGCGACATCGAACCGGCTTTACGCCGACGGCGTCGAAATTGCGAACGGAGAAACCGTCGATATCTTCACCCTCGTGCCATGCGGCCAGAGCAGCAAACAGGCTTGGGAAGATGGCGGCAATCCCGTACCGGCAGCCATTTCGAATGCCGACTTCTTCTACACGGTGACCGGCAAGTGCGCCTTCAACAAGCGGCCTTCGGAGACCGTGCTTACACAATAGCCGGGCCAAGTGCCGATCTCCCCCCGTGTGGGGGAGATGGCCGGCAGGCCAGAGGGGGCGCTGTCCCGCGGCTCTCGTAATTTGCAAATCTGGCAACCTCCAATCCGCTTGGCCCATCCTAGCATCGAGTTGGCGTTACTCGGCGTCCACGTAGGATGACGCTCGGTGGCGCCCCCCTCTGTCCTGCCGGACATCTCCCCCACAAGGGGGGAGATCGGATGTCGCCTCGGCTCTCGCCAATCCCTAAGACGAAAAAACTTGGACTTCTCCTCAATCACGAAGCGGTGATGCTGTAACGAACCGTGCGTCGGCGGCGAAGTTTGGACATGGAACCGCACATGAGGACAGCGATGACCGGATCGAAACGCAGCACGGCCCTTGTCGGGCTTTCCCTGGCACTGTTTTCGGCAATCGGGTTTTCGGCATACCAGCGCGGCTGCCGGCCAGACGCTGACCGTCGTCGAGTTGTTCACCAGCCAGGGCTGTTCGTCCTGCCCGCCGGCCAATGCCAATCTGATCAAGGTCAAGGACCGGCCTGGTGTGCTGGCGCTGTCCTTCAACGTCACCTACTGGGACTATCTCGGCTGGAAGGATACATTCGGCAAAGACGAATTCACGCAGCGTCAGGTCAGTTACGAGCCGTCGCTCGGCCGTTCCGGCCCGTTCACGCCGCAAGTGGTGGTCAACGGCAAGGCCGATGCCGTCGGCGCCAGGCCGGGCGAGATCGAGCAGCTGATTTCGAGCGGCGGCCACGCCGACGGACCTTCGCTGTCGCTCGCCGGTGGAAAGGTCAGCATCGGCGCCGGTCCGGTGCCGGGCGGCAGGGCCGATGTCTGGCTGGTTCACTACCGGCAAGGCGTCGTCGAGGTGCCGGTGGCGCGCGGCGAAAACACCGGGCGCACGCTGCCGCACGCCAATGTCGTGCATTCGCTGACCAGGCTGGGCAGTTGGACCGGCGACGCCACCGCGCTGCCGTTGCCGGCCGCTGCACGCGGCCTCAGCACCGCGGTGCTGGTCCAGGTGCCGGGCGGCGGGCCGATCCTCGGTGCCGCTGCGAATTAGAACCCGTTCCGAATTTGTGCAACGCCGCAGCGGCACCGCCGCATGCGATCAACCCTGCCATAACCCAAGGAGACCACCATGACCAATCACCTGACCCTGGCGGCACTCGCCCTCGCACTTTGCTCGACGGCGCTGTTCACCGGAGGCGCGGCGCGGGCCGAAGATGCGATGAAGCCGGCGATGGCGATAAACGCCATGAAGCCGGCAACCGATGCCATGAAGCCGGCCGGCGCCATGGCGCCTGATGCAATGGCCACAACTGCGATGAAGGCGGGCGATCCGATGAAGGCCGACTGCATGGACAAGGCCGCCGCCGAGACGGACGCCATGAAGAAGGCAGAGGCGACCAAGGCCTGCGATGCCATGGCTCCGGCCAAATAGGCGATGCGCACAGCAATGTGAGAGCCCGGCGGACCTATCCGTCGTATAATCCACACCAGCATCATGGGAGATCAGACATGACCGGAGCCCTGAAACGATCGTCGATTTTCGCAAAAACAGCACTTGCCGCGCTCATTCTCACGGCCGCCGCTGCCGTGTTCTGGCAGACGCCGGCAGTCTCGGCCGAAGACGCGGTGGTGATCCCGCCGCCGGCAATGGACGAGAAGGCCACCGCCGGGACCGAAAAGGCGGTCTTCGCCGGCGGCTGCTTCTGGGGCGTCCAAGGCGTGTTCCAGCACGTCAACGGCGTAACCAGCGCGGTCTCCGGCTATGCCGGCGGCGACAAGGACACGGCCGTCTATGAAATGGTCGGTACCAGCCGGACGGGCCACGCCGAATCCGTCGAGATCACCTATCAGCCGTCCAAAGTCACCTATGGCCAGCTGCTGCAAGTGTATTTCTCGGTCGCGCACAATCCGACGCAACTGAACTACCAGGGGCCGGACAGCGGCACCCAGTACCGCTCGACGATTTTTGCCGAAAACGACACGCAGAAAAAGATCGCCGAAAGCTACATCGCCCAGCTCGACAGGGCCAAGGTGTTTGCAAAGCCGATCGTGACGACGCTGGAGACCGGCAAGACCTTCTATCCGGCCGAGGACTATCACCAGGACTTCCTGACGCTCAACCCGACCTATCCCTATATCGTCTACAATGATCTGCCCAAGGTCGAGAATCTGAAGCGGCTGTTCCCCAATCTCTACAGCGAAAAGCCGGTGCTGGTGCTGGCCGCCAACAAGAGCTGATTTTTTGCGCCGGCGGGCGCGACGGAGAATAAGCGTCGGCGATCCTTCGCACCCCCCTCTGTCCTGCCGGACATCTCCCCCGCAAGGGGGGAGATCGGCTATCACCTCGACCTTCGCCAAATCTCCAACGTTCAGGACGAGCGGAGCGCTGAAACTGCTAATCTCCCCCCTTGCGGGGGAGATGGCCGGCAGGCCAGAGGGGGGTGCTGTCCCGCCAACGTCTCGAAACTACCTCCCCTTTTTCCAGGGCAGGCTCCAACGCACTTTCTCCAGTGTCGCCTTTGCCTCGGCCGAGTCCGGGTCGGGCTCTGTCTCACGATAATGCGCCGAGCCCCGAGGCGGGTAGGCAAGCGTGTTGTTGAGGGCAAATTTGTCGATCTGGCTGAACTCGGGGAAAGGCAGGTTTTCCGCCTCGCGCCAATCGCTGACCCTTTTCTCCGCGGCGATGCGTTTTTCGTGGTCGACCGCAAGATCGGTGGCTCTGTATTCCAGTGACGAAGGGAAGGCGAACTGCGCGCCGGCATCATCCATGATGTTGATCATGGACAACAGGATGTCCTCGCGGATGGCTTGGAATTCGGCCACGTCGGCGGTTTTGACGTAGGTGAACACGTCGATGTCGAGCGAATAGGCGCCGAAGCCGGCAAAGCGCACGCGGCATGGCTCGTCGATGACGCGCGGATGGGCGATCAGCAGCTTGCGCAGCTCGGCCAGGACGTAACGCAGCTGATCGGGCGTCGTCTCGTAGCGCAGCTGCAGCGTCGTCGCGAACCGGGTGCGGTCGCGATGCGCGTAGTTCTCGATCTGCATGCCGGCGAAATCCGAATTCGGCACCGAGATGATCGTGCGGTCGAGCGACCGGATGCGTGTCGAGCGCATGCCGATATGCTCGATCGTGCCGGACTGGTCGCCGAACTTGCAGAAGTCGCCGACGCTGACCGGCCGATCGGCATAGAGCGTCAGGCCGGAGAGGAAGTTCTGCAGCGTCGGCTGCGCCGCCAGCGCCACCGCCAGACCGCCGATGCCGAGACCAGCAATGACGCCTTCGTAGGGAATGGCGAGCACTTCGGCCAACAGCAGGAAGGCGACGACCAGCACGGCGACGCGCGCGACGCCGGTGGACAGCGAAATCAGCGTGTCGTGGTAGCCGGGCACTTGCCACAGTCCACGATAGTGTTCGGCGACCTTGCCGATCAGGTGCCAGACCACCGGCACGGCACCGATCACGATCAGGCTCCAGGCGATTGCCTTGACCGGGGCGGCGACCACTTGCGGCAGACCGAGCGGGCGCAGCGTCAACAGCAGGAAGAACCCAAGCACGATCGAACGCACCGCCCATTCGACGATGCGGAAGAAGGCCGAGCTGTCCGTCCTTCGCACAATCAAGGAAATCAGCGCATTGGCGATGAAGCCGAAAACGATGCCGGCCACTGCGGCAAGGCCGAGCATCCACCACTGCCAGTGCTCCATCGGTCCGGCGCGGGTGAGCAGGCCGGGGCTGATCTCGCGGGCGAGGCCACGGGCGATGAAGAACGGGTCGGTGCTGGCGAAGGCAGCGAACTCCGGCGCCACCGGCACGTCTTCCACGTCGGCGTAGAGCGCGCGGATGTGGGCGAGCGTCTCGGGCGTGAACTGCCAGATCTTGCCCTTCTCGGTCTCGACCGGGCCGATGACGATGTTGCCGGCGGGATGCTCGAAATAGATGAAGGGGGTGTTGCTCTTCGGGTCGTCGGGGATCTCCTGCCAGTAGACATAGCCGATGCGGTCGATGACCTTTTTGAGATAGCGCTCGAGCAGGAACGCCTCGTCGCCGCGCACCGCCTGACTGTAGTTGCGCAGGTCGAGCGCCGCCTGTGCCGGATCGCCGGCCTCGGTGAGGCCGCTCAACAGTACCTTGAACGTATCGCGTGGCGAGGCGAGCCTGCTCGGATCGTCGACCATGTCGACGGCTTCGCCACGCGCTTCCTGGAATTCGGCGAGCTTGGCCTGAAGCTGGCCAAGTGGCGGCCCGACGATAGACCACTCGCCATTCTTGCGGCGAAAGGTGAGATCGAAGGAAACCCTGGTGCCATATTGCGGGAGCGTCGCCGTCACCTCGTCGCCGGCAATCGTATCATGCGGCAGGCTCCACAGGCGGAACGTCGCGTTGTCGATGACGGTGAACAGGAGCTTGGTGTAATCGGGCATGTTGAGGCCGCCGCGGTCGGCCTCGGTGACGTCGACGAGGCCCGCTGCCAGACCGGCAAGACCCATGCCGCCGCCGGTCGCGCGCGGCACGTTGTCGGCGCCGCTCTCGTTCATCGTCTGCAGGAACGAGCGCATGGTGCTCATCGGGCTCGACTGGTCGACACGGACGTCCTCGACGGCGCTGACGCGCACGCCTGTCCACCATTCGGCGGTGGCGACATCGAAACGGCCCATGAAGCTTTCGCCGTCAGGCGACTGGACGAAGGTGAAGGCGCCCTGGCGGTCGCCTTCGAACCAGTGGCCGACAAGCTTGTCGCCTTCGGCCTTCGCCTCGATACGGCCGCTGTAAAGCGGGTAGACGCCCTTTACGTCGGCGCCGGTCTGCTCGAACTTGATCTGGGCGCCGCCGCCGCGCCATTTCGTGTCCCACACGCCGGTCCAGCTGGCCGCGTCCTGCGCATGCGCCTGCGGCATGGCCGGCAGCAGGCCCGCAAGCGCGAGTGCGCCGACCGTCCGGATCAGCATCAGCAACAGCCGATCCTGTCTCGCCGCAAAAAAGGGGGTCATTCTGTTGCCCTTCTTCTGCCGGCGATTCTGCTGGGCCGGCCAGAGAAGGTTATTCCGCTTGAAGATGAATATTCTGTTTCGGCCGGCGCCGGCGAAGCCGGTCAGTCATAGGTCAGATCCGTCGCCTTGCCGCCGAACACGCGGTAGGCAAAGAACGAATAGAAGATGATGATCGGCAGCACGACGACTGTCCCGACCAGGATGACGGCCAGGCTTTCGGGTGCCGAAGCAGCCTGCCAGATGGTCAGCCGGTCGGGCACGACGAAGGGGTAGAACGACCAGGCGAGCCCGGCAAAGCCAAGCGTGAAGATCGCGGCCAATGTCAGGAACGGGAGCAGCGCGTGGCGATCGTCGGGCTTCGGCAGATGAAAGGTCTGGCGCCACAGCCACAGGAACAGCACTCCCGACAGGATCGGCAACGGCGACAAATAGAGCATGGCCGGCCAGACGAACCATTTGTCGAAGATGCGCGCGCTGGCAAAGGGCGTGGCCAGTGATACTGCAACCATGCCGAGCGCGGTCAGCACCAGTGCCGTGCGCAGCCACAGCACCGCTTTCTTCTGCAAGTCGCCTTCCGTCTTGTAGATGACCCAGGCCGCGCCCATCGCCGCGTAGGCGGCGGCAAGGCAGAGCGCCACGAGCGCCCCGAAAGCCATGCCGCCAGGGCCGACGTCGAGGCCGAGCACATAGACGCCGAGCATATAGCCCTGCGCCAGCGACGCGATGACCGAACCGAGGAAGAAGATGCGGTTCCAGCGGTGCTTCCTGCCGGCCGGCACTTTGGCGCGGAAATCGAAGGCGACGCCGCGCAGGATCAAGCCGACCAGCAGCACGAAAACCGGAATGTAGAGCGCGGTCAGGATGGTGCCGTGCGCCAATGGGAAGGCGACCAGCAGCAGGCCGACCGCCAGCACCAGCCAGGTCTCGTTGGCGTCCCAGAACGGGCCGATGGCGGCGATCATCGTATCCTGTTCGGTGTCTTCGGCTGCGGCGAACAGGATGCCGATGCCGAGATCGAAGCCGTCGAGGATGACGTAGATCAGGATGGCTAGGCCCATCAGGCCGGCGAAGATCAGAGGCAACAGGGTCGGCCAGTCGAAGCTCATGATGTTTCTCCCGGTTGCGCAACCGGCTGCGACAGCGGCCTGTTCATGACGCCCGGCAGCGGCGAGGTGTCACCATCCTTCGCCGCCTTCAATGCCAGATGCACCAACACGCCGAGATAGGCGATCAGCAGCAGCACGTAGAGGATGAGATAGACCGCGAGCGACAGCGCGACATGGCTGCCGGCGACCGGGCCGACAGCATCGGCGGTACGCAGCACGCCGGTGACCAGCCAGGGCTGGCGGCCGATCTCGGTGGTGTACCAGCCGGCCAGCGTCGCCAGCCAGCCGGACAGTGCCATCGGCACCATGACCAGCGCCAGCGGCTTAGGCAGGCTGTGGCGACGCTTGAGGAAGAAGGCCGCCGACCAGGAGACGACGAGCATCAACAGGCCGGTGCCGACCATGATGCGAAAGCCCCAGAACACCGGAAACACCGGAGGATGGTTGCCGGCATAATCGTTCAGCCCCGGTACGATGCCGCCGGCGCTGTGCCTGAGGATGAGGCTGGCGCCGTCGGGAATGGTGAGCTCGAACCTGTTCTCCTTGGCCGCTTCGTCGGGAAGCGCAAACAGCACCAGCGGCACGTTGGGACCGGTGTTCCAGTTGGCCTCCATGGCGGCGATCTTCTGCGGCTGATGTTCAAGCGTGTTGAGGCCGTGCTGGTCGCCGGCAAAGATCTGGATCGGGATCAGGATCGCGGCGGCGAAGACACCGGTGCGCAGCGCCTTCCACATCGATTCCGAGCGATCGCCGTAGAGATAGCGCAGCGCCGACAGGCCAGCGATCAGGAACGAGACGGTCAGCCCCGAAGCAAGCAGCATATGAACGAGCCGGTAGGGCATGGACGGATTGAAGACAACGGCCCACCAGTCGGTGGCGTGCGCAACACCATCGCGAATTTCGAAGCCGGCCGGCGTCTGCATCCACGAATTGAGGGCGATGATCCAGAAGGCGGACAGAGTGGTGCCGCCGGCTACCAGCACCGTCGCCAGCGTGTGGACGCGGTTTGAGACGCGGCGGAAGCCGAACAGCATGATGCCGAGGAACGCCGCCTCGAGGAAAAAGGCCGTCAGGATCTCGTAAGCCAGCAGCGGGCCGGCGATGTTGCCGACCGTCTCCATATAGCCCGGCCAGTTGGTGCCGAACTGAAAACTCATGGTGACGCCGGAAACCACGCCCATGGCGAAGGACAGCGCGAATACCTTAACCCAGGTGAAATAAGCGCGCATCCAGGCGGAGTCGCCTGTCGCGTTGTAGCGGAGCTTGAAGAACAGCAGCACCCAGCCGAGCGCGATGGTGATCGCCGGGAACAGGATGTGGAACGAGATGTTCGCGCCGAACTGTATGCGCGACAGGATGAGCGGGTCCATGGCGGCTCCAGCTGCTGCTTGTTTGTACAAGGATAGGCTTCATGCGCCGGGCGGTCAAAGCGGCGTCCCGCCGCGAGGCGGAACGCCGCAGTGCCGGTTAATCTGCTTTTGCGTGGAATTTTGCTGGACGACCAGGCGGGTGTTGCCTATTCCGGCGAACCTCGATGTCCAGAACTGTCAGGAGCGCCATTGACATCCGGATTTGCGCACCGACATTCAGCGGATTAAATCAACAACTCTGTTTCAAGCAGCCGTTTTCAGCCATGCAGCCGATCATCTCGATTTCCGGGGTCACGAAGACCTACGCCACCGGCTTCAAGGCGTTGAAGGAGATCAATCTCGATATCGTGCGCGGCGAGATATTTGCGCTGCTGGGGCCGAACGGCGCCGGCAAGACGACGCTGATCTCGATCGTCTGCGGCATCGTCAACCGCTCGTCGGGCACCGTCACGGTCGACGGCCATGACATCAACCGCGACTACCGCGCTGCGCGCGGCCTGATCGGGCTGGTGCCGCAGGAACTGACCATCGATGCCTTCGAGAGCGTGTGGGCGACGGTCAATTACAGCCGCGGCCTGTTCGGCAAGCCGGCGGACAAGGCGTTCGTCGAAAAAGTGCTGCGCGACCTGTCGCTCTGGGACAAGAAGGACGCCAAGGCGATCACGCTGTCCGGCGGCATGAAACGCCGGCTGATGATCGCCAAGGCGTTGTCGCACGAGCCGCGAATCCTGTTCCTCGACGAACCGACCGCCGGCGTCGATGTCGAGCTGCGCCAGGACATGTGGGCGATGGTGCGCCGGCTGCGCGAAGACGGCGTCACCATCATCCTGACCACGCACTACATCGAAGAAGCCGAGGCGATGGCCGATCGCGTCGGCGTCATCAACCGCGGCGAGATCGTGCTGGTCGAGGACAAGGCCGAGCTGATGCGCAAGCTTGGCCGCAAACGGCTTGTGCTGGAACTGCGCAGCCCGTTGGCCACCGTTCCCGATGCTTTTTCGCACTACGCGCTGGAGCTTTCGCCCGATGGCGGGCAGCTGACCTATACCTATGACAACCAGAGCGAACGGCCGGGCGTCGCCTCGCTGATCCGCGAGCTCGAGGCGGCCGGCATCCAGTTCCGCGACATCGATACGGAAAACAGCTCGCTCGAGGAGATCTTCGTCAATCTGGTGAGGAAACAGGCATGAACCCGCGCGCGGCCATGAACCTTCATGCGGTATGGGCGATTTATCGGGTGGAGATGGCGCGCGCCCTTCGCACTGTGCTGCAGAGCATCGTTTCGCCGGTCATTTCGACGTCGCTCTATTTCGTCGTCTTCGGCTCGGCCATCGGCTCGCGCATCACCGAGATCGACGGCATCAGCTACGGCGCCTTCATCGTGCCGGGGCTGATTATGCTGTCGCTGCTGACGCAGTCGATCTCCAACGCCTCCTTCGCCATCTACTTTCCGAAATTCGTCGGCTCGATCTACGAATTGCTGTCGGCGCCGGTGTCCTATCTGGAGATCGTCATCGCCTATGTCGGAGGTGCGGCGACAAAGTCGATCGTGCTTGGCCTGATCATTTTGGCGACGGCCTCGCTGTTCGTGCCGCTGACGATCGAGCATCCGTTCTGGATGCTCGCTTTCCTGGTGCTGACGGCCGTGACCTTCAGCCTGTTCGGCTTCATCATCGGCATCTGGGCAAGAAGCTTCGAGCAACTGCAGCTGGTGCCGCTGCTGATCATCACACCGCTGACCTTCCTCGGCGGCAGCTTCTATTCGATCAACATGCTGCCCGGCATCTGGCGCACGGTGACGCTGTTCAACCCGGTGGTCTACCTGGTTAGCGGCTTCCGCTGGAGCTTCTACGGCAAATCCGACGTTTCGGTCGGCGTCAGCCTCGGCATGACGGTGGTCTTCCTGCTTGTCTGCATAGCGATCGTCGCCTGGATCTTCAGAACCGGCTACCGGCTGCGCAACTGATCGATTGGCCTTGCCAAGCAAAGCAGCCTTATCGATCAACGGAAACAGCACTGAGTGCAGCCCCTGCAACGATAGCCCCTTGACCTTCATGTTTTGTTATATATCATGTTATGATTTATCGCGAGGCGGATTGGCCTATGGAAGACGTCATACGATCGCTTGGCTTCCTGTGCCTGGGCAGCAGGATGAAGCGTATAGGCGAGCAACTGCAAGCGGAGGCGCAGCGCCTTCTCGACCGGCTGGATGTTCCGGTTCAGGCGAGCCAGTACCCACTGCTGGCCGCGCTCGACAGGCTAGGCCCCCTGCCTGTCGGGGAACTGGCGCAATCCCTTGGCATCGCGCAGCCAGGCGTAACGCGAAGCGTCTCGCTTCTCGCCGAGTTGGGATTGCTCGAGGTCAGTCCGTCGATCGATGACCAGCGGCGCAGGATCGTCTCCCTCACCAGGGACGGCCGGCGGCTGGTCGATGTCGCAAAGCGCGAGGTCTGGCCGCGCATCGAGAACGCCGTCGCGGATCTGTGCGCGGATCTTTCGGGGCCGCTTCTCGATCAGTTGGCCGCCATCGAGGACGGCCTCGCCGCGGCTCCTCTCGACCGTCGTGCACCAAAACCGAGAGATGCCGTGCAATGAAACACCTGCTTGACCGCCCGATCTGGAGCGCGCTTCAGACGCGACATCAGGCCTTCGCGCAAGGTGGCAACCTCGCCAGGCGATATCGGCCGTCGATTGTTCCTTTCGCCGCCACTGGCGCGGACGACGCGGAAAGCCTGCGGGCGCTCGAAAAGCTTGTCTCCCCGGGCGAGAGTGTGATCCTGCTTCAAGCGGACGCCATTGCTCTGCCCACGGGGCTTTCCGCGACTTCGACCGCGGCCGGGGTTCAGATGATTGCCGAGCAGCCATTGCAGATCGTGTCCGACGGGCGCGTGCAACGTCTGACGCGAGACGACGCCGCTGAGATGCTGGCTCTGGCGTTGGTCACCAAGCCTGGCCCATTCACGCTCGAAGCCTTGAGCCTGGGCGATTTTTGGGGTGTGAAAATCGAGGGCAGACTTGCAGCAATGGCCGGCGAGCGCATGAAGCAACCTGGCTATACCGAACTCAGCGGAGTGTGCTCACATCCGAAATTTCGCGGCGGTGGCCTGGGCAAGCTGTTGTCCATATTCGTGGCAAACCGGATAGTGGCGCGCGACGAAATTCCCTATCTCCACGCTTATGCCAGCAACGCCACGGCCATTAGACTTTACGAGTCCATTGGCTTCAGGTTGCGAAGCACAATGAATGTGGCCGTGGTTCAGCGCACCGAATGATTCGTCGGCGCATAATGCGTAGCATGGATGCATCCCGCATCGGGAAAGGAAGGATTTCGTATCGCCGAAATCCTTCCTTGAGACTGCAAGACCTTGCTGCGTGTCAGACCGCGATCTTGCCACCACCTTGCCTGGTGATGGCAACGACCGCCGGCCGCACCGGCATGTCCGGCTTGAAGTCGGGCCAGCGGGTCGACAAATCCTCATAGTAGGACGGACGGCCGAAAGCCTCCCAGTCCTCGCCACCGTCGCCTGGATGCTGGACGGCAACGAAAGCGGTCTGGTCGTCCGGCGCAAACAGGGGACCACACATTTCGGCGCCGATCGGCACGCGGAAGAACAGTTTTGAGGTCGCCCGCGCCGGCCCTTCCGTATCGACCGCCCACAGACCGTCGGTGCGGCCAGTGGCCTTCGGACCCTGACCGTCGGTGGCGACCCAGAGGCGGCCGGTCGAATCAACCGCGCAATTGTCCGGCATGCCGAACCAGCCATTGGCCGTGGTTGCGGTCGAGAAGGTGGCGCCGACTGCCGCAACCGAGGGCTCACCGCATTTCAAGAGCACCTCCCACTTGCCCTTGGTGGCGGCAAAATCGCCACCGTCCTCGACGATCTCGATGATGTGGCCAAAGGCATTTTCGGCACGCGGGTTGGCGGCGTCGACCTGATCGGCCTTGCGCTTCGAATTGTTGGTCAGCATGACATAGACCTTGCCGTTGGCGGCATTGGGCTGGATGTCTTCAGGGCGGTCCATCTTGGTGGCGCCGAGCAGGTCGGCGGCGCGGCGCGTCTCGATCAGCACGTCGGCCTGGCTGGCAAAGCCGTTCTCCGCCGTCAGCGGCCCTTGGCCGAAGACGATCGGCAGCCATTCGACCGAACCGTCGTCGGCAAACTTGGCGACATGCAAGGTGCCGTCGTCGAGCAAATCCATATTGGCGGCGCGGTCGTCCGGATTGAACTTGCCTGTGGTGACGAACTTATAGACATAGTCGAAGCGCTCGTCGTCGCCGAGGTAGAAGACGACACGGCCATCCTTGGCGACGATCGATTCGGCGCCCTCATGCTTGAAGCGGCCCATTGCGGTGCGCTTCTTCGGCACCGAAGTCGGATCCTGGACGTCGACCTCGACGATCCAGCCAAAGCGGTTCGGCTCGTTCGGCTCTTTGCCGATGTCGAAACGGTCGTAATGCGCTGCCCATTCATAAGCACCTTCGGGAATGCCGAGCCGCTTGTAATTGGCCGCTTCCTTGTGGCCTTGCGGCAGCTCGCCCGAGAAATAGCCGTGGATGTTCTCCTCGGCCATGACATAGGTGCCCCACGGCGTGACGCCGCCGGCACAATTGTTGACGGTGCCGACGACTTTCGTGCCGGTCGGGTCGGCGCTGGTCTTGACGCGGTCGTGGCCGGCGACGGGGCCGGACAGCGCGATCTCGGTGTTGGAGGTGATGCGGCGGTTGAGCTTGCCGTCGCGAACGACCTGCCATTTGCCGGCTTCCTTGCGGATCTCGACAATGGTGCCGCCATGCGCGGCCATCTCGACGTCGACTTGTTCCTTGCTGAGAGGCGCCTGCTTGGCTTTGCCATCGACGATGGTGACGAGGCCCGGAAACATCAGGTGCGGATTGGTGTATTCGTGGTTGACCACCAGCAGGCCGTGCTCGGCCGAGCCGTCGATCGGGATATAACCGACATAGTCATTGTTGTAGCCGAATTGTCTGGCCTGGGCTTCCGCCGACTGTTTTGTCGGATCGAATTCCGGCGAATCGGCGAACAGCGGATCGCCCCAGCGCAGCAGCACGTCGGCGTCATAACCGGGTGCAACGTGATGCTTGTCGTCGATGCCGGCCTCGAGCTCGTCGAAAGCGAAGGCGGAGCCTTCGGCGGCGCGGGCGTTGTCGGCGGTGATCAGCGCCAGCGGGCTGACGGTAGCGGCTATGGCCGAGACGGCAAGCGAGCCGTTGAGGAAGCCGCGGCGCGAGAACCGCGCGGCGATGATCTCACCCATGGTGCGGTTGTCGCTGGGATTGGCTCCTGGCCCATCGTTTTCCTCGAGCAGGCTGGTGCGGAAATGGGCGTCAGGGGTGCGATGTTCGGTCATAGGGGCCTGCCTCTGGCTGGATGGATTGCTGGAGCGTGTTGCCTGGCCAATCCGGTATCGCCGGCAGGTCACAGTTTGATGACATGCCGGCTAATTGCCATCTGCGATTTCGTGCCCAACATCAGCCCCGCTTGACCGCGACCGGCGCTTCGGAAACAAGAGCTGCGGCAGGCGCGCAAGGACCGCATCGGGAGGAGCAAAAAGTGAGTTTCTGGGGACTTGGGCAGCTCTGCATTTCGACAGTGATCTTCCTGCTTGCGGCGACGGCGGCGAAGCAATGGGGACTGGCGCCGAGCTTTGGCAAGATCGTGCTGACGTTGGCGCTCTATTCGCTCGGCAATCTGATCATGCTGAGGCTGATCCGTGAATTCGGCATGTCGGTGTCGTTCAGCCTGTCAGCGGTGATCCAGCTGGTGTCGGTGAATGTGGTGGCGCTGGTCTTCTTCGGCGAGCGCGTCAATGCCTTGCAGGCGACCGGCATCGTGCTTGCCATCGCAGCTGTGGCGCTGATCACGCTCGGACCCTATCTGCAAAGGCTGTAACTGCGATCGGGCCGATGAAGAAGACCGCAAGCAGACTGCGCAACTGGCTGGAGTTCCCGGTTCTGCTGGCCGGGCTGATCATTGCCGGCGGGCTGTGGGGGTTCGAGGAGCTAATGGAGATGGCGCGGGCCACTACGCCGCATGCCTTCGATACCGAAATCCTGCTTGCCTTCCGCAAGGCCGGCCAACCCGACAATCCGATCGGACCGGCGTGGCTGGAAGGAGCGATGCGCGACATCACCAGCCTCGGCAGCGCCAGCGTGTTGGTGCTGATCACGGCAGCAATGATCGTCTATCTGCTCCTCATCCGCAGGCCAGGCGCGGCGCTTCTCATGTTCATCGCGGTAGCGGGCGGCCAGGTCCTGTCAAGCGTGCTCAAGTTCGATATAGATCGGCCGCGCCCCGATCTGGTCTCGCATCTCGCCGACGTGGCATCACTTTCGTTTCCGAGCGGCCACGCCATGCTGTCGGCGGTGACATATTTGACGCTGGGCAGCATGGCGGCGCGGTTTTTGCCCGGGCGGACAACGAAGATCTATGTGCTCGGTCTGGCGGTGCTGACGACGGTGGTGGTCGGCATCAGCCGCATCTATCTCGGCGTCCACTGGCCCTCCGACGTATTGGCCGGCTGGTGCGCCGGCTTTGCCTGGGCGATGCTGTGCTGGCTTGCGGCCCGGTTCCTGCAGCGATGGCTCGGGCGGGCCGGCGGCACCTGACTCATGTCAGTCGATTTGCGGTCAAATCAGCCTGTTGATCAGGCCATGACCGCAGCCTGCCAGCAGGAAAACCATCGACAGCAAGGCTGTCGAGGTCGCCAACGCATTGAATATCTTCACCTGCTCATCCTTTTTGAGTCGTTGTCTGTGAAATCGGGATCGCAATGGATGTCCCGCCAAACGATGCCGAAATTGTAGCATGCTAGCGCATCGGCTGGCAAAGAGTGCTGCATGTTTCACATATGCAAGATGATGCTTGAACCATCATAATGAAGGTATTACACGTGATATCGCAGACTCAGACGGGGGTTATGGCCGATGATCACTGCCGCGCAGATGCGTGCCGCGAGGGCGCTGGCCGGCATCGATCAGAAGACGCTCGCCGAGCGCGCCGGGGTTTCGCTTCCAACCATTCAGCGCATGGAAGCGAGCGACGGCCTGGTCCGGGGCGTGGTCGATACGCTGATGAAGGTCATCCAGGCCCTTGAAGAGGCCGGGGTCGAGCTGATCGGCGACAACCAGGCGAGCGAGCGTGGCGGCAGGGGCGTTCGCCTCAAGCCTGTCACGCCGCAGAACCCGCAAGGCTGACGGTACTGCCGCATCGCCGAAAATCGAAATCGATTTTCGGATAGTCCAATGCGCGGTTCAAAAGTGTTGGAGCGTACCTGTGCGTCGATTTGGACGCACGCCGCTCCAAGTCGCGACGGCGACCGCCGACAGTCCTGCCGACGATCCCGCCGCCTCCTTGGTTTCATGGGGAAGGCACTCGATGGATCAGACCCGGCGGGCAGTGCATCAACCGGCACGGCCGACATTTTCCGAACTGTTCACGCCGAAGCTGGTGACGGTGCTGCGCGAGGGCTATACGCTCGCGCACTTCAAGGCGGATGCCATCGCCGGGCTGACTGTCGCCATCGTGGCGCTGCCGCTGTCGATGGCAATTGCCATTGCTTCAGGCGTGACGCCGGAGCGCGGGCTCTACACCTCGATCATTGGCGGCTTCCTGGTCTCGGCGCTTGGCGGCAGCCGTTTCCAGATCGGCGGCCCGGCCGGCGCCTTCATTGTGCTGGTGGCTGCGACGGTGGCGCGAGTTGGCGTCGACGGCTTGCTGCTGGCGACGATGATGGCCGGCCTGTTCCTGCTTGCCATCGGCTATCTCGGGCTTGGCACCTACATCAAGTTCATCCCGTATCCGGTGACCGTCGGCTTCACCGCCGGCATCGCCGTCATCATCTTCTCCGGCCAGATCGTCGAACTCTTCGGGCTGAAGCTCGCCGGCAAGGAACCGGGGCCGCTGGTGCCCAAGCTGATGGCCATCGGCGAGGCGGCCGGAACGATCAACCTCGCCGCAACCGCGGTGGCGGCACTGACCATCATCACCATTGCGCTGTTGAAGCGGTTTCGGCCGAAGTGGCCGGCCATGCTGATTGCCATCGGGCTGGCATCACTCGTCGTGGCATTGCTCGCCATGCCGGCCGAAACGATCGGCACGCGCTTCGGCGGCATCCCGCGCAGCCTGCAATGGCCGGCCTTCCCGCCGCTCAGCCTCGACAGGATAATCGACGTGCTGCCGGACGCCATCGCCTTTGCGCTGCTCGGGGCGATCGAATCGCTGCTGTCGGCCGTCGTCGCTGACGGCATGACCGGAAGGCGGCATCGCTCCAATTGCGAGTTGGTGGCGCAGGGCTTCGCCAATATCGCCTCCGCCTTGTTCGGCGGTATCTGCACCACCGGCACCATTGCCCGCACCGCGACCAATGTACGGGCCGGCGCGCATGGACCGGTCTCAGGCATGATGCACTCGGCCATCCTGCTTGCCCTGATGCTGGTGGCGGCACCGCTGGCCAGCTATATCCCGCTTGCAGCACTTGCCGGCGTGCTGGCGGTGGTGTGCTGGAACATGTTCGAGAAACAGGCCTTCGCCACCTTGCTGCGCGCCTCGCGCGGCGATGCGCTGGTACTGATGGCGACGTTCCTGATCGTCATCTTCCGCGACCTGACTGAAGGCATCGTCGTCGGTTTTGCGCTGGGCTCAATCCTGTTCATCGACCGCATGGCCAAGAGCATCGCGGTGGAGGCGGACCATCAATCCTTGGTGCAGGAAGACGTCGCCGACCGCGCCAGCGCTTATGATTCCAGCGAGGCGAGCGATGCCGATACTGTCGTCTACCGGATATCGGGCGCCTTCTTCTTCGGCGCCGCCTCGACCGTCGGCACGGTGCTGGACCGCATCGCCGACCAGCGCAGGAACTTCATCCTCGATTGTTCGGCGGTGCCGTTCTTCGATTCGACGGCGGCCAATGTCATCGAGGGCGCGGCCCACAAGGCCAGCCGCGCCGGCGTTCGCTTCATTATATTAGGCGCTTCACCGCAGATACGCCGCATGCTGATCAACCACGGCGTCAAGCGGCCGCTGGTGACTTATGCCGCCTCGATCACGGATGCGCGGGCGCAGCTGAAGAAAGCCGCGCCCGCCGCCTGAGCCGATGGCTGGCTTAGTCGAGGCCTAATGCCGCGATCTCGCCGTCGTTCATCAGCGGCACGAAGATTGTCGACTTGCCGTCGGTGCCGATGTCGGCGCTGCCCGGCTTGAACGTCGCAACCGCTTGCGGCGTGCCGCCGGCTTTGTAGCTGTAGAGCGTGCCGGTCATATACGCGGTGGCGTAAACGCTGCCGCCGATGGCGACGACGCCATCGAGGTTAGCGAACTTTTCTGCGCCGGGCAGTGACGCAATTGCCTTGGTGGCGAGATCGACCGAGAGCAGGCCGCCCGGCTCCGCGGTGCTGAAATCGGGCTTGATGCCCTTGCCCCAGGAAGCGACGATCAGCCGGCCGCCATCGGCGAAGATGCCATTCGGCGAAGCAAGCGCCGCATCCCTGACGAACAGTTCGGGCCGGTCGCCGTCGATGCGATAGATCGTATCGGCAAGCATATCTGTGACGTAGACCTTGCCGGACGCGTCGGCGGTCACGTCGTTGAGGAAGACCGCGTTCGGCAAGTCGATCGTCGATGTTAGCTTGCCGCTTGCGAGATCGACGACGCGCACATGGGTGAGGTCGGCGACGTAGAGTTTGCCGTCGGCAATCGCCATGCCCTTGGGCGCGTCCATGCCGTCGGTCCAATGTTGCGTAACCATCTTGCCGTCCACAGACAGGACCGACAGGTATCCATTGCCGTCGGCGTCGCCGGGATTGCCAACGATATTGGAGATGATGATGCGTTTGCCGGCGGCATCGAACAGCGCCGATTCCGGTTGCTCAAGCCCGGTAGCGCGCCAGAGTTCGGCCGCCTGAACTGCCGGCGCGGCGGCGATGCCGACCAGAGCGAGAAGTATCGAGGTGAAGAGGCTCTTCATGGCTAGTCTCCTGTAATGGAATGGGGGAGAGCTAGGCTTTTCGATACTTTTCGGGAAGATGTATCGGGACTAGTACCGAAGGCTGATACCAAATCGCGTAAAAGAGGTGCATCCCATGAACGGCCCGATCTTCGAAGCGCTGAAGCGGACGCTTAAGGCCAAGGGCGTGACCTACCGTGTCCTTGCCGAGCGGATGGGCGTTTCCGAGCCGACGGTGAAGCGCATCTTCCATGAGCGCAACTGCAAGCTCGACCGGCTGATCGAGATCTGCGATGCCGCCGGCGTGGAGTTGGAGAACGTGCTCGGCTCGATGAACAGGGGACCGGGACCTGCCAACCGGATCGCGCCGGAGATCGAGCGCAGGCTCGCCGGGCGGCCGGCACTGCTGTTCGTATTCGTCATGCTTTCCGAGAAATTCACGCCAGAAGGCATCATGCGCTCACAAGGGTTGAGCGAGGCTTCGATGTTCCTCTATCTGCGCGACCTCGAGGAACTCGGCCTAGTCGCGCTTGGTGGCGGCCTGTCGGCAAGGCTGCTGGTCGAGGCGCCGATCCAGTGGAATTTCGACGGGCCATTGCGGCCGCTGTTCGAGATGACCAACAAGAATTTCATCGGCTGGGCCATCACCCATCTTGAGCGCGAGGCGACATTCGTCAGCTTCTCCAGGCGGATGCGGCCGGAAACGGCGGAAATGGTCAGGCGCGAGGCGGAGGAATTGGCGGAGCGCGCCAAATTGCTTGCTCATCACGACCAGCACACGACGCCCGAAGACGGGCTGGTCGGCTACAAATGGACGTTTGCGTTCGGCGCAACGCCGTTCCCGGTGATCATGCCGATCGGGCCACATCCGCGCGACGCAGGCGCGCGGACGGACAATCGAGTTGCGGCCGCCGCAAACGGACGACGTCTGCCGGCCTAGGTCAAATCACGGAACGACTGAGGTCGGATTCTTGGGTTTAGGCTGCTGTCCTCCACAGACGCCTTGTAAGCCGCGAACACTAGGCAAGCGGCGCCTATAAATTGGGTGACCGTGCCGATGTGCATGGACATCGGCTTGCGTAGGGTGAGCCTGTGATTATCCAGGCTGCTTTGCAGTCCGGGGCCGGCGTCAGGAGGTGCGCACGGGACACCGGCCAGTAATTTATGCATCGCTTCGCAGGTTACGGGAGCACGTCGCGAAGCCGTCGCATTCGTTGACCGCAATGCAAACCTGAACGCTCTTTCGTGGCGTTGTTTCTTCATCACGGCGGTGTCTCCCAAATTGATGGCGCTGCCGATCAAGGGCATGCTTGCCTTGCGTCCTAAGCGTGATCCTGGCGGCGACACTTGCCGCGTCCGCGGACGAGCCGGAGCTTAGAGGACCCAATGCCGATCCAGGCTCAGGATTGCCGCCGTTGGTCCTGCCTTATATCGAATTGCTCAGCGCACCCGGTGTAGTAGCATCAGCGACGCTTGCCGCGCCCGCGGGCGACTCGGAGCTTATGGGACCCGATCCCGCCCGGCCCGGCATCCAATTGCCCGGCGCACCTGGTGCTCTTGCTCCCATGAAGATGTCTGACCGCTCGCAGCCGGCCGCGCTAATGGCAATAGCGGTATGGCTTTCGTCTGAACTCGGCCTTCCGTCGATCGAAGAGCCCCCGGCGGTAAGCTTCGTACCTGCGCGCAGGATGGCAGGTTTGCGGTTTCGCGACGTGGCGGCGGATCGCTGGAACAGCAGCCCCAATTTTGCCAGTCCGGACAATGTTGGCAAGCAGCCCACTGTTATTGCTATCTACGATGACGAAGCACGGACTATCTTCTTGCCGGAGGGCTGGACAGGCGGCACCCCGGCGGAGCTGTCGGTACTTGTGCATGAGTTGGTCCATCACGTCCAAACCGTGGCCGGGCTGAAGTTTGCATGCGCGGAAGAACGCGAGAAGGCGGCCTTTGAGGCGCAAGAGCGGTGGCTTGCCTTGTTCGGCAGCGACCTTCTGAAGGAATTTGAGCTCGATCCTTTCACGCTGTTGGTTCGCACGAACTGCCTGTATTGATGCTGAAGCCGCTTCGGGGGCAGCCAGTCTGACTGAGCTTCTTACCCCAGAGTATCGGCCGCAAAACCGGTTCTCGGAGGCCCCATGCTCAAACCACAAGATCGAGCGGCTATCCGGCGGTCTTCGTCTCCGGAGCGGCCGCGACCGCCTTGTCATCCCAGACCATCTGCCGGTAGTCGAAGCCGTATTCCAGCGTCGGCTTGACGATGCGGAAATAGGGCGACAGGTCGAAGTCGCGCGGCGTGTAGAGCGAGTGATGGCGGATGTGCAGGATTTCCTTGCGCGAATAGCTCGACTGGGCCGAGGCACGGCCGGGCGCGCGGGTAATCTCGGGTAGGATCGGGTAGCGGATCTGGCCGTAAGCCTCGGCGATCAGCGACGAGCAGATGGCGCGCGTCGGGTCGCCGGAACCGAAAGCCAGCATGCGGCGGCGCCAGCGCACCGGCACCGGCGGCGTCGGCAAGAAGTAGCGCAGCATGTCGAATATGTTCTTGAGATCGTATCTGAGACCCAGCCTGCCGATCATGAAGGCGACGACCGCTTCGCGATCGTCGGGAGCCAGGCCGCTCGCCCGGCAGATGCGGGTGTTGTAGCTGCGGTAGCGCGACAGCGGCACGGCGATGCAGCCATCGCCGAGCGTGACCTCGATCAGGCGCCGCCGTTCCGACCCGTCCTCGGGCTCCGGCAATGCATCGCCGACATAAAAGGCGGCATGCGACCAGGTCGACTGGGTGAGGTATTTGATCGCCGCCGAGATCTTCTGGTTGCCTTCGATGAGCAGGATGTCGCCGGGCTCGAGCGTGCGGCGTAGCGTTTCGGCGTCCGACGGCGTGTAAGGCTCGTAGCCGGACGATTCCTCCTGCAGCCGGCCGGCAAGCCAGCGGCCAAGTCGGTCCAGAAGCGTGTCGCCGGGCTCGGTCATGCCAGACGGCGATTACCACAGGGCGACAAATTAGACCATGATCAGCCCACGCCAGGCGCGCCGGCGTCTTCGTGCGGTACCGCTATGAGATCCTCGCGCACCTTACGGGCGAGCTTCCTCGTCGAGCGCTTCGGACTGTCGCCGAAAAGCTCGGCCGCCTCGGCGAGGCAGGTTTTTTTCAGGCCCTTTTCCGAGCGCTTCAGCAGCTTGCCAAGCAACCGCGTCTCCTCAGCGGGGCCAAGCGGCTGGTCCTCGGCATCGAGAAGCGCGCGCATGACGAGCACATCGTGCAGTTCGCCGAGCCGCTCGCCCAGTTCGTCGACGGCCTTGCGCCGCGTCTTGATCGGCGTCGGCCACAGCCTGCCGAGCAGCGACAGATGCATGCCATGCGTCTTGGCCGCCTTGCGCAGATCGTGAAAATCATCGGCCGCGCCGCGCGAAGCGGCCTTGTCCAGCGCTTTCCTGGCGCGGCGCAAAGTGATGCGCGCGCCTTCGGCGAGCACGTCGGCAGCCTGCTCCGGCTGGTCGGGCAAAGCGAGCTTGTCGATGCGGACGACACCTTCCTCGCAAGCGGCAACCGCCGCGCCTATCGCAGCGTCGAGGCCCGCTCCGACATGCAGCTCATGCTGGCGCGCGACGAGCCTATCGCGGACGGCACCGAGACCGCCGCCGGCACTTTGCTCGGGAAAGCTTGCCGCCAGCCGGTCGATTGTTTCGACCAGCGCAGTCGCCTCACGCGGACCGGCAAGCAGGGCCGCCACCTGGCGGTAGCACTGATTCTCGGTCACGCAGAATGTTTCGTCCCCGGAACGAACTAGGCGCAGTAAAGCGCGGACGTTTTTCAACCGCTTGCGGCACTTGTGCAGCGCCTGTTCGGGCCTGTCATGCGCCGCGTCCAGATGAACGAGCGCCCTGCCGATCTCCTCGGCGAGGATGCGCCTGACCTCGCCGGTCAGCGACATGCGCGGATCGATACGAAAGCTCATGCGACGATCTCCGGAATCCCCCCAAGGGCGAGCGACGCGTTGTAAAATCTCGGCTCGCCGGTGACTTCGCGGCCGAGCCAATCTGGCAGCATTTCGTCCGGTACATCCTCCTGCGTCTCGAGCTCGGCGATCACCAACCCCGCAAGCGTCCCGCCGAAGACATCGACTTCGTAGAGATAGCCGCGGTGTCTAACATGGTGGCGTGTCTTCTCGATGACACGTCCGATGGCAAAGGCCTGCATCTCTTGCGCCTCCGCCAAAGGCACCGGATATTCGAATTCATCGCGCTCGCGGGCCTGGCTGCCGAACTTGAGCGTCAGCTTGGCAGCGGCATCATTGCTGATGCGCACACGCACCGTGCGGGTAGGCTCGGCGACAAGATAGAATTGACGGATATGAATGTCCGCCTTGACCATTCCCCGCCATTCCTCACCTGAGACCAGGAATTTACGCTCGATTTCCTTGCCCATGGCGAGGCACTAAAGCGCGCACGGCCAGAGTTGGCAAGCCGCTTGACCGCAGTTGACTTTAATCATTCGATTGATTAAAGTATAGACCATGATCAAATCGCCCAGTGCCAGCGGCCTTCCTCATGAAGCGCCCAAGACTGCCGCGGATATGACGCGGACGGCCCTCGTGCGCGCGGCGCTGAAGCTGTTCGGACGCCAGGGTTTCGACGGCACGTCGACGCGCCAGATCGCGGCTGAGGCCAAGGCCAATATCGGCTCGATCGCCTATCATTTCGGCGGCAAGGAAGGGCTCCGCAACGCGGCGGCCGACTACATCGTAGACACCATCCAGACCATTGCGGGCCAGGCGATCGGCAATCTGCAAGCGCCGCCCGCGGCATTGGCGGACACCGAGGCCGCGCGGGCACATTTAGCCGTCGCACTGGAGCGGATGGTCGCCTTCATCGCGGCAAGGCCGGAAGCCGGCGAGATTGTACAGTTCGTCCTGCGTGAGCTGTCGCATCCAACCGCCGCGCTCGACCGTATCTATGACGGCGTGTTCGAACCGGCGCATCACCGGCTCTGCCTGATCTGGGAACAGTCGACGGGCGAGCCGGCCGAGAGCGAGCGCACTAAACTCACCGTATTCACGCTGATTGGCCAGGTCGTCTATTTCCGCATCGGCCGCGAGGCGGTTATGCGCCGGATGGGCTGGCGCGAGATCGGCGATGACGAGGCCGGCAAGATCGCGGCAACAGTAACCGACAATCTCAGCGCGATTTTAGCTCGGCGCGATTTGGCTGTCCGGAAGGATCGTGGATCATGAGCCTGCTCTGTTCTTTGCCGCTTGCCGCCCAGCTTTTCAGCGCCTGCGCGCCGGCAGCACCGCTCGCCGTCGGCTACGTCGAGGGCGATTATGTGCTGCTGGCGCCGATCGAGGTGGCCCAGGTCGAGACGATTGCGGTCAAGCGCGGCGACCGCGTAGCGCCCGGCACGCCGGTGGTGACGCTGGAAAACGCCGACGCCAAGATCGCCATCGCGCAGGCCGAGGCGGCCCTCGCGCAGGCCCAGGCGCAACTTGCCGACCTGCAGGTCGGCAAGCGGCCGGAAGAGATTGCAGTGCTCAGGGCGCAGGTCGACATGGCCAAAGCGCAGGCCGCCGACGCCAAACGCAGATACAGCCGCGCCAGCGATCTGTTCAAACGCGGCACCGGCACGCAGGCCGATTATGATACGGCTTCCGCGGCGCTGGAGACGGCCAACGCGCAGGTCGGCCAGGCGGAAGCCAATCTCGCTGTCGGCGGCCTGCCGGCACGGCCGGAGACGATCAAGGCCGCCGACAATCAGGTCAGGCAGGCGCAATCGGCGCTGGAGCAAGCGCAATGGCGACTGTCGAAGCGTGTGCTCACGGCGCCCTCGCCCGGCAGGGTCAACGATGTCATCCGCTATCCCGGCGATACAGCCGGGCCGACCGCGCCGGTCATCTCCATACTGCCGGACGGCGCAGTGAAGCTCAGCGTCTATGTGCCGGAAAGCGCGTTCTCCTCGGTCGAGGTCGGCACGCTGCTCAACGTCCATTGCGATGGTTGCGGATCGGGCGTGAAGGCACGCGTCAGCTATGTGTCGCCGGATCCGGAATTCACGCCGCCGGTGATCTACTCGCTCGAGACCCGGCAAAAGCTGGTCTATCTGGTCGAAGCGCGGCCGGAAGGCGACGCCAGCGCATTGCAGCCCGGGCAGATCGTCGACGTCGATCTGGCGGACATCGGAAAATGAACGTCATCGACGTGCACGGCCTGGTCAAACGCTTCGGCGACAAGACTGTCGTCGACCATGTGACGATGACCGTGGCCGAGGGCGAGATCGTCGGCTTCCTCGGGCCGAACGGCTCGGGCAAAACGACGACCATCCGCATCATGTGCGGCTTGCTGACGCCCGATGAGGGTGAAGGCACGGTTCTGGGCTTCAACATCCGCACCGACAGCCTGCGGATCAAGCGCGAAGTCGGCTACATGACGCAGAGATTCTCGTTCTACGAAGACCTCACCATCGGCGAGAATCTCGAATTCGTGGCACGGCTCTACCGGCTGAAGCCGCTCGACGAACATGTGGCCAAGACGCTTGAGGAGCTCGGCCTGACATCACGCAGAAACCAACTGGCCGGCACCTTGTCCGGCGGCTGGAAGCAGCGGCTGGCGCTGGCCGCCTGCATCATGCACAAGCCGAAACTGCTGCTGCTCGACGAACCGACGGCTGGCGTCGACCCGAAGGCGCGGCGCGAATTCTGGGACGAGATCCACCGGCTGGCGAGCGGCGGGCTGACCGTGCTGGTCTCCACCCATTACATGGACGAGGCCGAGCGCTGCCACCGCATCAGCTACATCTCCTATGGCAAGATGCTGGCCACCGGCACGGTTGAGGACGTGGTGAGGAATGCCGGGCTGACCACCTTCGTCCTGCAAGGGCCGCGGCTCGATCAGGTCGCTGCCGCACTTCATGGCCGCCCAGGCGTCGACCAGGTGGCGCCGTTCGGCGCGGCGCTGCATGTAGTCGGCTCCGACAGGACGGCGCTTCAGGCAGCGCTCGCCGACGTCGAGAAAGACCACAAGGGCGTCAGGGTCTCGCCCGGCGAGACCAGCCTGGAGGATGTGTTCATCCAGTTCATGTCCGGTTCGAAGGACAATATGGGATGAAGAACGGGATAAACAGCGTCTTTTCCTTCGCCAGGCTCGGTGCGCTGCTGATCAAGGAGTTCATCCAGATGCGGCGCGACCGCATCACCTTCGCCATGATGCTGGGCGTGCCGCTGATGCAGCTGGTGCTGTTCGGCTATGCCATCAACAACGATCCGAAGAGCCTGCCGGCAGCGCTGGTGGCGATGAGCAGCGATCCTTACACGCGAGCCATGGTTTCGGCGCTGCAGACCACCGGCTATTACCGCTTCGACCATGTCGCGCAAAGTGCCGCCGAAGCCGAATTCCTGATGGCGCGCGGCGACGTTGCCTTCGTCGTCACCATTCCCGCCGATTTCGCCCGACGGGTCGAGCGTGGCGACAGCCCGCAGATCCTGATCGAGGCGGATGCGACCGACCCGGCCGTCGCCAGCGGCGCCATCTCGACGCTCGGCACCGTTGCCAACCAGGCGCTGCTCAGGGCGCGCGGCATGCAGGAGACAGCGGCCGAAGCTGCCCGGGGCCAGCTCCAGGTCGTAGTGCACCGGCGCTACAATCCGGAAGCCGTATCGCAATACAACATCGTGCCCGGCCTGCTCGGCGTCATCCTGCAGATGACGATGGTAATGATGACCTCGATCGCGCTGACGCGTGAGACCGAGCGCGGCACGATGGAGAACCTTCTGGCGATGCCGTCCAGCCCGCTCGAGATCATGCTGGGTAAGGTGCTGCCGTATCTGGCGGTCGGCGCCGTGCAGGTGCTGGTGGTGCTGGCGGCATCGAAGCTTCTGTTCGCCATCCCCTTCACCGGATCGATGTCGCTGCTGTTGACGGCCGTCCTGATCTTCGTGCTGGCGCTGGTGCTGCTCGGCTATACGATCTCGACGATTGCCCGCACGCAGATGCAGGCACTGCAGCTCACCTTCTTCTTCTTCCTGCCGTCGATCATGCTGTCCGGTTTCATGTTCCCCTATCGCGGCATGCCGGACTGGGCGCAGATTTTCGGCGAGGTGCTGCCGCTGACGCATTTCCTGCGCATCATCCGCGCGGTGATGCTGAAGGGCGCCGAGCTGCCGGCGGTGGCAACGGAGATCGGCTGGCTGGTGGTGTTCGTGGCGCTGTTCGCCGGCGTGGCGCTGGTGCGGTTCCGCCGGACGTTGGATTAGGGTCGAACTCGATCCGCTTGTGCAAATGACCGAGATTCACACCGGCTTGGCCTGACCCGGGACCGGCGCCAATTCAGGCGCATTGAGCCCTTCGAAGGGATCGCGCCAGGCGTCGATTTCTTCAAGCTGCCGATACCAGCGACCGACAGAAGGATAATCATCGAGCGGCAATCGGGCGACGTCGTTGAAGGGCAGAAACGTCGCCATTCGAAAGTCGGCATAGGAAACCGAACTTCCGACCAGCCAATCTCGCTCGGAAAGCTCGGCATCAAGTATTGCGGCGGCGGTGCTGAAGTCGCTCAGGCCCTCCTCAACCCGCGCCTGATCGATCGGGCCGAGCCCATAGCGCTGTTTGGTCCCGCGTTCGAAATGCACGACGTCGCAGGCTCTTGCGAAGTTCTCTTTGCCCCAACTCAGCCATCGGATCATCTCGGGCTCGTCGTCGCCGGTGCGCCAGAAATGCGAATGCGTGTCGCGTGAAAACCGGCAGGCTATGGCGTCGGCCTCCCAGAGGCTTTTTCCCAAGCCCACAAGGATAGGCAATGAAAGATTTGGATTGAGCGGCCGAAAGCGCTCGGCCTGCCCCGGAGCGAAGGGAGAGGCGAATTCGAACTCGACCTTGGCTTTGAGATACCGTGCCACCGCGACCGCGAGGCGAGGATTGGGATTGCGGCTGAAGAACAGTTTCATTGATCTCAGTCTTTGAAGGGTACCGGTTCGACCGGGCGCAACGGACGCTCAAGCACCTCGAATCGGCACATGACCTGGAACTGGTTGCTATCCTAGCCGGCAGCAATAATCTCGGCATAGGTGCTGAGATCGACATTGCCACCGGAGAGCACCACGGCAATGCATTTCCCGGCAAGGTCGATCTCGCCTGACGACAGCGCGGCCAAGCCGACGCAACCGCCAGGTTCGACGACCAGCTTCAGGCAAGCCATGGCATCGCGCATCGCCTGTGCCACCGCCTTGTCGGAAACGGTGATGGCGCCGGCGAGATTCTTGCGGTTGATCTCGAAAGTGATCGCGCCCGGCTCGGCGACGAGAAGGGCATCGCAGATCGAGGTGTGGCCGGGCGCGTTCGACACCCTGGCGCCTTTGATCAGCGAGCGGCGTGTGTCATCGAAATGCTCGGGTTCCACGGCCCAGACGGCGGTGCCCGGTGAGGCGTCCTTGACCGCGATCGAAATGCCGCTGCTCAAGCCGCCACCGCCGCAGGGAACGACTACCGCATCCAGGCTGACGCCAAGCGCGCTTGCTTGGCGCATCAATTCGAGGCCGATCGTGCCCTGGCCGGCGATGATGGCCGGATCGTCGTAGGGCGGCACCAGGACCATGCCCCTTTCCACGTAAGAACGGACGACGGCAGTGCGATCGTCGCGGACCCGGTCGAAGGTGATCACTTCCGCGCCCATCTTCCTGACATTGCCGACTTTCATCGCCGGCGCATCGGTGGGCATGGCGATGACGGCCTTGACGCCGAACATCGCCGCTGCGGCGGCAACGCCTTGCGCGTGATTACCCGACGAGAAGGCGACGACGCCGCCAGCGCGTTCTTCCGCCGAGAGCGAGGAGAGCTTGTTGTATGCACCGCGGAACTTGAAGGAGCCGGTGCGCTGCAACGTCTCGGGCTTGAACAGGATCCTGGCGCCGAAGCGCTTGTTCAGCTCCGGCGATTCGATCAGCGGCGTTTCGACGATCAGGCCGGACAATCGCGCTGCTGCGCTGCGGATATCGGCGATGCCGGGAGGGGTGGTCATGGCGAGGTCCTGCAAGAAATGAGACCGCCTATGGTGCACGGAAAGGGAGGCCGCGCACCAATGAAAAAATGTGACGGTTACAATTCGTCTTGCAGGCAGGAGAGGAGCGTGCCTGCCACCTGCCGCCTCCTCGTCTCTCCGCCATGCGGTCGTCGCTTCAATCGACAAATCGTTGCCGATTGACCGGCTTGGCCGCCGCTCCTCACCCCAACAGCGTCTTTTGCCGTTTGGGACCGCCCATCTTACGCCAGGTGTTGAAGCGGTGGGTGGCGGCGGCGAAGGAGATCTTCATCTGCTGGGCGACCGAATAGCGCGACTTGCCCTCGTCGAACAGGCGATAGCAGCACTCGACACCCTCCTCAGTCAACTTGCCATCGGGAGCCTTGTTGTGCGGATTGGCGGGATCGAATTTTTCGACCTGCTGCTCGACCAGGCCTTTCAGGCGCTGCAGATCCGCCTCGATGTTGGCGATCAGGTCGAGGACTGGTTTGGGATCAAACGGCTGCTGTTTTTCCGGCATCTGCGGGTTCCTTTCTCTTGGTTCAGATTCGGTTATATAAGTGAACGTTCACCGATAGCAAACGACGACCTGCTCGAGGTTTCGAAATCTGTAGCTTTTGAGCATGAGTGGAGCACGCACGATTGACCGGCGACGTGCAAGGTCATAGTTTAGAACTATTCTAAACTAGGGTGAATTTCTCATGCTTTCCCGCGTTTTCGGCCTCGGCCGCCGTTCCTTTGAATCGCTCTCGGAGCAGGAGATCCTGGCGCTCGCCATCTCCTCCGAGGAGGATGACGGGCGCATCTATCGCGCCTATGCCGACGGGCTGGCGGAAAGCTTTCCGCAATCGGCCAAAGTGTTCGAAGAGATGGCGGAGGAAGAGGACGGCCATCGCGATTCACTGATCGAGCTTTACCGCAAGCGTTTCGGCGAGCGGATACCGCTGATCCGGCGCGAACATGTGAAGGGTTATTACGAGCGCAAACCGGACTGGCTGGTGAGGCCGCTCGGCGTCGATCATGTGCGCAGCCAAGCCGAGGCCATGGAGCGGCAGGCCTACCTGTTCTATGTCGAGGCGGCCAAGCGCACAGGCGATGCGTCGACGCGAAAGCTGCTCGACGATCTGGCGATCGCAGAACAGGGCCACGAGACACTAGCGCAGCGGCTCGAACAAAAGCATGTGCCGGGCGCGGTCAAGGACGAAGAGGCGGCGGCCGAGCAGCGCCAGTTCATCCTGACCTACGTACAACCGGGGCTGGCGGGGCTGATGGATGGGTCGGTGTCAACACTGGCGCCGATCTTTGCCGCCGCCTTTGCCACGCACGACACGTTCCCGACCTTTCTGGTCGGGCTTGCTGCCTCGATCGGCGCCGGCATCTCGATGGGTTTCACCGAAGTGGCCTCCGACGACGGTAAGTTGTCGGGCCGCGGCTCGCCGGCAAAACGCGGTCTGACCGTCGGCGTCATGACAACGCTGGGCGGGCTCGGCCATGCGCTGCCCTATCTCATCCCGCTTTTCTGGACGGCGACCATTGTCGCCGCCGTGGTGGTTTTCTTCGAGCTGTGGGCGATCGCCTTCGTGCAGAACCGCTATATGCAGACGCCATTCTGGCGCGCCGCCTTCCAGGTGGTGCTGGGTGGCGCGCTGGTGTTTGCGGCAGGGGTGCTGATCGGGAATGCATAGCAGCCCCTATCCGTTCACCACCCGGCTGTCTGCTGGCGCCTCGGCGCGTTCGGTCAGGCCGTAGTCGCGCACGACGTGGGCGATGCGCAAACAATAGTCGGCAAAGATACCGCCGCGCCCGGCTTTCTGGGCCTGCCGATGTTCCTGCGTGTTGCGCCAGGCCTTCACCGCTTCCTCGTCGCGCCAGAAGGACAGCGACAGGATGCGGTTCGGATCGGCAAGGCTCTGGAAGCGCTCGATCGACAGGAAACCGTCGATGCCGTCGAGCAGCGGCCGCAGGTCGGCGGCGATGCCGAGGTAGGCTTCGCGCTTGCCCGCCGCCGGCTCGACCTCGAAGATGACGGCGATCATGGCTTCACCAAAGGACCATGCGGCGCGGAGGCCAGCTTGAGGAAGATGCGATCCTCCTTCAGGATGAATTTTTCCCGCCGGGCGAACTCGCAATTCGCCTTGCCGGCGGGATCGGCGGCGAGCCGGGCGCGGTAGACTTCGTAGGCCGCAAGACTGTCGATGTTGTAGGCGGCATAAGCCGTGGTGGCCGAGCCTTCGTGCGGCGCGAAATAGCCGATCAGATCGGCGCCGCAGCGCGGGATCGCCTGCCCCCAATTGCGGGCATATTCCTCGAACGCCGCCTTGCCGAACGGATCGATCTCGTAGCGGATGAAGCAGGTAATGGTCATTTTCGCCTCCTTGGCGGGTGGATGTTTCTTGCGACCACAGTTCGAGCCGGGTCGAAACGTTCCGAAGATCGATATGCTAGGCAATCCCTCGCTGATCATGCCTGCCAGAAGGATTTCGCGTATTCGCGACGGACGTCTTCGGGTGTCAGGCCAAGGTCACGCAGCAGATGATCGTCGATTTCGGCGAGATCGAGGCGCTGCGAATGACGGTCGTACCACCGCTTCAGGAGCCACAGCCGCAAGCGGCGCAAGACAATTAACGGGAACGGCCGGCGAGCAGGCGCGGCGCTGAGAATGGTCCTTGCAGGCATCGTCGTCTCCTTGATTTGCATCGAGATTAATGCTTGTCTGACGAGGATGCTTCGATGAGGAACGAACTATGCGCGAAGGCCCTGACATAGCCCGCATTGCCAGCCTGGTCGGCGATCCGGCGCGGGCAAACATGCTGTCCGCACTGATGGGCGGCACAGCACTGACGGCGAGCGAACTGGCACTCGAAGCCGGCGTGTCGCTTCCGACAGCGAGCTCCCATCTATCGAAGCTGATGGAAGGCGGGCTGCTGACGCTGGCGAGCCAGGGACGGCACCGCTATTACGGCCTCGCCGGCCCGCAGGTGGCAGGAATGATCGAAGCCATCACCGGCGTCGCTGCTGCTGTCGGGCCGCAGAGGGTGCGACCCGGCCCTCGCGACGCGGCCATGCGCGTGGCGCGGGTCTGCTACGACCACCTCGCCGGCGAGCAGGCGGTGGCGATGCTGGACCGTCTTGTCGCTCGACAAGTGCTCCTGCGCGACGACAAGGAGATCCAGCTTGGGCCGTCGGCCGCCTCGCATTTCGCCGCGATCGGCATCGACATCCATACCAAAGCGCGGCGACCGGTGTGCCGGGCGTGCCTCGACTGGAGCGTGCGGCGTTCGCACCTTGCCGGCACGCTGGGCGCCGCCATTCTCGACAAGATCCTCGCCGAGAAATGGGCGCGGCGCGAGAAGGACAGCCGTGCCGTGATCTTTTCACCGGCAGGCAAGCAGGCCTTCGAGAACACGTTTCTCGCCTGACAGATCGCTTCGACGCGCTAGTACGCATTCGTCGTTTCACGGAAACGCCGAACCGCTCTGTCTTTTTGTTTTGACGCAATTCCGGGCGGAAAACCTTTTCATACTTTTCCTGGAATTGCTTTAAAGCGCGTCGCGTTCGACCGGCCTCATGCGATGCGCTTTAGGTCCTTGTTTTGATGCATGTCGTTATCGCAAAACCGCTGCACACTTTTGCGCGACATGCACTAGTCGCGCTTGAGCAGCTTGGCCTGCTTGAAAAAATCCGCCCAGGGGTCGGCTTGCCCGAGCCGCTTCAGCGTCGTCTTGTCGCCGATCGGAAAGGCGTTGGGCGGCAATCCGGCCTCGATCTCCGCCCAGGTCACCGGCATCGATACCGTGGCGCCCTTTTTGGCGCGCGACGAATAGGGGGCGACGGTGGTGGCGCCGCGGCCGTTGCGCAGATAATCGACGAAAATCCTGCCCGTGCGTGCCTTCTTCGACAGCGTCGCCGTGTAGCGGTCGGGTGCGGCCTGTTCGAGCGCTCGGGCGAACTCATGGGCGAAGCCCTTGACCTCGTCCCAATCCGCCGACGGCTTCAGCGGCACGACGACGTGGTAGCCCTTGCCGCCCGAGGTCTTGACGAAATTCGGCAGGGACAGTTCGTCGAGCCGGCCGCGGATGTCGAGTGCCGCCGCGCGCACCGCCTTCACGTCGACGCCCTCGTCGGGATCGAGATCGAAGATGATCTGGTCGGGCTTTTCCAGCTCGTCGGTGGTCGAGCCCCAAATATGGATCTCGACGACGCCCAGTTGCACCAGTGCCACGAGACCGTCGAAATCGCGGATGAACAATATCTCCTCGCCGTCGGTCGGATCCTTCATCACGGCGATCTTGTCGTGCATGCCGGCCGAGGCATGCTTCTGGAAGAAGCGTTGGCCG
The DNA here is from genome assembly GCF_040317735.1 of Mesorhizobium sp. M1399. NCBI lineage: Bacteria > Pseudomonadati > Pseudomonadota > Alphaproteobacteria > Hyphomicrobiales > Phyllobacteriaceae > Mesorhizobium > Mesorhizobium sp. M1399. Next base: position 365,970 of record NZ_JAMYKZ010000004.1, read on the forward strand.
CCGACGCCGTCCGGCGCCCGCACGAGGCTGAGCGGCCGATTGATGACGAACTGCTTCATGCGCGGCCAGACCAGCGCGTAGTGATCGACCAGATCCTGCTTCGATACGTTCTCCTCGGGCCACAGAAGCTTGTCAGGGCGGGACAGCGTAACCGAGGTTTTCGCCGCGCCTGCGGTTTTGGTGGGCTTTGGCTTCGGCTCTGCCGTGGCTGAGCGTGCTTTCGGTTTCTCCTGCACGACTTCCTCCGCCGGCTTGTCCTCGCGCAATCCCTGGAAGGACGCGTGGCGTATTATACGGTCCGACGTCCAACTGCGAAACTCCACTTCGCCGACAAGTTCGGGCTTGACCCAGACCAGCCCCTTGCCCCTTGGCACCGCGCTGTCGAAGGGCGAGGTTGTCGTCTTCAGCGCATCAAGCCTTTTCTTCAACTCGTTGGTGCTTTTGGCCGTGAAGCCGGTGCCGACGCGGCCGGCATAGCGCAGCTTGCCGCCCTCGTGATAGCCGACCAGCAGCGAGCGCAGGCCACGCCCGGTCTTGTCCGACGGCATGTAGCCGCCGATGACGAATTCCTGGCGCGCCGTGCATTTCGACTTCACCCACGAGGGAACACGCCCGCTGCGGTAGGGCGCATCGGCACGCTTGGAGACGACGCCTTCGAGGCCCAGGCGGCAAGCATGCTCCAGCATGATCTTGCCGGGCTCGGCAAAGTGGTCGCTGAAGCGCACGGCCTGCTCTTCGGTCTGTCCGGCGAGCAGGCTGCGCAGCCTTTCCTTGCGCTCGACCAGCGGCTCGGAACGGATGTCTTGACCATTGAGCTGCAACAGGTCGAAGACATAGTAGATGAAACGGTCCGTACGGCCCGCCGACAGATCTTGCTGAAGCAGCGAAAAGGACGACACGCCATTATCCGCCAGCACGACGATTTCGCCGTCGATGAAGGCATCGGTACATTTCAGGCCGCCAAGTGCCGCGATAATTGAGCCACCAAATTTGTGGGTCCAGTCGAGGCCGGTGCGTGTCAAAAGCCGCACCTCGGTACCGGCAAGCTGCGCCTGCATGCGATAGCCGTCGAACTTCACCTCATGCAGCCAGTCCTTACCGGGCGGGGCGTCCCGCTCCAGCGTGGCGAGCGCCGGCTCGACGAATTCGAGCCGCCTTGCCGCGACAGCCTTCGCTTTGCCGGCGGCCGGCCTGTCGGACTGCCAGACGCTTGGCTTCTTGCCGTCGGCGGTCTTGCCTTCGCCGACCTCCTCGATGGTCAGGCCGGATTTCACCGATTGCGGCGCCTCCTGCAAAATGTCCTCACCGGGACGCGCGGCGGCATCGTCGGACTTGATCAGCAGCCAGTTGTCGCGTTTTTCGCCGGGCCGCGGCTTCAGCCGCACCAGATGCCAGGCGCCATGCAATTTGTGGCCATGCAGTTCGAAATTGATATGGCCTTTCTTCATCCCTTTGGCAGGGTCGCCTTCGGGGACCCACGTGCCTTCGTCCCAGACAATGACCGAGCCGCCGCCATATTGGCCCTTGGGGATGGTGCCTTCGAACGGCGCATAGTCGATCGGGTGGTCCTCGACATGCACGGCGAGCCGCTTCTCATGCGGGTCGAGGCTCGGGCCTCGCGTCACCGCCCAGCTCCACAGCACGCCGCCATGCTCAAGGCGAAGGTCGTAGTGAAGCCTGGTGGCGGCATGCTTGTGGATGACGAAAATGCCACCCGGCACGGCTTTCTTGCCGCGCGCGAGCTTACCGGCCGGTTCGGCGGTCTTCTTGAAATCGCGCTTGGCGTGATATTGCTCGAGGCCGGCCATGGTCTGATCCTAAGCCGATTTGCGCCGGGCGGCTTTGGGCTTGGCGGCTTTTGCCGGGCGTCTGGCCTTTGCCGGCGGGCTGGCCTCCGACGAAAGGCTCTTCTTCAGTGCATCGAAGAGATTGACGACGTTGGAGGGCCGCGGTTCTGCCTTGGTCTTCGGTGCCTTCTTGCCGGCCTTCTTGGCGCGGACCAGCTCGATCAGCGCGTTTTCGTATTTGTCCTCGAATTCGGAAGGATCGAACTTCGCCTGTTTCTCATCGACAATGTGTTCGGCCAGCCTGATCATCTCGGCGTCGGTCTTCACCGGCTTGATGTCGCCGAACACCATCTCCGGCCTGCGAACCGTATCGCCATAGCGCAGCGTCGTCAGCAGCAGGCCCTTCTCCAGCGGCTCGATGACCACCGGACGCTCGCGGCGGTAGAGCACGATGCGGGCAAGGCCCGCCGTCTTCTTGGCGGCCATGGCGTCGCGGATGACGGCAAAAGCCTCTTCCGAGACATCGTCCGCAGGCGTCATATAATAGGGCGTGTCGAGATAGATCTGCTGGATCGAAGATTTTTCGATGAACCCGTCGAGGCTCATCGTATGCGAGGATTCGATCTGGACGGCTTCGATCTCCTCCTCCTCGATTTGGACGAAATCGCCGTCGCCGATCTCGTAGCCCTTGATCTCGTCGCCTTCATCGAGCGGCTTGCCGCTTGCCGAATCGACATAGACGCGCCTGACAGTGTTGCCAGTCTTGCGGTTGAGCACGCGGAACGAAACTTTTTCGGCCTGGGTGACGACATTGGTCACTTCGACCGCGCAGGTGACCAGCGAAAGCTTGAGGTACCCTCTCCAGGCGGGGCGCGGCGCCATGACAAACTCCCTGCGCGACAACGTTCAACCGAGAACGGGCAAAGTCCGTTCCGGTTCCGGCGGCGCAAAAGGCAAGTCCGGGCTTTCGGCCCAGCCTTGCCTGAACTCCATTCTCGATCGCGGCCCTACTCGGCGGCTTGCAGGTTGATCTTGCTTTCCGCCATCTCGGTAAGCTTGCGGTCGGTTGCCTGTTCCTCCTTGAGGTTGTTGGCCAACACATTGGCGCAGTCGCTGCGGCCCAGTTGCTTGGCCCAGGCAATCAAGGTGCCGTAACGGGTCATCTCATAATGCTCGACCGCCTGGGCGGACGCGATCAGTGCAGCGTCGAGGACCTCCTTGTCGGCGATGTCGCCGCTGACCTCATCGGCCTCTTCGAGAATGCCATCGATGGCCGGGCAGTCGACTTCCTTGGCCTTCACGCCGTGCAGCTCGAACACCTGCTCGACACGCTGAATATGACCCTTGGTCTGGGCGAGATGCTTCTCAAAGCCGGCTTTCAACTGCGGATCACTCGCCTTGTCGATCATCTTCGGCAGCGATTTCTCGATCTGTTTCTCGGCGTAATAAATGTCGCGCAGCGTGTGCACGAAGAGATCGTCGAGTGTTTTGATGTCCTTCGAAAAGAAGCCCATGGCCTTTGCCTTTCCATTGCTCTTGCTGTTTCGGATTTTTGGCTGCGGCTCCAGCCGGAAGCTGCAGCCCGCGCAGCCGGTTCGTCCCGGCACTGGGAAATCAACGTGCGGCTGACGGGCGGGTTCCTGGTTTTTCGACCACGTGCACGGAAATTTCGCCGTGGCAGCAAAAGTGAAACAAACGCGCGCCTCGGCGACATTCAGGCGAAACATATGTGATGCAAAAGTCACACTGGGCGAAATGCCGACGGACAGCACGGAAACACCGCGAATCAGCCGCATTGCAGCCATGAACAAAGGCATTTTCGACCAGAGATTAACATCGCGTTCACCGACTATTCACGCCTGGACGCTATGATCCCCGCAATTCGGAAGGGACATCCGAAACGGGACAGGGACCGAGTAAAATGAGCTTCTGGAATCAAATCGCCGGCTATGCCGCCGCCATTCGCGAATTCGTCGCGCCGACCTATCGGCCCGAGCGCTATTACATGCGCGGCCCAGGCCCCGCCTGCGCGCGCCGTGGCAACACGCTTGGGATCAGCGTGCACTGATGATGACCAGGGAAAGCCGTCACGACAGCCGTATCTGCCGGCCTGACGCCGACAACCGGTCAACGACCTATCGCGCCGAGCGCCCTGCGCTGACCGACAGACGGCGGGCGACAACGCCAAGCCTCTAACATTCCGGGCTTTGATCCAGCCGCCGGCAGGCTTAGTGTCGCCTGACACCAGCTGCCGGGCGCCACGTGATCGTCAAGCCGAACCATTCTCCTGAGCCGCCAGAATTCGAATCAAGTCGCCCGTTGATCGTATTCGACGGCGTCTGCGTGTTGTGCTCGGGTTTTGTGCGGACGGTGGTAAAGCTCGACCGCAAGGGCCACTTCCATTTCGTAACGGCGCAATCGCCGCTCGGCGAGATGCTGTTCAAGAAATACGGGCTGCAGACGGATCGCTACGAGACCAATCTCGTCATCGTCGATGGCGCGGCTTTCACACGCCTGGACAGTTTCGTTGCCGTCATGGCCGAACTCGGCTGGCCATGGCGAGCGGCGCGGATCCTGCTGTTGTTGCCGCGCCCGCTTCGCGACTGGCTCTACGATCGCATCGCAAAGAACCGCTACGCCCTGTTCGGCAAGAAGGACAATTGTGAAATCCCTTCCGCCGAGGTGAGGGCAAGATTGATCGGCTAGGCTCATCGCCGTGGCCGGGAGCGGCGCGGGGCATTTTGGGGGAACTGCGGATGAAGGTTCTTGTCGTCGGCGGTTATGGCACCTTTGGCGGTCGCACCGTCGAGCTTTTGGAGGGCGAGCCCCATCTGATCCTGTTCGTCGCCGGGCGCTCGCTCGCCAAGGCTGACGCGTATTGCAAGAAGCGCGCCCCGACCGCAGCGCAACTAGTGCCGGCACTGTTCGACCGTGACGGCGATCTCGCCGTGCAACTCGCTGCATTTGAGCCTGATATTGTGGTCAACGCGAGCGGTCCGTTCCAGGCCTATGGCGAGGGATGCTATGGCCTGATCGAGGCATGCATCGCCCGGCGCGTCAACTATCTCGATCTTGCCGACGGCTCGGATTTCGTCGCCGGTGTCTCTGCGTTCGACGAGGCGGCGCGAAACGCCGGCGTCTTCGTGCTATCCGGAGTCTCGAGCTTTCCGGTGCTGACGGCGGCGGTTGTGCGCCGCCTGTCTTCGGACCTGACGCGGGTCGACGGAATTCGCGGCGGCATCGCGCCGTCGCCCTTCGCCGGTGTCGGCGGAAACGTCATTCGCGCTATCGCCGGTTACACCGGTCAGCCGGTGCGCCTTGTTCGTAATGGCCGTCCCGAACAAGGCTGTCCGTTTACCGAGCAGCTGCGCTATACTATCGCGCCGCCGGGCCAGCTGCCGCTTCGAAACACGCTGTTCTCGCTGGTCGACGTTCCGGACCTGCGTGCTCTGGCCGAGCTTTGGCCGGAGGCGAGGACCATCTGGATGGGAGCCGGGCCGGTACCCGAGGTGCTGCACCGCGCCCTGATCGGCCTCGCCTGGCTGGTGCGCGCCGGGTTGATCGGTTCGCTTTCGCCGCTGGCGCCGCTGATGCATCAGGCGACGAACCGGCTGCGCTGGGGCGAGCATCGCGGCGGCATGTTCGTCGAGGTGGAGGGATCGGACCGCGCGGGCGCCACCGGCAAGCGCTCGTGGCATCTCTTGGCCGAGGGCAACGATGGGCCGCTGATCCCGTCGATGGCGGTTGAAGCGCTGGTCCGCAAAGTGCTGGCCGGACATCAGCCCGCGCCGGGCGCACGGGCGGCGGTGCGCGATTTAGAGCTCCGGGACTATGAGGCCCTGTTCGCCGGGCGGACGATCTACACCGGCTTCAGGAACGGGGCCGCGGACGAGGACAAGCCGCTCTATACCGAGCTGCTCGGTGCCGCCTGGCAAGGCCTTCCCGAGGCAATTCGGTCAATGCATGACCGTACGATCACGGCCGCAGGCCGCGCTAGCGTAGAACGCGGGCACAATGTTCTTGGCCGGCTAATGGCCTGGATGGTCGGCTTCCCCGGAGCAAGCGAGGACATCCCGGTTCATGTCCGCTTCGACACCGACAAGGGCGGCGAGACCTGGACGCGGACATTCGGCAAGCACAGTTTTTCGAGCCTACAGTTCGCAGGCCGGGGTCGATCGCAGCGCCTGCTGTGCGAACGCTTCGGCCCGCTGACCTTCGCGATGGCACTGGTTGCCGAGGACGGCCGGCTGGCACTGGTCTTGCGCCGCTGGAGCTTTTTTGGCTTGCCGCTGCCGATCTGGCTCGGTCCACGCTCGACTTCCTACGAAACGGTGGAGGATGGCCGCTTCCGCTTCCATGTCGATATCTCGCATCCGCTTGCCGGCATGATCGCCCGCTACCGTGGCTGGCTAGAGCCTTCCGACCCGCACGGCTCCAGCGAGATCGTGTCGCCTGCCACCTTGCCAAATTCGCGGCAGTCCTGAGCCGTGCACAGCGTCCAGCCTTGACCCGTGGCGCCCGAGGCGGCGAGCACCAGGCGCCGCTGTGGCCCGACCCGGAGCGCATAGACCCACCAGCCGTCGCGCAGCGCCGAGCCTTGCGGCGGCTCCATGCCGGCGCCCGAGCCCTTGATTCGTGCCTCGACGAGTTGCAGGCCGGACGGCAGCACCTTCCAGTCTTCCTGCCACTGGGTCTTCTCCACAGAATGCGTCCAGGAGAGCGTGAAGGCGGCGACCGCGAGCGTCATCGTCTTGCCGGCCGCGACGATGCAGAGGCTCATGCCGAATTGGCCAGTGACGCCTGCCGCGCGCGCCAGCAGTGCCACCCGATCCAGGCAAGAGACAGCGCCCAGCCCGCCTCGTCGGTGAGCGGCAGCGCCGCAACCAGCAGCACGCCAGCGGCGAAGGCGACGAGGCGTTCCCACCAGGCCATGCGCCGGGCGAGAAAGCCGACGGCGGCGGCGCCCCATAGGACGATGCCCATGCAGGCTTTGATGACGATGTAGGCGACCTCGACGGGATAGCCGAACTGGGCGGCGATCGGGCCGGGGTCCTGCAGCATCAGCGCCGGGGTATAGACCGCCATGAACGGCACCACGAAGCCAGCAATGGCAAGCTTGGTGGCCTGGATGCCGATCTTGAGGCCGCTTTCCTTGGCCATGGGTGCGGCGGCGAAGGCGGCCAGCGCCACGGGCGGGGTGAGATCAGCCATGATGCCGAAATAGAAGACGAACATATGGCTGACCACCAGCGGCACGCCGAGCGACAGAAGCGCCGGCCCGGCTAGCGACGAGGTGATGATGTAATTGGGAATGGTCGGGATGCCCATGCCGAGCACCAGGCAGGTGAGCATGGTCAAAAGCAGCGACAGGAACAGATTGTTCTCGCCGATCGAGATGATCCAGCCGATGAAGGTCGAGGCGATGCCGGTGAGCGTCAGCGTGCCGATGACGATGCCGACGATGGCGCAGGCAATGCCGACCGGCAGCGCGTTCTTTGCTCCCTCGGCAAGGGAATCGACGCATATGCGCAGTGTCTCGCGCCCGCCCTTGAAGGTGAGGCAGGCGACGACCAGCACGGCGATGACCAGGCTGAGGATGTTGACGCCGAACTTCATGAAGGAAGCGGCGGCAAGCCCGAGCGCCAGCCAGAAGACGACGCGGAAGGCGAGCGGCCCGATCGATGCCGCCAGCGGCGTGCCGAGGATAAGCACAATGGTCAACGCCAGGCCCATGGTGCCGGCGAAGACCGGTGTGTAGCCGGCAAACAGCAGATAGATCAGTGCTGCGAGCGGCAGTACCAGCGGCCAGTGTTGTCTCACCGCATCCCACGGATTGGGCAGGTCGGCCTTGGCCATGCCGTGCAGGCCGGCCTTGCCGGCCTCCAAATGCACCTGCCAGAAACAGGCGCCAAAATAGAGCAGCGCCGGAATGATCGCCGCCTTGACCACCGCGGCATAGGGAATGTTCAGCGTCTCGGCCATGATGAAGGCAACCGCACCCATCACCGGAGGCATGATCTGGCCGCCCATCGACGAGGTCGCCTCGACGGCTCCGGCGAAGGCCGAGCGGAAGCCGAAGCGCTTCATCAGCGGGATGGTGAACTGGCCGCTGGCCACCACGTTGGCGACGCCGGAGCCGGAAATGGTGCCCATCAGCGCCGAGGACAGCACGCAGACCTGCGCCGGGCCGCCGCGCCATGAGCCGACCAGGCCAAGTGCAAAATCGTTGAACAGCGCGATCATGCCGGCGCGTTCGAGAAAGGCGGCGAAGACGACGAAGATGAAGATGTAGGCGGCCGAGACATAGATCGGCGTGCCGTAGATGCCTTCGGTGCCATAGGCGAAGGTGTCGACGAGCTGGGCGAAATCATAGCCGCGATGGATGAAAGGCGGTGGCAGATGATTGCCGGCAAATGCGTAGGCGAGAAAGATGAACGCAATAACGGCAAGCGGCAGTCCCATCAACCGCCGCGCCGCCTCGAAGACCAGCACGACCAGCACCGCGCCGACGATCAGGTCAGGCGTGGTGAGGAAGCCAGAGCGGCGGATGAGGTCGGCATAGAATACCCAGTTGTACAGACCGGTGGCGAAGCCGAGCACGCCGAGAGTCCAGAAGACTGCTTTCGCCGGGACGCTTTTGGCACGCAGATTGGCGATCAGGGCAAAGCCGAGCAGCAGCAGGAAGCCGACATGCATGGCGCGCACGACCTGGCTCGGCAGGCTGCCGTAGGCGGCGATGTAGATCTGGAAGATGGAGAAGGCGACGGCGATAAAAAAAGCCGCCTTGCCGGCGATGCCTTCGCCGAAGCCCGGTGGCAGGCCTTCGACAGGGATTTCGGCTGTGGTGGAAAGAACGGTCGGGGTTTCGGTCATTGGCGGGGTTCCTGGGGGGCGTCCCTCTCCCTTGAGGGGAGGGTGGACAGCCGCCGAAGGCGGATGGACGGGTGGGGTAACCTCAACTGCCTCGACCTTTGCCTGAACGATGGAGCGCGTCGCCGAGGACCCCTCCCGGCCCTGCGGGCCACGCTCCCCTCAAGGGGGAGGGATGGCGCCCTTTTCCTTGTAATACCTCTCGGCGCCTGGATGCAGCGGCACCGGCATGCCGTCGAGCGCCTTGGCCGGGTCGATCGCCTTGGCGGCGGCATGGGCAGCGGTGAGCTGGTCGAGATGCTCGAACAGCAGCTTGGTCATCTGGTAGGCGGTCTCGTCGGAGACATCGGCGCTGGTGATCAGGAAATTACCGACGGCGGCGGTCGCGACATCATCGGTCTGGCCCTCATAGGTGCCTTTCGGGATGACCACGGAAAGATAGGGCGAGCCGATCTTGGCGACGTCCTCCGCCGGCACGGCAACGATGTTGACCGGGACCGAGGTGGCGAGGTCGCGGATCGAGGCAACGCCCAGGCCAGCCGATTGCAGCGTGGCGTCGAGCTGGCGGTTCTTGATCAGCTCCACCGATTCGGCGAAGGGCAGATATTCGATCCGCCCGAGGTCTTCGTATTTCAGCCCGGCAGCGGCGAAGATCGTGCGGGCGTTGAGCTCGGTGCCCGAGGCCGGCGCGCCGACCGACAGGCTCTTGCCCTTGAGGTCGGCGAGCGTCTTGATGCCGGACTCCTTGCTGGCGACGATCTGGATGTAGTTGGGATAGATGGCGGCAATGCCGCGCAGCTTGTCGAGCTTGCCTGGGAAGCCGGCTTCGGTATTGCCCTCGGCGGCCAGCTTGACGGAATCGCCAAGCGCGAAAGCGATCTCGCCCTTGCCCTGCTGCAAGAGATTGAGGTTTTCGACCGACGCTTTCGTCGCCTGCACCTGGGTGCGCGCGCCTTCTATGCCCTTGCTATAGATCTCCGATAGCGCGACGCCGAGCGGATAGTAGACGCCCGACGTGCCGCCGGTCAGCACGTTGATGAATTCCTGTGCCTTGACCGATACCGCGCCAAGGCCAAGCGACAGCGCCAGCGCGCCGGCTGCAACAAATTTCGTCCTGAAATTGAGCATGCGATTTCCTCCCTGAAAAACTCGCCGCCGTGCCCTCCTCTGCGGCACGAAGCGAAGCGAGTTTAGACAGCGGGCGGGAAATGCCAACCCGCAATAGCAGCGATTAGACGAACGGCTAAGCAATGCCGCAACAGGTTGGCGCTTGCGCGAGGTCGCGTCGCGGCAGAAAGATTTTTCCAGCACCTGTCGAAATCCGGCAGGGCCGCGCGACATAAGTCCGGCTCGCAACGATGCGGCCTTCGAGAAACGGGAGAAGACCATGCGATATATGCTTTTGATCTACGGAAACGAAGCGGGGATGGCAGCGGCGCCGGCAGATGCGGTGACACAGATGTCGAGCGCGTACGTCGCCTACACCGAAGCGTTGAAGAAATCCGGCGCCTGGCTCGCCGGCGACCGGCTGAAGCCGACGCAATCCGCTACCTCGGTGCGGATGGCCAATGGCAAGACCAACGTGCTCGACGGCCCCTATGCCGACACCAAGGAGCAGCTTGCCGGTTTCTATATGATCGAAGCGGAGGACGTCGACGCGGCTATTGCCTGGGCGGCGCGCTGCCCGGGCGCCAGCACCGGCACGGTAGAGGTGCGGCCGATCTGGGAACTCACCATGTGATGCCTGAACTGCCCGACACCGCACGGGCGGCGGCGGAAGCGGCCGCCCGGCAAAGCTACGGCAAGCTGGTCGCCTATCTCGCCGCACGCACGCGCGACGTGGCCGCTGCCGAGGACGCCTTGGCCGATGCCTTTGCAGCGGCGCTCGAGCGTTGGCCACAGGCGGGCGTGCCCAACAAGCCGGAAGCCTGGCTGCTGGCGGTGGCGCGCCGGCGCCGCGTCGACGCGCTCAGACGGCGGCTGACAAGCGAGGCGGGCCGCGACCACCTCAGGCTGATCGCGGAGGAGATGGAGGCACGCATGGCCGACGAAGACCTGCCGGACGAGCGGCTCAGGCTGATGTTTGCTTGCGCTCATCCGGCGATCGAGGCCGGTACCCGCGCGCCGATGATCCTGCAGACGGTTCTGGGCTTCGACGCAGCGACCATCGCCTCGGCCTTTCTTGTCTCGCCGGCCACGATGAGCCAGCGCCTGGTGCGCGCCAAGGCCCGCATCCGCGAGACCGGCATTCCGTTCCGCGTGCCGGAGCGGGCCGAACTCGGCGAGCGGCTGGGCACCGTTCTGGAAGCGATCTACGCGGCGTTTGCCGAAGGCTGGTCCGACCCCGCCGGCACCGAAGCGCAGCGGCGCAATCTCGCGACCGAAGGCATCTGGCTCGGCCGGCTGGTCGCCTCGCTGATGCCGGATGAGCCGGAAGCACTCGGCCTGCTGGCGCTGATGCTGTTCGCCGAAGCGCGGCGCGCAGCGCGGCGCAATGCGGCAGGCGACTATGTGCCGCTAGCGGAGCAGGATCTTGCACTGTGGGACGATACAATGATCGACGAAGCGGAGATGCTGCTCGGGCGCGCCGCTGCCAAGGGCGTGGTCGGCCGCTACCAGCTCGAGGCCGCCGTGCAGTCAGCCCATGCGACAAGGCGGCTGACCGGCGGCACCGACTGGGTCGCGATCAAGGAGCTCTACGACGCGCTGTCGGTGATTGCCGGCTCGCCGGTGGTGTCGATCAACCGTGCGGTGGCGATTGCCGAGGCCGAAGGTGCTTCGGCAGGATTGGGCGCCCTTGATCAACTCAGCGGCGACAAGCGGCTGTATGACTATCAACCTTACTGGGCCGCCCGAGCGGGCCTGCTGGCAAGACTCGGCAGAGTTCCGCAAGCGAGCGAGGCCTATGACCGGGCTATCGGCCTCGAACGCGATCCGGCCGTGCGCCGGTTCCTGCAGGAACGACGGGCAGGTCTCGACCGCGCGGAAAGACACTGAGACAAGGCGGAGTGCTTAGGCCGGCCACATGTCGTGGGAAGCATTCAGCCTCTTTATCACCCGATGTTCCCGCAAATTGGCCCACAGGCGTTCGATGTTCGGCCAAGCGGTTGGAATCTTCGCGACCTCGGGATGCCAAGCCACCAACATGACGAGATAGATGTCGGCCAGCGAGAGCCGGTCGCCGACCAGCCAGTCGCGGCCTTCGAGGGCGGCATCGAGAATGGCGAAGCCGCGATCCATTTCCGAGACCGCCGCCTGTTTGACGGCTTCCACGCCGCCGGGATCTGTCGTGTAGCGATGAGCGTAGAAGAACCGCAGGTCAGCCGAATAGATGACGGAGGACATGAAAAACATCCAGCGCAGGAAGTCGGCACGGTCAGGTGTGTTCGCTGCCGGCGCTAGAGCTGCTTCCGGATAGCGTTCGGCGAGCAGGATGCAGATTGCCGCCGACTCGGTCATCGAATGCCCGTCCGGCAAGACCAGGACCGGGACCTGGTTCAAGGGATTGATGTCGAGGAAGGCTTGGTTGGGTCGGCCTTTTGGAACATCGATCTGGTCGAAAGGCACTCCCGCTAAAGCAAGCGCCGCCTCGACGACAAAGCCGCCGGTATTGGCACGCGTATAGAGCTTGTACATGAAGTCCTCCACCTGCCGGTGCAGCGACGATTTGATATGGAAGTGACTCGCCGCTCAAGCGAACGACGCCCGCCACAGGTGGTTTTTCAGCAGTCCACGCCGAAGCGTCGAAACAGAACTTTTTATGCCGGAGGGGCAGCGCGAAGGATCGCTACGAACCGGCCAAAACTCCTGTCCAGACTCTAAGCACCCAATCCCTCGAATAGGATCGTGGAGAGATAGCGCTCGGCGAAGGAGGGGATGACGACGACGAGGTTCTTGCCCTTGTTCTCCGGCCGCGAGCCGACGACGATCGCCGCCTGCAGGGCGGCACCCGACGAGATGCCGACCGGTACACCTTCGAGACGGGCGACGAGCCGTGCATTGGCGACCGAATCCTCGTTCGAGACCTTGACGATCTCGTCGTAGATCGTCGTGTCGAGGATTTTTGGTGCGAAGCCGGCGCCAATGCCCTGGATCTTGTGCGGGCCGGGTTGGCCGCCGGACAGTACCGGCGAGGCCTCCGGCTCGACGGCGACGACATGCACCGAGGGCTTGCGCTTCTTCAGCACCTGGCCGACGCCGGTGATGGTGCCGCCGGTTCCAATGCCGGCAACGAAGATATCGACTTCGCCATGGGTGTCGTTCCAGATTTCCTCGGCTGTGGTGCGGCGATGGATTTCCGGATTGGCCGGGTTCTCGAATTGTTGCGGAATGACGGCATCGGGCAGCGTCGCGGCCAGCTCGTCGGCCTTGGCGATGGCGCCCTTCATGCCTTTCGGCCCTTCGGTCAGCACCAGCTCGGCGCCGAGCAGCGCCAGCATTTTGCGGCGCTCGACCGACATGGTTTCCGGCATCGTCAGGATCAGCTTGTAGCCTTTGGCGGCGGCGGCAAAGGCGAGCGCGATGCCGGTATTGCCCGAGGTCGGCTCGATAAGCGTGGTCTTGCCGGGCGTAATCCTCCCAGAAGCCTCCAGTGCCTCGATCATCGACACGCCGATGCGGTCCTTGACCGAAGCGATCGGGTTGAAGAATTCGAGCTTGGCCAGCAGATTGGCGACGACACCCTTCTCCCTGGCGAATTTGTCGAGCCGCACCAACGGCGTGTCGCCGATCGTCTCGGTGATCGAATTATAGATGCGGCCGCGGCCGGGCACGTGTGTGGGGGTGGCGGGTTTGTTCATTGATTTTCCTCCCAGAGGTCAAGCGGCAAGAGTCGGGCGGGCATAAGATAGAGCCATCCGCCGCGCAAGATAGGCTGTCGATCGAAAATATCCGAGTGAAGTTCGTGCCGAATGCCCTCGCCTTGGAAAGGCGTGACAATTCCTGGCCGGCTTGGCGAAAGAGGTCTATTGGCGGGCGGCGATAGCTGCCGCCGCCCCGATCATGAAACCGGCGGCGGTGCGGTTGAGTGCCCTCAGCGCCCGCGGCGACTTCAGGAACCAGCGCGCTTTGGCCGCGAGCGCCAGATAAGGCACCAGCACCACAAGCAGGACGACGATCGTGAGCGCAACTAGGATGCCGTAATCGGCCAGCGTGATCGTCTTCAGATCGACGATGGTCGGGGTGATGGCTAGATAGAAGATCATCGTCTTCGGATTGCCGAGCGTGACGGCGAGACCGGCTACAAAGCTGGATGCCAAGCCGCCCTTGCCTTTCTTCGCCTCCACCGTCTCGGGCGTGATGCCGTTCGTCCAGAAACGCCAGCCAAGAAAAGCGAGGTAGGCGACGCCCAGCCATTTGATGATCAGAAAGATCATGCCAAAGGTCTGTGCGACGAAAGCGAGGCCGAGCACCACGGCCGTGAGATACGTCAGGTCGCCGAGCATCAGCCCGAAGGACATGGCCAGCGACGAGCGGAAGCCGGAACCCAGCGCACGCGCAACGAGTGCGGTGACGCCGGGGCCGGGGATGGCTGCGGCGATGCCGAGGGCAGCACTATAGGCGAGGAACCCGGTGAGCGTCATGATTCGCTCTTGTCGCACAATGTGGAAGTTGGGTGAATTCCCTCGGCCCGGATTCGATTGCGCCAGCGCAGCAGGCGACACCGCCGTTCAAGAGCGGCCGTCTTCGTAGGTAACGCGCCAGATGGTGCCGTTGCCGTCCTCGGTGACGATCAGCGAGCCGTCCTTGGCCATCGCGACACCGACCGGGCGGCCCCAGACGGCGTCGTTCGAGATAACGAAGCCGGTCATGAAGTCCTCATATTCGCCGGTCGGCTTGCCATCCCTGAATTTGAGCCTCACCACCTTGTAGCCGGTCCTGGCGCCACGATTCCACGAACCATGCATGGTGACGAAGGCGTCACCCTGATAATCCGCCGGGAAGTTGTTGCCGTCGTAGAAGGCTATATTCATCGGCGCCGAATGCGCCTGCATCAGTACGTCCGGGACAGTGGCCTTGCCGGCTAGGTCGGGCCGCTCGCCCTGATGGCGCGGATCCTCGTGATTGCCGATGTAGTACCAAGGCCAACCATAGAATCCGCCGTCCTTGACTACAGTTGCAAATTCGAACGGCACATTGTCGCCGAGTTCGTCGCGCTCATTGACGACGCACCACAATGCGCCGGTGGCGGGCTGCACGGTCATGCCCGTACAGTTGCGCAGGCCGGTGGCGACAGTTCGGGGATTTTTCCCATCCGGATCGAAGGCGAGCACATCGGCACGGCCGTCCTCGGAGCCCCAGGCCGCCCCGAGCGGCTTTGATTTGGCCCAGGCGTCGAGGCCGCTATCCGGCTCCTTGCCTATGTCCTCGGCGACGTTCGAGGCGGAGCCAACCGACAGATAAAGCGTCTTGCCGTCCGGCGAGAAGGCGATGTCGCGGGTCGTGTGACCGCCCGACGGGATTTTGGCGACAATGGTTTCTGGTTTACCGGATGCCTTCAGGTCACCGTCGCGATAAGGAAAGCGGACGATGCTGTCGCTGTTTGCGACATAGACCCATTGCGGCTTGTCTCCTGGCGGATAGAAGGCGATGCCGTAGGGATAACTGAGCCGCTTGGCGAAGATCGCTTTCTCGATGGGCTTGGCGCTGCCCTCGGCGAGACGATAGACACGTATCTGGTCGGCATGGCTGTTGGCAACGAACAGGTCGCCATTCGGAGCGACGCGCACGACGCGCGGATTGACGATGCCGGATGCGATCAGTTCGGCCGAAAAGCCCGGCGGCAAATCTGGCTTGGCGCTTTCGGGCCGTTCCGCCACGCCGGCGCCGTTCGACGCGGATTGGGCGGGATCGGCTGGCGGCATGTCTTGCGGCCCGATCAGGCGGCGGGTGCCAGGCCTGTCGGCGTGCCAATCGCCAAAAGCGGCTTCGCCTTTGAGCACCTTCTGATCCGCCTGCTGGGCGGCTGCCGGTGTCGCAACAAGGAGAGCAGCGGCAATGGCCGCAAAGCCGCCAGATCGGATCATCAACGTCCTCCGGGATTCGCCTCGAAAAGGGCAAACGGGATGAGGCATTGGTCGTTCCAAGCGGCCGTCCAGCAGACGAGGATTTGAAGCCGAACCCCGATTCACTTGCCGGCGGCGTAGAAATCGTCGTCGAGGCGCTTTTCCAGCGCGACCAGATCGGCCGGCAGCGGCAAGCCCATGGCCCGCATCTCTTGCAGCTTCTCGCGCAACTGCTCTTGCACCTCGTGCTGATCCTCTGGCTGGTTGATCATTTCTTCGAGTAGCAGGCTGATCTGGGCCTTGAACGATTCCAGCGCCATTCTTTTTCTCCTTGCGGCAGGCCGCGGCGGCTCCTAGCGCAGCATGCGCGAAATCAGCTGCGCGGTATAGTCGACCATCGGTACTATGCGCGCATAATTCAGCCGCGTCGGCCCGATGACGCCGAGCGCACCGACGACGCGGGCGTCCTTGTCGCGATAGGGTGCCACCACCAGTGATGAGCCCGACAGAGAAAACAGCTTGTTTTCCGAACCGATGAAGATGCGCACGCCCGGGCCCTCCTCGGCGAGGTCGAGGAGCTGGATCAGTCCGTCCTGGGTTTCGAGATCCTCGAAGAGATGCCGCAGCAATTCGATGTCGGCCTGGGCAGTGACGTTTTCCAGGAGATTGGCGCGGCCGCGCACGATAAGCCGCCCAGGCACCCCGCTTTCGGCGCCTGCCCAGACCGCCAGGCCCTTCTCGACCAGATCCTGTGAAAGCGTATCGAGGGCTGCCCTGGTCTCTTCCTTGATGCGGGCGATCTCGACCCGCGCTTCGGCCAGGGTGCGGCCGCGAATATGGGCGTTGAGGAAATTGGAGGCTTCGTGCAATTGCGAGACGGTGATGCCGGCGGGCAGATCGACGACGCGATTTTCGACGTCGCCGTTCTGCGAGACCAGCACGGCCAACGCCTTGGTCGGCTCGAGCTGGATGAATTCGATGTGCTTCAGCGCCCCCTCGTTCTTGGCGGCGAGCACAAGGCCGGCGCCGCGCGACATGCCGGACAGCATCTGGCTGGCCTCGGTCAGCATATGCTCCAGCGTCGCGCCCGAGCCGGAGGCGCGCACCTGCGCCTCGATGGTGCGGCGCTCCTCGTCGGAGAGGTCACCGAGTTCCATGAACGCATCGACGAAGAAGCGCAGGCCAGCCTGGGTCGGCAGACGGCCGGCCGAAATATGCGGCGCATAGATCAGGCCGAGATGCTCGAGGTCGCTCATCACGTTGCGGATGGTGGCCGGCGATAGCGACGACGGCAGGATGCGCGACAGGCTGCGCGAGCCGACCGGCTCGCCATCCCTCAGATAAGAATCGACGATGCGCCGGAAGATGTCGCGCGAACGCATGTCGAGCGATTGAAGCGCGGGCGATTGCAGCGCGTGCGACGGGAGCACGTGCGATTGCGAACCGGGATCGACTGCCTTGGTCATTTCGAGCCAAAAACCTCCGGCCCGAAGATATAGACTTCCGCGGCGTCGGCGCAACCGGTCCATTTTCCTTTGCGCCTCACGCCCCGTGCGGCTACAAGCCGGCCAAGATCCCGAAGAAAGAAAGAAGCCTGAATGCGCCCTTCCAAACGCCAGTTCGACGAAATGCGCCCCATCTCCTTCGAGCGCGGCGTCTCCAAGCATGCGGAAGGCTCGTGCCTGGTGAAGTTCGGCGACACGCATGTGCTGTGCACGGCCAGCCTGGAGGAAAAGGTGCCGGGTTGGATGCGCAACTCCGGTAAGGGCTGGGTGACGGCGGAATACGGCATGCTGCCGCGTTCGACCGGCGAGCGCATGCGCCGCGAGGCTTCGGCCGGCAAACAAGGCGGCCGCACGCTGGAGATCCAGCGGCTGATCGGCCGCTCCCTGCGCGCCGTGGTCGATCTGCAGGCGCTCGGCGAGCAGCAGATCACCGTCGACTGTGATGTGATCCAGGCCGATGGCGGCACGCGCACCGCTTCGATCACCGGCGGCTGGGTGGCGCTTTACGATTGCCTGCGCTGGATGGAAGCCCGCCAAATAGCGAGCCTGGGCAAGGTGCTGAAGGATCACGTTGCGGCGATCTCCTGCGGCATCCATGATGGTCAGCCGGTCATCGACCTTGACTATATCGAGGATTCCTCGGCCGGAACCGACGCCAATTTCGTCATGACCGGCAAGGGCGGCATCGTCGAGATCCAGGGCACGGCCGAGGGCGAACCGTTCTCGGAAGAGCAGTTCGCGGCCTTGATGGGGCTGGCCAAGAAAGGCATTCAGCGCCTGGTCAGCCTGCAGCAGATGGCGGTGGACTGATCTTCAGGTTATGACGATGAGGGTGACGATCCTGTGACTCCTTCCGCAATCCTGGAATCAGCACTCTACGTGACGGATCTCGCTGCCGCGGAACGGTTCTATTCGGGCGTCCTCGGGCTCGATCCGCTCGGCAAGGTCGAGGGCAGGCATCTCTTCTTCCGCTGCGGCGACGGCGTGCTGCTTATCTTCAATGCCGAGGCGACGAAAGTGCCGCCGCCGGCCGACGCCAGGCTGCCAGTGCCGCCGCATGGCGCCGTCGGCGAGGGCCATCTCTGTTTCGCCGCAAGCGCCGACGAGATCGTGCGCTGGAAAGCGCACCTGGAAGCAAAGAGCATCGCCATCGAAAGCGAGTTCGAGTGGCCGCAAGGCGGCCGCTCGATCTATATTCGCGACCCCTCGGGCAATTCGATCGAATTCGCCGAGCCAAGAATCTGGGGCATCTGATGCATTCGCAGACTGTTCATTCGCCAATTGTTCATTCGCTTGATGGGCATAAGATCGTCGTCGCAAGCCACAATGCCGGCAAATTGCGCGAATTCGCCGATCTGATGGCGCCGTTCGGCATAGAAGCGAGGTCCGCCAAGGAATACGGCTTGCCGGAACCGGACGAGACCGGCACCACTTTCGAGGAGAACGCGCTCATAAAAGCCTTGGCCGCTGCCAAGGCCACTGGATTGCCGGCGCTGTCGGACGATTCCGGCCTATGTGTCGATGCGCTCGACGGCGCACCCGGCGTCTACACTGCCAACTGGGCCGAGACGCCGGACGGCCCCCGCGACTTCGGCATGGCCATGCAGCGCACGGAAGTGGCCTTGCAGGAAGTTGGCGCGATCGCGCCTGCTCAGCGCAAGGGCCGCTTTGTCGCGGTCATCTGCCTAGCCTTTCCCGACGGCCAGGCTGAATATTTTCGCGGCGAGGTCGAAGGTACGCTGGTATGGCCGCCGCGCGGCGAACTCGGCTTCGGCTACGACCCGGTGTTCTTGCCCAACGGGTTCGAAAAAACCTTCGGCGAGATGACCGCTGAGGAAAAACATGGCTGGAAGCCGGGCCAGCCGACAGCATTGTCGCACCGCGCCCGCGCCTTCCAGAAATTCGCGCAAGCCCGATTGGCCGCGGCATGACCATGCTGCTCGACCGCAGCCCGGGTTTTGGCGTCTACATCCACTGGCCGTTCTGCGCGGCCAAGTGCCCCTATTGCGACTTCAACAGCCATGTCCGCCACCAGCCGGTCGACCAGGAGCGTTTTGCGCGCGCCTTCGAGGCCGAGTTGGCGACCATGCGCGGCCGCACCGGGCCGCGCGAGGTGACAAGCATCTTTCTCGGTGGCGGTACGCCGTCGCTGATGAAGCCGCAGACCGTGGCGGCGGTGCTGGATGCCGTGGCGAAGAACTGGACGGTACCAGATGGCATCGAGGTGACGCTGGAGGCCAATCCTTCCTCGGTCGAGGCCGAGCGCTTTCGCGGCTATCGCGCGGCGGGCGTCAACCGGGTGTCGCTTGGCGTGCAGGCGCTGAACGACAAGGATCTGCGCTTTCTCGGCCGTTTGCACAATGTCGATGAGGCCCTGCATGCGATCGGCCTGGCGCGCGAGATTTTCCCACGGTTGTCCTTCGACCTGATCTACGCGCGGCCGGACCAGACGCCTGAAGCGTGGCAGACGGAACTCGAGCAGGCGATCGGCCACGCCGCCGACCATCTGTCGCTGTACCAGCTGACCATCGAGGAAGGCACGCCGTTCCATGCACTGCATGCAGCAAGGAAATTCATCATTCCAGACAACGATGTTGCCGCCGATCTCTATGCGTTGACGCAGGAGATCACCGCCGCGCACGGACTGCCGGCCTACGAGATTTCCAACCACGCCAGGCCCGGCGCTGAAAGCCGGCACAATCTCACCTACTGGCGCTATGGCGAATATGTCGGCGTCGGTCCCGGCGCGCATGGCCGTTTCGTCGAGAGCGGGCGGCGCGTGGTGACAATCGCCGAGAAAATGCCGGAGACCTGGGCCAATCTGGTCGAGGCCAAGGGCCATGGCGTCACCGGCGGCGAGATCCTAACGCGATCGGAAGAAGCCGACGAGTTCCTGCTGATGGGGCTGAGGCTGGCGGAAGGCATCGACCTTTCCCGCTACGAGGCGTTTTCCGGGCGCGGCCTGTCGACGGCACGGCTGTCGGTGCTGCAGGACGAAGGCCTGGTGGCGCCGATCGGCAATGCCCGCCTGCGCGCCACGCCGGCCGGCATGATCGTGCTCGATGCCGTCGTGGCGGATCTGGCCAGATAGTACCGGTGAAGAACGTTCTCTTCGTCTGCAGCCAGAATCGCTTGCGCAGCCCGACGGCGGAGCAGGTGTTTTCCGGTCGCAGGGACATCGAGGTCGCTTCGGCCGGCACCAATCACGATGCCGACACTCCGTTGACGCACGAACTTGTCGCCTGGGCCGATATCATCTTCGTGATGGAAAAGGCGCACCGCGGCAAACTGCAGCAGAAATTCAGGGCCAGTCTAAGGAAGGCTCGGGTGATCTGCCTCGATATTCCCGACGACTATGAATTCATGGACCCGGAACTGGTCCGGTTGCTGGCGGTGAAGGTATCGCGATATCTCTGAAGGCTGTCGCGCTACTGCGCCTTCGTCATCCTCGGGCTTGACCCGAGGATCCATGCCGCTACCCTTGTCGAAGAATGCTGCGGTAGAATAATTCTGAACTGTCGAAACGCTTGAATATTACGGCATGGATCCGGGTGTCTGCGCCGCGTCGCTGCGCTCCTTGCTCCGTCCCAGGATGACGAAAAGAGGATCAAGCGTCGTGCTTGAAACGACGCTTGCCGCGGTCCTTCTCGGCATGCGCTTCTCCGGAGCGGGTCTGCTTGATCTCGCTCTTGTCGCGCGGGGCAGAATGCTGGTCGCCTGTGGGATGTGATGCTGCGCCATCGCGGGCGCTTTTTGTTTCGAGACGGGTGATGAAAATATCGAAGCGATTGGGCATCGTCCGGTCAGTGCTCCGTCGTGCTGTCGGTTTCGGTTACGGGCTTGCTCTCTGCCAATGGCTGGCGTGCGAGCGGTTTCCTGGCCTCGCCATCCGCGTTGCCACGCAGGCTCTTGTCGCCTGGCGCGGCGAAGCGCTTGCGGCCGGCATAATAGGGTTCGAAAACGTCCTGTATCGTCAGGCTGTCCATCCTGCTCCTCCCGAGATCAGGGTTAAAATTCGCCGGCAACGGTTTCGTTCCCTACTATGGCAAAGGCATGGCGGCCGGTTCACGTCGGGACCCCGTTTGGAACCGGGCGTTTGCAACCCAGGCTTTTGCAACCAGGCGTGAGCCGTGCCAAACAGGGTCGAACGGAGTTGTGCAGGTGACCGGCGAATTGGCCAAACGCAGTTATGTGGTCGGGCAGACCGAGATCGCCGCCCGGCCGCTCGAGCCGGCGCTCTATCTGGTGGCTACGCCGATCGGCAATCTCGCCGACATCACGCTGCGCGCGCTGGAAACGCTCGCCGCCGCAGATATCGTCGCCTGCGAGGACACGCGTGTTTCGCGCGTCCTGCTCGACCGCTACGGCATCCGCCGCCGCACCACCGCCTATCACGAGCACAATGCCGCCGAGGCCGGGCCGAAGCTGATCGCGGCACTGCTGGCCGGGCAGAGCGTAGCGCTGATCTCTGATGCCGGCACACCGCTCATCTCCGATCCCGGCTACCGGCTGGTTGGCGAGGCGCTGGAACGCGGCATTCGTGTCGTGCCGATCCCCGGACCGTCGGCGCCACTTGCCGCTCTGACGGCATCCGGCCTGCCTTCGGACGCCTTTCTGTTTGCCGGCTTCCTGCCGGTGAAGACCGGCCAGCGGCTGACGCGGCTGGAAGCGCTGAAGGCGGTGCCGGCAACGTTGATCTTCTTCGAATCGCCGCGCCGGCTGGCCGAGACGCTCAGTGCCATGGTCGAGGTGCTGGGCGGCGCCCGCAAGGCGGCGATCGGCCGCGAGTTGACCAAGACTTTCGAGGAGATGCGGACCGGCACCCTGCAGTCACTCGCCGGCCATTACGCGGCAGCCGATACGCCTAAGGGCGAAATCGTCATCTGCGTCGGCCCGGCCGATGCGGTCGCTGATGAGCCTGAAGACATCGACCGGCTGCTGCTTTCGCTGGCGGCCGAGATGCCGGCCTCCAAGGCGGCGGCGGAAGCCGCCAAGATGACGGGTGGCCAAAAACAGACGCTCTACCGACGGCTGCTCGACCTCAGGAATGCCGGAAGAGACGGGGCCGGCGGAGACCGCGATGGCTGAACGGCGGAGCGCCAGCCGGCAAAAGGCCTACCGGCGCGGCCATCACGGTGAATGGCTGGCGGCGGCGGCGCTGATGCTGAAGGGCTACCGGATTCTTGCCCGCCGCCACCGTACCAGGTTTGGCGAGATCGACCTGATCGCGCGGCGTGGCGATTTGGTGCTGATCGTCGAGGTCAAGGCACGCCGTACGCTGATCGAGGCGATGGAGGCCGTCGGCCGCGAATCGGAGCGCCGCATCGAAGGCGCGGCCGATTTCTGGCTGTCGCGCCAATCCGGCTACGGAAAATTATCGGTGCGCTTCGACATGGTGGCGGTATTGCCGTGGCGCTGGCCGGTGCATGTCGAGAACGTTTTTTACGGGGGGAACTAGGTCATTCCCGAAGTGGGGTCGGTTTTGCCGCGATCTCCGGTTCAGATTCGATTGCCTGTCGTCTCGTCGATGGGAACAAGCAAGTAGCGCCATTTGCCGCCTGGATCATGTGCCGACGCTCACCTGGATTCGCTCAATCGATCGGTTTGTCGACCTGGTCTCCGCCCAGCACTGACTGGAACAAAAGCGTTCCTGCGTTGTTCTCCAACCGTCCTGATGTTCGACGGGCTGGTTCAAATGCCGATCAGGGCAGTCCTCGTGGCAGGCGTGCGAGGACAAGGGATGGCGAGGCAAATGGATCCTGACGATCTCAACCAGGAACGGATCGTCACCGTGTTCGGCGGAACTGGCTTTCTCGGGCGCAGGATCGTGACGCGGCTCCTGGAAAGGGGTTTCACGGTGCGCGCCGCATCTCGCCATCCGGCTCGCGTGGCCCTGGTCTTTTCCTCGATTACAAGGATGCCCGAAGCAGTCGAGGCGGATATATTGGATGCGTCCTCGATTGGGTCGGCCATTACCGGATCACAGGCGGTCGTGAATGCTATCAGTCTTTACGTCGAGCAGGGCGTCCAGACCTTTGAACGCGTCCATGTGAAAGCCGCGGCCGATCTCGCTGCCGTGTCGCGCAAGGTCGAGATCGATCAGTTCGTCCAGATTTCAGGGATCGGCTCCGATCCTCAATCGGATTCGAATTATATAAGGGCACGTGGGCGCGGAGAAGTTGCCGTGGGAAACGCATTTCCCGGCGCTTTCATTGTGCGTCCCGCCGTCATGACAGGACCTGACGACGCTTTCCTCACGACCATTGTGAGGCTGATACGCCTCCTGCCGGTCTATCCGCTGTTCGGCGATGGTGGCACACGGCTTCAGCCGGTCTATGTGGCCGACGTCGCGGAAGCAGTGAGCCGGCTGATCGACGGGCGAAGCCACAAGGGTTCATCCATATTCGAATTCGGGGGCCCGCGTATCTATACCTATAAGGAATTGCTTCGGGAGATCGCCCGACAGCTCGATACGCACGTAAAGCTGATGCCGGTGCCGTTTGCTGTATGGAACGCCTTGGCTGGCGTCGCGGAACTCCTCCCGGCTGCCCCCATAACGCGCAACCAGATCGATCTTATGCGTCAGGATAATGTGGCAGCAATCGACGCGCCGGGCCTGAAGGAACTCGACATCGAGCCGCGGGATATCGACGAGGTGATCCGCGTGATCGAACAGCGCCGTGGCGTAGGCTCGCGCTCGTCTCCGCCTTAGGACGGCCCTCTGATCCTGGCGGGAACCTATCGCCGCGCGACAGGTTGGTCGAGCTTGAAGCCAATGAAAGAAGGAAAAGAACCATGGCCAGATGCGATCAATGCGGGAATGACTACGACAAGGCTTTCAAAGTGACGATGGCCGAGGAGACCTACACATTCGACAGCTTCGAATGCGCGGTCCAGAAACTTGCTCCGACGTGTCCGCATTGCGGATGCCGGATCATCGGACATGGCGTCGAACAGGATGACATCATCTACTGCTGCGCACATTGCGCCGCTGAGGAAGGTGCGAGCGCGCTGACCGATCGCGCGCCTTGATGCACCTCCTTTGGCGTCTCCAGGGCGACCATTCCGAATGACTGCGCCGGCTCATCCCCATATGGCCAGTGCTGTCAGCCCGACGACGACCAGCCGAGGTCCAGACGCGCCGAGGTCAAGGCCGCCGCACCTGGACAAGTCGCTCCACAATGCCAGCCACCTCCTCTGGAATGGCCGGTATGGTGCCCGATTTCCGTGTCGACCCGAAATCGAGGCCGGCGAAAAAGAGACCTGGAACAGCGCCGACGCCATCCTCGTGGACGGGCTGGCCGGCCGCATCGAGCGCGCCAGGAAGCCGGACCCATGAGAAATCGCCGGTGAAACCCGTGCACCAGATCACTGATCTGATGCCGCTCGCCGTCCAGTCGAGGGAGCGGATCGGAGGATCGGGCAAGCGCGGGGCAACCGTCTCGGCTGGATCATCCTCGGCCAGGGGCGCATCGAGGCCGGCGCGCTCAATGTACTCGTCGACCAGGCGCTTGGCATTCGCCGAAACCTCGTCGGCAAATCGCATATGGTCGTCGAGTTCGTCGCCGAAGACGAGGCTGCCATTCTCCACGCCCCTGAAGCGGCCGAGCAGCACCACGCCCTGTGCACCCAGCGATTGCAGGCTGATTGTATGGGTCGCGCCGACCAGCGCGCGGGCCTGCAGCTTGCCGGAGGGGAGGACGAGTTCCTTGCGCGGAACGTCGAGAAAACCGGACAGCGTCAGCCATTTAAGTATGTTGCCCCCGCGGTAGCGCCGCACCCAACGGCCGTTGCGGCTGGTCGCCAAAAAGACCGCACGTCCGGCCACCGCCAGATCCTCGGCGATCTGGCCGCCCGACTGGCCGCTGCCGACCACCAGCACCGCGCCATTCTCGAACTCGGCCGGGTTGCGATAAGCCGAAGAATCGACTTGGCGAACTGCCGCCGGCAAGTCCGCCGACCCTGGTGGCCGGACCTGTCGGTTCTGGTCGCCGGTGGCGATCACCACATTGCGCGCCAGAAGCACGCCACGAGCCGCCGTAGTGACGCGAAAGATCCCATCGTCTCTCGTCAGCTCTTGAACCGGAGTTTGGGTGCTTACCGGCAGGCGGTGCCGCTCGGCATAGCCTTCGAGATACGCGACAAATTCATGGTGGGTTATCGCGCCCCAGGGCTCCGGCCCCTCGTAGGAATCACCGGGTAAGATGGAGCGAATGGTCGGCGAATTCAGTCGAAACGAATTCCATCGCTGCGTTCGCCACGTTTCGCCGATCCGGCCTCGATCGAGCACACGGTGGTCGCGGCCCTGCCGTTTCAAGAAGTAGCTGACGCCGAGCCCCGCCGGACCGGCGCCAATAACGAGGGCGTCAAGAACTTCGCTCATGCATTCCCCCTGCCAACCATACGTCCACAAGATCGTATGGCTCGGCTTCGGGCAAGAACAGAGTTCCGGCTGGGATTGCGCTATCCGCGCCGGCTCACCCCCAGATTGCCAGCCCCGCCAGGCCGACGATGCCCACGACCAGCCGCCACCAGCCGAACAGCGCATAGCCATGGCGCGAGACATAGTCGAGCAGGAAGCGCACGACGATTAGCGCGGTGACGAAGGCGGCGACGAAGCCGACGGCGATGATAGGCAGGTCGGCACTGCTCAGCACATTGCGGTTCTTGAACAGGTCGAAGGCGAAGGCGCCGACCATGGTCGGGATGGCAAGGAAGAAGGAGAATTCCGCCGCCGCCCGTTTGTCGACCCCGAGCAGCAGCGCGCCGACGATGGTCGAACCCGAGCGCGATGTGCCGGGGATCAGCGACAAGCACTGGAACAGCCCGATCTGCAGATAGAGCCTGGTCGGGAACCGCTCGACATCGTGGTAATATGGCTTCGGCTTCATGCGATCGACCAGCAGCAGGATGACGCCGCCGATGATCAGCATGATGCAGATCAGCCGCGGCGATTCGAACAGCACCGTCTTGATGAAATCATGCGCCAGCGCGCCGACTACGGCCGCCGGCAGGAACGCGATGAGAATGCCAAGGACGAAATGCCGCGTCAGCCGATCGTATGGCAGTTCGAGCAGCATCTTCCAGAGCCGGTGGAAATAGACGCTGAGGATCGCCAATATGGCGCCGAGCTGGATCAGGATCTCGAAGGCCTTGCCGGTCGAATGAAAGCCGAGGAAATGGCCGGCGAGCAGGATATGACCGGTCGAAGACACCGGAATAAACTCGGTCAGGCCCTCGAGCATGCCGAGCAGCAGTGCTTCGACGACGGTCTGGCTTTCCATGGCAACCTCGGCGTTGGAGGGAGGGCTTGAGAAAACGGCTTGCTTGTCACGGCGCGGAACTCCCCCTATAGGTCGCAGCACCCTGACAGCCCCTGAATCGGGCGGCCAAGACTTACCGGCGCAGCCGGCGATTTGCCAGTGCGCTCTATTATCGCGGGACCATGCTAACGCTTTTCCACCATCCGATGTTCGCCAGCTGCCGCTTCGTCCGCCTCGCCTTTGGCGAGTATGGCGAGGAACTGGCACTGATCGAAGAGAAGCCGTGGACGCGGCGCAAGGAGTTCCTGGCGCTGAACCCGGCCGGCACGCTGCCGATCCTGCTTGCCGAGGGCGACGTGCCGATTGTTGGCGCAGTGGTCATTGCCGAATATCTCGACGAGACGCGCGGCGTACTCAAGCGCGACAAGCGGCTATTCGCCGAAGACCCGATGGAACGCGCCGAAATCCGCCGGCTGACCGACTGGTACCTCAACAAGGCGGAAAGCGAGGTTACCCGGCATCTGGTGCGCGAGCGCGTTCTGAAGCCGGTCATGCCGGAAACAGCGGGCGGCGGCTCGCCCGATTCGGCGGCGATCCGCGCCGCCCGCGCCAATATCCGCCAGCACATGAAATACACCAACTGGCTGGCCGGCACCCGTCATTGGCTGGCCGGCAACAAGGTCACCTATGCCGATCTCGCGGCGGCGGCGGCACTGTCGGTGCTCGACTATCTCGGCGAGATCGACTGGCGCGAACACAGCGCCGCGCGCGAATGGTATACAAGGGTGAAATCACGGCCTTCGTTCCGGCCGCTTCTGTCCGACCGGGTGCGTGGCCTGTCGCCGGTGTCACATTATGCGGACCTCGATTTCTGATACGGCAAAGCTGCGCGCGCTGATCGACCGCGAGGCGCGGAACGCCGGCTTTGACGCCGTCGCCGTCACAACGCCCGATGCGATTCCGCGGGCGCCGGAACGGCTGGCCGAATTCGTTGCCGACGGCTTTCACGGCTCGATGGGCTGGATTGCCGAAACGCTCGAGCGGCGAGGCAAACCAGCGGCGCTCTGGCCAGAGGTCCGCTCGATCATCGTGCTGGCGATGAATTACGGCCCCGACCGCGACCCGCGCGACATCCTGGCAAAACGCGATCGCGGCGCGATCTCCGCCTATGCGCAGAACCGCGATTATCATGACGTCATGAAAGGCCGGCTGAAGGCGATCGCCGGCAAGCTTGTTGCGCGCGCCGGCGGCGACGTCAAAGTGTTTGTCGACACCGCGCCGGTGATGGAAAAGCCGCTGGCCGAGGCGGCCGGCCTCGGTTGGCAAGGCAAGCACACCAACCTGGTCAGCCGCGCCCATGGTTCCTGGCTGTTCCTCGGCACCATCTTCACGACGGCCGAGCTGGTGCCGGGCGCGCCTGAGGACGATCATTGCGGCTCCTGCCGCGCCTGTCTCGACGCCTGCCCGACGGACGCCTTTCCGGCGCCTTACCGGCTCGATGCGCGGCGCTGCATTTCATACCTCACCATCGAGAACAAAGGACCGATCCCACATGAGTTCCGGGAAAAGATCGGCAATCGCATCTATGGCTGCGACGACTGCCTGGCCGCCTGTCCGTGGAACAAGTTCGCCCAAGCTGCCTCCGAGGCTAAGCTTGCCGCCCGCGCGGACTTGCGCGAACCGCCGCTCGCCGAGCTGCTTTGCCTGAACGACGCTGCCTTCCGCGCGCTTTTTTCGGGCTCGCCGGTCAAGCGCATCGGCCGCGACCGTTTTATCCGCAACGTGCTGATCGCGGCCGGCAATTCCCAGGACTTGTCGCTGGCCGGCGCCGTCCGCGCGCTGCTCGACGATGCCTCGCCGCTGGTTCGCGGCGCCGCGGTATGGGCGCTGTCGCGGCTAGTGCCGGGTCAGGAATTTGCCGAACGTGCCGCAGCCGCTTTGCAAGTAGAAGGTGACGAGGCGGTAAGAGGCGAATGGCTTCTGGCCCTGCCAAAGCCGATCGAGGCCCATACATGACAAAAAAGCAGATTTTCATCTTCGGCGCCGGTTATTCGGGCAGGGCCTTCGCCGGCGCCAACAGGGATGCCGACACAACGATCTTCGGTACAACACGGTCGCTGGAAAAATTCGCGGCGCTGCGGCAAGCCGGTATCGTGCCGCTGCGTTTCGATGGCACGCTGACTTCCGAAATCGGCGATGCGCTTGGGAAGACAACCCATCTCGTCGTCTCGGTCGCGCCGGACGAGGCCGGCGACCCGGTGCTGGGCGCGGCACGCGAGGTGATCGTGGCCAACATGCCGGAGCTCGAATGGATCGCCTATCTCTCCACCGTCGGCGTCTATGGCGACCATGGCGGCAACTGGGTGGACGAGGCCGCCGAATGCCGGCCGTTGTCGAAGCGGTCGGTGATGCGTGTCGCAGCCGAGCAGGATTGGCTGCAACTGGGCCACGACATCCACCGGCCGGTGGCGATCCTGCGGCTTTCCGGCATTTATGGGCCGGGCCGCAACGCCCTGGTCAATCTCGAAAACGGCACCGCCCGGCGACTGGTCAAGCCGGGCCAGGTGTTCAACCGCATCCATTGCGACGATATTGCCGGCGCTCTCTGGCATCTAGCCGAAGGCGATCGCGGCGGCATCTTCAACGTCACCGACGACCTGCCGGCGCCGCCGCAGGACGTCGTCGCCTATGCCGCCAGGTTGATGGGCATCGAGCCGCCGCCCGAAATTCCGTTCGAGACCGCCCAACTTTCGCCCATGGCGCGGTCCTTCTATGGCGAGAACAAGCGTGTCGCCAACGCGGCGATCAAGGCGGCCGGCTATGGCTTTCGCTTCCCCGACTACCGCTCGGCTCTCGACGCCATGTGGGCGAGCGGCGACTGGCGCGACGGCGAGGCGCGCAGTCCGATGAAACGGTCGTGATCGATACGTTGCGCGGGGCGTGGTATGATGCGGTTCAAATCGCGGAGGGGTCCAGCTTGGGGAAGACGTTAAAGCGAGCCTTGCCGGGAAAAACACTGCTGCTGACGGCAGCACTGGCCGTCGCCGGCCTAACGCTTGCCGCGCAAACGGCGAGCGCCGAGCAACGGGCAAAAGAGCTGTTCGGCGCCAAAAAGCTGCCGGCACTCGCAGCAGCGCAATCGATCGGCTTTTATTCCAAAGGCTGTTTTTCCGGCGGCGTCGCGCTGCCCATGGACGGCCGGCACTGGGAGGTGATGCGACCGTCGCGCAACCGCCGTTGGGGCCATCCGGCGATGATCGCGATGATCGAGAAACTATCGCGCGATGCCGCGGCCGACGGCTGGCCCGGCCTGTTGATCGGCGACATCTCGCAACCGCGCGGCGGGCCGATGCTGAGCGGCCATGCCTCGCACCAGATCGGCCTCGACGCCGACATCTGGCTAACGCCGATGCCCGACCGCAAGCTTTCGACCGAAGAGCGCGAAAACATCAGCGCTACCTTGATGGTCGATGAAAAGACCCATCTGGTAAAGGATGGCCTGTGGACGCCGATGCACACGCGGCTGTTGAGGCGCGCCGCGAGCTATCCCGAAGTCGAGCGCATCCTGGTCAATCCAGGGATCAAGAAGAAGCTCTGCGACACGGTCAAAGGCGACCGCAGCTGGTTGCGCAAGGTCAGGCCGTTCTGGGGCCACGATTACCACTTCCACATTCGTATCGGCTGCCAGCCTGGGTCACCCGACTGCAAGGCGCAGGAAGCGACGGCGCCAGGCGATGGCTGCGACCAGGCGCTGGCCTGGTGGTTCACCGAGGAGCCGTGGCGCCCCAACAAGAATCCGGACAAGCCGAAGGCACGCGACGTGATGACGATGGCGAACCTGCCCAGGCAATGCCAGTTCGTGCTCGACGCGCCGGCTCCGGCCTCGGCGGAAGCAGTCACCTATTATGGCGACGGCGTGCCGATCGCGGCCGTACCCGCTCCCGCGGCAGAGCCTTCGCCGCCGCCGACGGTCGCAGCCGGCGCGGCAGCGCTTCCGGCCTCGGCGAACGCCTTTGTGGCGACCCCCGAGATCCGCATTCCGCTGCCGCGGCCACGACCGGGGCACTGATGCGGGCAGCGTGTTCGCTGTCTGCATCCGTGCATCTCCACTTCGAAAACCGATTTCCCTTTTTGCGGTCATGCGCTAGTCAACGAGAGAACGGCGATACGCGTCGGGAACGGACGAGAGCATGCCAGGCGTAAGCGACGACGACACTCTGTTGCGGTTTCCGATTCTGATCGGCGACATAGGCGGCACCAATGCGCGCTTCTCGATCGTGCTTGACGCGAATTCCGAAGCCGGCGAGCCGACGATCGTCCAGACCGCCAACTTCAATACGATCGACGAGGCGATCCAGTCGGCCGTGCTCGACCGCTCGTCGGTCCGGCCGAATTCAGCTGTGCTGGCGGTAGCCGGTCCTGTCGAAAGCGACGAGATCCCGCTTACCAATTGCCCATGGATCGTCAAGCCGAGACAGATGTTCGCCAGTCTCGGTCTCAGCGACGTCGTGGTGCTCAACGACTTCGAGGCGCAGGCGCTGGCCGTCGTCGCGCTCGGCGAAGAGCATATGGAAAAGATCGGCGGTGACGCGCCGGAACCGAATTCCGGGCGGGTGGTGCTCGGCCCGGGAACCGGGCTCGGCGTCGCCGGGCTGGTCTATGCGCTGCATCACTGGATACCGGTGCCCGGCGAGGGCGGCCATATGGATATCGGCCCGCGCTCGCCGCGCGATTTCCAGGTGTTTCCGCATATCGAGAAGCTCGAGGGCCGCATCTCCGGCGAACAGATCCTGTCCGGGCGCGGCCTAGTCAATGCCTACCGGGCGGTGGCCAAGGCGGACGGCAAGCCGTCGCCCTTTACCACGCCCGCCGAGATCACCGCCGCGGCGCTGGCAAAGAACGATCCGGTAGCCGAAGAGGCGCTGTCGATCTTCGTCACCTGCCTGGGGCGCACCGCCGGCGATCTCGCTCTGGTGTTCATGAGCCGCGGCGGCGTGTTTCTCACCGGCGGCATCGCGCAAAAAATCCTGCCGGCACTGCGCACCGGCAATTTCCGCGCCGCCTTCGAGGACAAGGCGCCGCATAGCGCCCTGATGCGCAGCATGCCGGTCTATGTCATCACCCATCCGCTAGCGGCGCTTTTAGGGCTGGTCGCCTATGCCAGAAATCCGTCGCTGTTCGGCGTGCAGACGGCGGGGCGGCGCTGGCGGGTCTAGGACACACGCTGCGCCGCGACGAAGTTTCGCCGTCCCCGGCCATAGGCAAGCCGCCATTGGGGCGTTAAGAGGTTGCCGAATTGCAGCCCGGCCGAACCGAAACCACAAAGCGCTCCAACTTGACACTTCCAGCACCAACCAAAGGGAAAGTCCGTCCCAGCGAGATCGTGGCGGTGATCCGCCGCATCATCGCCGAGAACAGCCGCGACTATCGCTGGTACTATGCTCTTGCCGTGCTGTGCCTGGTGACGATCGCGGCGACGACCGCCTTCACAGCCTGGATCATGAAGGATGTCATCGATCAGATCTTCTACCAACAGCGCGGCGATCTTATCGCGCTGATCAGCGTGTCGATCCTGGCCGCCTTCATGCTGCGCGGGCTGGCCAGCTACGGCCAGGCAGTGACGCTGGCCAAAATCGGCAACAATCTGGTGGCGCGTTATCAGCGCCGCATCTTCGACCATCTGATGAAGCTCGGCGTCAGCTTCTTCAACGACACCCGCTCGGGCCGGCTCGCCGCGCAGATCAACGAGAACGTCAACGGCATCCGCGATCTCCTGTCGATGACGCTGACATCGCTGGCGCGCGATGCCGTGTCGCTTGTCGCGCTGGTCGGCGTCATGATCTGGCAGGACCCGATGCTCTCGGCGATGTCGCTGCTGATCGGCCCGCCTTTGATCTACAGTGTCACCTATCTGATGCGCCGGGTGCGTCGCATCACCCGTGAATCGGTGCAGATCAACTCGCGGCTGATCGGCGCGATGCAGGAAGCGACGCAAGGCATCGCTATCGTCAAGGCCTTCACTCTGGAAGACGAGCTGTCGCGCCGCATCGGCGGCCTCGTCGCGGGCGCCGAGCAGCGGGCAAACAAGATCGCCCGCGTCTCGGAACGGCTGACGCCGATCTCCGAAATGCTGGCCGGCTTCGCCGTCGCCGGCGTCATCGCCTATTCCGGCTACCGGGCGACTGTCGGCGGCCAACCGCCGGGCGCGGTGTTTGCCTTCATCACCGCCCTGCTGCTTGCCTATGACCCCGCCAGGCGGCTGGCGCGTATGCAGGTCGGCATGGAAAAGTCGCTGGTCAATGCGCGCATGATCTACGAGCTTCTCGACCTCGAGCCGCAGCAGGGTGACGTGCCGGGAGCCGCCGAGGCGAAATTCACCTCTGGCGAAGTGCGCTTCAACAATGTGTCCTTCCGCTATGTCGAAGAGGCGCCGGTCCTGCAGGATCTGAGCTTTGTCGCCGCTGCCGGCAAGGTGACTGCCATCGTCGGAGCTTCGGGCGCCGGCAAGACGACGCTGGTTGCGCTGCTGCAGCGCTTCTACGACGTCGAGTCGGGCAGCATCGATATCGATGGCCAGGACATTTCAAAGGTCACCAAGCATTCGCTGCGCGGCTCGATCGCCTATGTTTCGCAGCAGCCTTATCTGTTCGAAGGCACCATCCGCGACAACATCCGCTACGGCAGGCTGAGCGCCACCGCCGCCGAGATTGAACGCGCCGCCCAACAGGCCGCGGCCGACGATTTCATTCGCCAGCAGCCGCAAGGCTACGACACGCCCGTCGGCGAGAACGGCGTGACGCTGTCGGGCGGCCAGCGCCAGCGCGTATCGATTGCCCGCGCCATCGTTCGGCAGGCGCCGATCCTGCTGCTCGACGAAGCCACCTCGGCGCTCGACAACGAGGCCGAGGCCCGCGTCCAGGAAGCGCTGACCCATGTCATGGAAGGGCGCACCACCATTGTCATCGCGCACCGGCTGTCGACGGTGGTCAATGCCGACCATATCATCGTGCTGGAGCAGGGCCGGCTGGTCGAACAGGGCACGCACGCCTCGCTGATGGCCGACCCGCACAGCGTCTATGCGCGGTTTCACCGGGTGCAAGGCAGGAAAGGGCTGGGGCTTGTCGATGACGGCAAGCCAATCCAGAGTGCGGCGCAAAATGCCCGCGCGAAAAAGGTGGTCGGGAGACATTCATGAGTGACATGCCGACCGCGAGTGAAATGGGCCTGGTGGTGGTCGGCGCTGCCGGCCGCATGGGCCAGGCGCTGATCCGCGCCATCCACACCATACCGGGCGCGCGTGTCGCCGGCGCCATCGCGCCGGCCGGATCGCCCCATATCGGCAAGGATGCCGGCGAGCTGGCCGGCGTCGGCCGGCTCGGCGTGGCGATCGGGGACGATCCGCTGCCGGTCTTCGCCAAGGCCGACGGCGTACTCGATTTCACCACCCCGGAAGCGACCGTCGAATTCGCCGGCTACGCGGCGCAGGCGCGCATCGCCCACATCATCGGCACCACCGGCTGTTCGGCCGAAGACAACGCCAGGATCGCGGCCGCCGCGCGGCACGCGACGATCGTCAAGTCAGGCAATATGAGCCTCGGCGTCAATCTGCTGGCGGTGCTGGTGGAGCAGGCGGCGCGCGCGCTCGATGCCGACGATTTCGACATCGAGATCCTGGAAATGCATCACCGGCACAAGGTCGACGCGCCGTCGGGAACGGCGCTGCTGCTCGGCGAAGCCGCCGCTAATGGGCGCGGCATCGACCTTGACGGGAACAGCGTGCGGTCGCGCGACGGTCATACCGGCGTGCGCAAGGCAGGCTCGATCGGTTTCGCCAGCTTGCGCGGCGGCTCGGTCGTCGGCGACCACAGTGTGGTGCTGGCCGGTACCGGCGAGCGCATCACGCTCGCCCACCATGCCGAGGACCGGGCGATCTTTGCCCGCGGCGCAGTCAAGGCAGCCCTGTGGGCGCGCGGCCGCAAGCCGGGCCTCTATTCGATGCGGGACGTGCTCGGCCTGACCAGTTGATCCATAAAAATTTGAAGGAGCAAATATGTCGAGAACTCTCGTGCTCGTGCGCCACGGCCAGAGCGAGTGGAACCTGAAGAACCTTTTTACCGGCTGGCGCGACGTCGACCTGACCGAACTAGGCCATACCGAAGCCAAGGCGGCCGGCGCCAAGCTCAGGGCGCGCGGCATGAAATTCGACATCGCCTTCACGTCGTCGCTGATCCGGGCGCAGAAGACCTGTCAGCACATTCTAGACGCTGTCGGCCAGAGCGGGCTCGAGACCATCCGCGACCAGGCGCTGAACGAGCGCGACTATGGCGATCTCTCCGGCCTCAACAAGGATGATGCGCGCAAGAAATGGGGCGAGGAGCAGGTGCATGTCTGGCGCCGCTCCTATGACGTGCCGCCGCCCGGCGGGGAAAGCCTGAAGGATACCGGCGCGCGCGTCTGGCCCTATTACCTGCACGATCTGCAGCCGCATGTGCTGCGCGGCGGCACCGTGCTGGTGGCGGCGCACGGCAATTCGCTGCGCGCGCTGATCATGGCGCTGGACGGCAAGTCGGGCGAGGAGATCGTCAAGCTCGAGCTCGGCACCGGTGTGCCGATCATCTATACGCTCAACGCCGATTCCACGGTAGCGTCGAAGGAAGTGCTGGAGCATTGAGCCGGAGAAGGAACGCGGCTTTCAAAAAAGCGCGTTGACACTCATCCTTTGCCCGCTTAATGAGCGCGCACCAGCCCAGATGGCGGAATTGGTAGACGCGCACGGTTCAGGTCCGTGTTCCGCAAGGAGTGGAGGTTCGAGTCCTCTTCTGGGCACCAAATTCCCGTTTCGAACTTTTGATAAGGTTCAGAAACCCCAAGAAAAAGCCCCGGTTTTGCCGGGCCTTTTTCTTGAGCCGATGTCCGCTGTCGCCCATGGTACCCCATAAGTATCCAATAATTATCCGTCCGGGTTAGGCAGCGATCTGTCGTTGCGACAGCGCACGAGCGGAAGGATTTCGCCCGAGATTATTCTGGTGATCTTTTGCTGCTTGGCGTTGGTTACGACGGTCATGCACGCGCATCCGTAGCCGTGGCCGGAACCAGGCACATTGGTCTCGACGAATTGCCGCTCGTCAAAGGCCGGCACATTGTCGATGCCTTTGGGATCCGGTCGCCCCTGCATCTGGATCCACCAATCCCCGTCACTGTCGGTCAGGACGAGGTTGCCGGGTGTCGGGCTGGAGTACCAGCCACAACGGCGCTCGGCGTAGGCGGCGGCAGGCAAGGACATGATGGCCAGGCAGAAACAGGTAGCGAATAATGGGCGCATGAGAACCTTTACCTCCTTAAGTAAAGCAGGTCATGCCGCCGATAATCTGCGTTGACGCAGGTAACGAGGCGGCATGATTTTGTAGGCCTTATGGCCTCAACTTCGTGTCCACATTTTCTTCGATCAATCCGCAATGAAGCGTCACAGGCTTCCTTTGGACATCGCTTAGTGGACCGTCGATGAAATCGCAGCTGAGCAGATTGTCCGGACTGCTCTTGCGTGCGGATGCAACGTTGACGTTGACCTCGGGAGGGCCGGCAAGCCAGTCGAGACGCTTCGTGTCGACCTTTGTGCCGCCGATGTGGGCGTGGCCCGCTGTGCCCGCTATCTCGACCTCTTCGTCCTGCGGCGTGAGATCGATCTGGCCGACTTCGTTGGCGTGCTTCTCGGCACTCCGCTTCGGGTCACCGTAATAGGAGGCGAGGACAACGATCCCTTCCTTTTCAGTCGCGAGCTTGGCGGCTGCTTTTTTGGACAGCGTGACGTTGACGTCGAAGCCGAGGTCGCCCTGGGCTGTCGCCGGCACAGCACATGCTAACAGCGCAGATGCTGCAATCGTTACTGCGGGCAGTGATCTATAGCGTTTCACAATCCACCTCCTTTAGCCCCTCACGCAATGCCGATACCCCCGCATCCTTTCGTGTCTGGCTCCCGCATCACGCTCGCCGCCGGCTTCACCGTGAAACAACATTCAGACCAACGCGCGACAGTTGAGGATCTGCTGGAGGCGGATTCAAACGCTTCAATCTGTCGGCGGTTTCCTGCTCTATGTGCAGCCCCCAATCGGAAAAGAACCGGGTCAGGTCCTGATTTGCGACCGTACTGGCACGCAGGATGAAGGTTTGTACCTTGACCGCATCCTGCTTATTGGCATCGTCCAGTGGATGCTCGCGGTAATATCGGTGAAGCTTCGGATAGAAGTCCTCGCCGAGACCCCGGCGCAATTGATCGAACATGACCAGCCGCACCCAAAGCTCATCGTCGTCATCCGCGCTGGCACGCATTTGTTTTTCATTGTCGAAATCGCGCGTCTTCCGCGCCAGATATCGCGCCGCCAGATCCAGCGGCGTCTTGCCGGTAGACTCATCGCGCTCTTTCAAGCGGGACGGATGGCCAAAATGTGCCTGGGCATTGAGGGAATAGATATTGACCGTAGTTTCTACGATCTCGCCCCAGGTCCAATCCTCCTGCTGGTACATATGGCCGGTTTCATGCCAGATCGACCACGCTTGCCGCAGCTTATTCACGTCCAGCAAATCACCCATGTTGCTGCCGGGGGCACCCAGAAAATAGTTGCCTGCGTACATGTATATGCCGTCGTCGAAGACCTTCGCCGGTGTCACCGTGTCCTGCTGATAGTGCATGCGCAAACGGGATGCCCGATGAAGTTTGGAGGAACCGTCGAGACCGGATAGTGCATCGTACCAGCCTAGAATTTGCTCGAGGGTGTCGAGAATTTCCGCAGGGTCGCCCTGAGGCGCCCTCATATAGACTTTGCGGGTCGCGGTAATGGCAACACGCTCGCTTATCATCTCGACGAATGGCGCACCGGGCAGGTCGGTGAGCATTTTACGCCAGTCTTCGAAGCTTGTTTTTCCCTTGACGTAGAGGGGGATCGAACTGCCGCCGCGCACGATGCCCACGTCGAT
The DNA here is from genome assembly GCF_040317735.1 of Mesorhizobium sp. M1399. Taxonomy (NCBI): domain Bacteria; kingdom Pseudomonadati; phylum Pseudomonadota; class Alphaproteobacteria; order Hyphomicrobiales; family Phyllobacteriaceae; genus Mesorhizobium; species Mesorhizobium sp. M1399. Next base: position 403,370 of record NZ_JAMYKZ010000004.1, read on the forward strand.
CGGAGGCAGAGCCGCACTGAAGCCGCTGTAGGCGTAGCGGAAATGGATCAGCCCGTCGCGCTTCGCCGTGAAGTCGGTGCGCCCTTCCTTGGCAATGACCAATTGCGGGTCATCCTGGGGTCTTTCGTCATAGAAGCTGTTCATCGGGCCGATCATGATCATCAAGCCGTCGGGGGAAGGCTGCAGGCCTTCGGCCGTAACCGATACTGCCTCTCCCTTTCTCACGAACACACCGCTTGGCTGATCGTCCATCAGCTTCGTGCGTCTCAGCCTATTGGCCTCGGGTGTGGCTGCAGGCATCGGAGCGAGGCGATAGCGCTTGTTCAGATTGTCGAATTCCGACACCGCTGCCGACGCCGCTGCCGGTCGGTCGCCATTGCCGGCCGGATAAAGCAACCACTGGGCGTTATCGTCCAAGCTGGCGTCATAGACGATGATCTGAGCGTCGTCCGCACGTTCATTGGCCCTGACGTTGAGCGTCGTGCCGCTGTCATCCAGCTCGATGCCATAGCTGTTCAGATGCGGCTTGAAGCGCCATGCCTGCCCCTCAGCGGACTGCTCGTCCTTGAGGACGACACTCGTATTCCCGTTTTCGTCTTCGTCGCCCCCAGCAAGATACGTTCCGTATCGTCGAGACCGGATCTGATAGGTTGCGCCGTTCGTTTCCCCGGTCGCCCTGGTGATGGTCCATAGCTGCGCGGGACCATCCTTGGGTTTGCGAGCGGACTGACCAAGCACGATCTCGCCATGCCTGTCTTCAAAGACGGTGAGCGCTTTGTAGGAATGCTTCGCGACGATGTAATAATCCCCTTCGGGGATCTCAGCGGCACTTGCGACCGGAACAATTGCCGCCAGCAACAGCCCAGCTATCAAGTGCACTGCAGATACGATGAAGGTCTTCATCCCGGCACCGACGTGTCAATTCGCGGCCGGAACGGGACAACTCATCGGATCGCCCTGCTTGCCGCATTTCAGGTAACCCTCGAAGGCTTTGACACGGGATTGCGCCAGGCTATCCATGCACTGCGCGGCGAGCATTGGCATTGCGCTTCCTCCGGCCGCTCCCGCGGTCTGGAAACGGCACTCCGCGTCGCGAAATTTGTCCCAATCCCGCTGCGCCTGAACGAGAAGCTTCTTGGTATCCGCGTCGCCCTTCAGGCGGGCTTCGATCTGTTGGTAAAGCTCGTTGAGCTTCTTGTCGGATTTCTTGAACGCCGCATCGGCGCACGCATTCAGCGAGGCCTGATCCTTGGCGGCATCGTAGCACTTGTCCTGGGCGAGTACGAAATTCGGCACGGCCAGAACCACGGCGGCAGTCAGTATTGCGGTTTTCATCGATTGTCCTTTCCTATTATCTGGTTTTCATTGGATCGGCTTTGCCACCATCGGCGAGCGTGACGCTGCCGAGCTTTCCTAAGCCGGTCAGCCTGCCGCCTTCCTTGACCGTGACTTTGCCGGAGACCTCCCCGTCAACGACAAGCAATCCCGAGACTGAAATGTCACCGGCCAAAGAGCCGGTCACGCGCAACTGCGCCCCTGACGCGACTTCCGTCACGCCGGAATAGTTGTTCTTGCCGCTCAGCGTCAGCTTGCCGCCGGCGACAACGAGGCCGCCGCTCATGCCGGCGTCATCAAAGTCCGCTATGGTTCCATCAAATTGCCCGTTGGCTTCTGTCAGGATCAGTCTGCCCGCACCCAGATAGACCTCGCCTTTGCCGTTCAGGTTGCGAATGGCCGTATCGTTGAGGGAGTGCGCCACTCCCCAGGACTTCAGGTGGTTTCCTTTTTGATTGAGGTTGAGCACACCGTCGACCGTGACGCGCGAGGAATGCTCGATGCTGCCCGGCCCGGCCAGGGTAAGATACCCATCGGCCGCGATATGGGTTGTGCCGGTGTAGGTATTGCCCCCGGTCATGCGCACGTCCGCGTCCTTCTCGATCGTGAAGTCGCCGGCGCCGGAGACGATGCCGGCCAGTCCGAGCCATCCCTTGCTTCCAGCATCGCTGGTCGCGCGATTCAGCTGAACTTGATCCTTGGCACCCGCGTCTGTCGTAAAGTTGCCAGCGCTGACAAAATAGGGTGAATATGCGGTCGTCTTGTTTTCCAGATCATACATTACGGAATTGGACTGAAAGAAGGGTAAGCCGATAGTAATTCCATTGCCGTTAACCTCATCACTTTGGCGATCGATAACGACATCGCTGTATTCCTTGTTGTTAAAGCTATCGTCAAATCCAAAGAACTTTAAGTCCATTATATCAGAACTATATTCCTTGATTTGAAATCCTCTCGATCGAAGCTTATTTAAAACACCCTCTGAGGTTATGGAGACAAAAGTCGCCGTTCCTGTATCCAACAACACGGGCCCATTGAAATCAACCGAACGTTTCTTTCCCATATAGTCAAAAGAAATTGTATAACGGTAAGAGCCTTCGTTCACATTGGATGCGTTCGCGCCTGTTTGCGGGAATCTCTTCTGGTAATGTTCGTAAAGCTGAGAACCCAGTTCGCCCCAAGGCATCAGGGCCGTAAACTGGGATCTCAAACTGGGGGACAAATTCAGCGCCAGGCAGGGAACGCAACCCGGTGTGGTCTTCTTTTTTCCAAGATTTGCATTGGCAGAGACCACATAGCCGCTTTGGGTTTGACTGCCGGGGGCAGTGGTCTGATCTCCCGCAAAGATAAAATCGGCGGCTCCAAAGACGCCGTAAAACGTCGTCGAATCACCGGGTTCGCCGTTCTGCATGCTCTTGCGCGCATTAAGATCCGCATAGACCGGCGTATCGCCGTGGTGGCCCACGGGCTTTTGCGTCAATTTCACATCCTCGAGGTCGCCGAAACCCTTTGTGTAGACGTAATCCACCACCCGACCAGCGGCGAAGTCGCCATCGAGGGTTACGACAGGCTTTGAGCGATCATCCGGATCGTAATAGGACAGGCTGTCGAAACGGACCTGTTGTACCCAATCTCCATAGGTGCCGTCTCCATACGGGTACATTTCAGGCTTGCTGCCGGGCACCGGCTGTATGCCGGGGACACTCGAATCGATCTCCGCGTTGAACTCATCCGACCCGGTGTCGAATTCGTACAAACGAGGCGTGGCACCATTGATGCCCACCACGATCCCGAGTTTGTGATAGATGACTTCATCACTGTCGAGTCCGTATTCCCTGACATGTTGCAATGGAATGGATATCGGGCCGGTAGCCTGGGCAAGGCCGGTCCGGCCGTTCTCATCGGCCACAGGGGATACGGCAGGTGATGTGTTCGCTGCCGGAACGCGGCAACTCGGATCGCCTTCCTGGCACTTCAGGTAACCCTCGAAGTCCTTGACCCGGGATTGCGTCAGGCTGTCCATGCACTGCGCGATGAGCATTGGCGTCATGCTTCCTTCGACCGATCCTGCGGTCTGGAAACTGCACTCCGCGTCGCGAAATTTGACCCAACCCCGCTGTGCTTGAACAAGAAGCGTCTTGGTATCCGCATCGTCGTTCAGGCGGGCTTCGATCTGCTTGTAAAGCTCGTTGAGCTTCTTGTCGGATTGCTTGAACGCGGCATCGGCGCACTCGTTCGGGGCGGCCAGATCCTCGGCATCGGCGCACTTGTTCATGTCCTGAGTAAAGGCGAAAGCTGGCATGGCCAGAACCACGGCAACTGTCAGTATCGCGGTTTTCATCGATTGCCCTCTGTTTAGAACAGCCGGCACGGTCGGCTGCTAGTTGGCATCGTCATCGTCCGATCCGTCAGCGTCGCCGGTACTGTCATCCGACGCATCGTCATTCGTGCTATCGTCGTCGGTGTCGGTGCTGTCCTGGTCATCATCACCGGCCGTTGAGTCTTCATCTTCGTTCTGATCGGTCGAATCGTCCTGATCACCGGAATTATTGTCGTCGGTATTGTCATCCGAGCTATCGTTGTCGGTGTTGTTGTCGTCATCACCATCATCGTCATTCTGATCGCTCGAATCGTCCTGATCATTGGAACTGTCGCCGTCGGTGCTGTCGTCCGAGCTATCGCCATCGGTGTCCGCGTTGTTATCGTCGGAATCGTCATCAGCATCGGGAGGAGTTACGTCTGGACTGGTGTCGCCGGGCAGCGAGTCGTCTTCGCGATAGCTTGTGTCTTCGAGGCTTGTCTCCATCTCGTCGTCGTACTGATCGACGATCTGCGTCCACTCCTCATGGTTATCGACGCTCGTCCATTGCGAGATATTGTTGACCGAGATGTTGGTATTGAAGTTGTTGACGGTGATGTTGGTATTGACCTCGACGACATCTGCGACTTCTGTTCCGCGGTTCACGCCAAACAGAAAACTGGTAGCGCTCACGGCAAGAGCGGCCCATACGAGTCGGTCGACATCGGTCGGCGTCGAAATCGGTTGATGCCGCACTGTGGCAAGCACGTCACCCGGCCGGATGCCTTGCCGCGCGGCAACGCCATGGGTGCAACGGCCAAGACATACACCCCGCGAAGCTTGGGCGGGATCTGGTAGCGGTGCCGAGAGGCGTGGTTGATGGGTATCAAAACCGCGTTAAGAGCCCGGGAAACATAGGGTTTCGGCAGATCATATTTGCTGGCATGCGCAACATTGATCGTGTGCGGGACGGCTACACTCACAACAGCCGTCATTTTCACTGAAGTTGCCAATGCACGGGCGAACTGCATTATCAGTCTGGACTTTCGAACAGTTTGCATTTTGCACATCCTGCAGCTGATGATTGGAATCGACCTCAGAGGCCCGGCGCCCCGGAGCGCTCACCAATCATTCTCCCCCTGCACCACGGTCAGCGGCAATTCCAGCGATCATCACCGTCATTCCGTAACTTCCTCGGCAAAACACCTTGCCAGATCTTGCGGCGCTCCGAGCTTCTTCGCCCAGGATACCAGTTCAGGTTTTTCCGACGGGTCGGCATAGCCGCCCCACACGTCGCGAAATTGCTTTTTTCCGTCGACCGTCTGGAAGAACATCACGCCGTCGTCGCTCACCGGCGTGGAGACGTAGGCGGCGCTCCAGTTGCCGTTCTCCATGATCGTGATGAACTTCACCCGAGCTGGCTTGACCTTGTTGTCCAACGCCGAGGCAACGAGGGGGGCATATTCCTGCTTGCGCGCCTTCGTCACATCGACCTTTACGCCGTCGCAGGCACCATTCGCGGCGAAAGCGAAGGTCAGCGTCATTCCCAACCCCATGAGGCCGATCATCACGATTTTGGCACATCGCGGGATAAGACCGTTGGATTCAAACATGAGGGCATCCTCTTCGTTCGTATTGGAGGGTCCACTAATCGGAATCGTCGTCGTCCGATGAGTTGTCATCGTCCGGTGTATCGACCTCGCAGCCGATGCCGCGGCAGCCTTGGTAGTTGCCTTGCGTATCGAAGTTCGGATTGCCTTCCTTGTCGTACTGCGGCCTGTCGTCGATGCTTTGATCCCCGTCATCAGGATCGTCGACTTTACATCCGAGCCCATGGCAGCCGATGTAACGGCCCCTGGTATCGAAGTTGGGATTGCCGTTCCTGTCGAACTGCGGCCGGTCGTCTATCTTCCGGCTCCCTTTATGGGACCGATCAACCAGGCAGCCCTTTCCGCGACAACCATCGTAGTCGTCGGTGGTACAACCGAAGATTGCCATCAAAGCAGTGGCCAAGGCCGCACAGATTACGAGTTTCATGATTCATTCCTCCGACTGGCTGGCGGCGGACATCGTCCATATCGGAAGGCCATTGCAGGCGGCGATCGCCGCTTTTGCCGCGAAGGCTGGCGCCAATCGGAGGAGGGCAAAGCTTCGCCAGCCATCGAACGAGAGCCAGGCTGTGGGCGATGCATTCGACGACTTAGTCGACGGTTGCCGTAATCTCTTACGTGGGAGGGAACGCTCCCAGCGGGGGCCGCCGCATTAGCGAATGTCAATATTCCTCTCCATGCTTAGTGCCCCGTCCGCCCAAGCATGCTTCAACAATCCGCTGACGCGGCTGTGCTTCTAAAAAGTTGCATCCGATTCGGCCTGCGGCAAGGAAAAACCCAATATTGCGGGGATGAATTTTGTAAATGCTTAATAATTCGGAACCAGCGCCGGCTATCTTAGCAGATTCTGAAATATGATCGGAAGCAAGTGTGCGGAATACGCTCTTAGCTTCATTCCTCTTTATCTGGTGTTATTGCAAGTAGTTTCATATGTTATTGCGAATTTTCGCACAGCCTTGTAAAATAGCGCGACGGCATCGCTTCTTATATGATCGCTATAATCCGAATCTATTGTGGTATTTTTTTCGAATCCAGCCAAGCCGTTGCGCAGGCCGAAAGAAACGCCGCTCAATCATTCGACTTTTTCAACGCTGCGGCGTGCCGCATAGAGGCGCAGTGGGGGCGCCGCGGCCGCGTTGTGAGCATCTTCCCAGTCGGATTGTCATCGGGTAGCGTGCAGGGGAGGCACGTGAAGGCGCTCTCTTTGGCTAACGCACTGCCACACCTTCAGCAGTTGCCCGTCGGAAGATGGGGCTGGTGTCACAACCCGGTGCTTGCCGCGACAGTTTGTTCCCGTCCCGGTTCATTTCAGCACCGAAGCGAGGGGGGAAGAGATGCACAACCGATTTCGGCAGTGCCTGCGGCAAATGTCGCTGGCAGCGTTGACGATGCTGGCGCTAAACATCCCGGTCCACGCGGCTGATCTCGTCATTGCGATGCCGAACTGGCCGTCGGGCCAGGCCACGGCAAACATCCTCAAGGTCAGCCTGAAGGAAAATTTCGGGCTTGATGCCGACGTGCGCGAGATGGGGACGCTTATCGCCTTTGCCGGCCTCAATTCGGGTGAGGTGGATATTCATCCCGAAATCTGGCTGCCCAACCTCGACAATCTGGTGAAGAAGTATGTGGACGGTGCCGGCACGGTGGCCATCAGCCCCATTGGCGTGCCGGCCTGGCAAGGCATATGCGCGACGCGTGAAGCAGCCGACAAATTTGGAATTCACGACGTTTCGGATCTCAGCGACCCGAAGAAAACCGCCGCGCTGGATACCGACGGTGACGGGCGTGGCGAACTCTGGATAGGCGCTGAGGGTTGGTCCTCAACCGCTATCGAGCGCGTCCGCGCCAACAGCTATGGTTATGCCAAGACAATGACCTTGCTGGAGACGCCCGAGGATGCCGGAATGGCGGCTGTCGATGCCGCGGTCGCCACGGATCATCCAATGGTGTTTGCCTGCTACGCGCCGCACTACGTCTTTGAGCTGCACGACATTGTCCGGCTTACCGAGCCGCCCTTCGATCCGGCAAGGTGGAAGATCGTACTGCCGTCAGAGGACCCGCTCTGGGTCTCGAAGTCCAGTGCGCCGGTGTCATGGGATACCGCCCATTTCCATATCGCCTACGCCACCTCGCTGCGCACAAAATATCCGAACGTGGTGGCGTTCCTGGAACGGGTCGAGCTGAAGCCCGAGGAAATCACCAAGATGAGTTATGCGCTCCAGGTGGAGCGTCAGGATCCTTACGAATACGCCAAACAATGGGTTGCCGCACAAGGCGCCCGGGTGCACGGGTGGGCAAATCCATGACCCGAAATCTGATGACCGTGGGGCGCGCCACTCTCCAGCGGAGCTCCCTTGCAACAATTGTCGCGGTAGCGTTCGGTCTTGTCGCGGTGGCGGCGGTGGCTGCGGGAACACAGGTTTTTGACCCGAAAACCCACAAATGGGTGGACTACGATCGCACCAAGGCGCGCAAATACTATGCCGCGCATAATGAAGTGCCCGAGGCATTTCGTCCGCAGATGGTCAAGTTCCGCACCGCGGAAGTGCCGGGCACGATCATCATCGATGGCAACCAGCACTTTCTCTACCTTGTGCAGCCGGGTCAGCAGGCCATGCGCTATGGTATCGGCGTGGGCCGGGAGGGGTTTGGCTGGGCCGGCATCGTGCGCGTCGGCCGTATGGCGGAGTGGCCGACCTGGACACCTCCGGCCGAAATGGTCGCTCGCGATCCAAAGGCGGTGAAATATGCCGGAGGCATGAAGGGGGGGCCGGACAACCCGCTCGGCGCAAGGGCGCTCTACCTCTATGAGCGCGACCAGGACACGATCTACCGGATACACGGCACCCCGGAGCCCTGGACGATCGGGCTCGACGTGTCGTCGGGATGTATCCGGATGAGGAACGACGACATCGTCGATCTCGCATCCCGCGTCAAGGTCGGGGCCAAGGTCATCGTCCTCATGCAGGGGGCGGCACTTTACAAAGGCGTGTGAGGGCATTCGGAGAGGGACAAGCAATGTCGGCAAAAAATGCAGTGAGAACTTCGATTCGGGCGACAGCAATTGGATTCCTGGCTGGAGCCCTTGGCGCTTGCGTCAGCGCGCCATCGCCGCCGCCGCAGGACCAGATGTCCAGGACCAAGGTCGAAACGGCGCCGGCGGACCTTCAGCTGCTTTGCGCCAATGCGGTCGCCAAGGCCAGCGGCGTCGACAGCACCAAGATACTTCCGGTTTCATCAAGCAAGCTCGATTCCAAGACCTACCAGGTCGAACTCGATGCCAGCGGCAAGAAGACAAGCTGCCTCGTGGATACCGACGGCAATGTCAAATCCGTTGAGCCCGTCTGACCCGCTCCGGTCGACGAATTTTGCGACCGATCTGACCATTGGCGCCTTGGGCTGCGGACATGACGATGTTTGGGGGCGGCCAGCCGCGATGAGCGGTTTAGAGAACCCGGGCTAACCGCGCCTGCTTCACCTCAGCCCGATCCGCTTGGCGCCTTGCCGGAACAGCGCCTCGGCGTCCGGCTCGAAGCGGAAGGTGCCGATGAAATCATCGGCGCAGTAGTTCGGCAGCGTCTTGCGCAACGCGGCGGCGAAACCTTGACCCTCGTCCAGCCGTCCCGCCAGCGCAAGGCAATGCGCGGCGATTGCCAGGATGATGGCATGGGCGTTGGGACGCGCGGCTGCTTTCAGCGCCCATTCGGCGGCTTCGTCAAACTGGCCGAGCCGGACATGCGACATCGCCCTGGCGCCCAGCATGCCGAACAGCAGCGGATCGAAGGGGCTCAGATGCCTGGAATGGTCGGATGAGCCGATCGCGGCCTTCGGGTCGCCGGACTGCGAGTGGACGAAAGACAGGGCATAGTGGCCAAGCGCGAAATTAGGGCTGAGGTCGACGGCGCGTTCCAGCTCGATGAGGGAGCCGTCCTGCTCGCCGCGCAGCCACAGCGCCCGCCCCATGGCCCAATGCGCGGCCGGATTGTGATCATCGACGAGAAGGCTCTGGCCGGCTGCCTCGAAGGCCATGGCGCTCTCCTGATCGCGGTCGCCCCAGCGCTGGAAGGCATTTTGCCAATGAGTGAAGGAGAGCCCGGCATAAGCGCGGGCGAAGGTAGGATCGAGCTTCAAGGCCAGGTCGAAGAAATGCCGGGCCTGCTCGTTTTCCGCGCGGGTGAAGCGGTACATGTGCCACAGGCCGCGGTGATAGGCCTCCCAGGCGTTCAGCGAATTGGGCGCCTTCAGCATGGCGCGGTTGCGCTCGACCGTCTCGATCTCGGCCGAGATCGACGAGACGATGCTGTTGCCGATATCATCGAGCACGGCAAAGATGTCGTCCGGCTTGCGCTCGAACGTCTCGGCCCAGACTATCCTGGCGGTGCGCACTTCGACCAGCTCGACAGCAACGGTGACGCGGCCCGCCTGGCAGCGCACCATGCCCGTGGCGACATAGTCGACGTTGAGCCGCCGCCCGGCATCTTCGGGCGCGATGTTTTTCTCCGCCAAGGCAAACACCGAGCCGCGCGCGATGACGAAGAAATCCCTGAGCTTGGCCAGGCGGGTGATGATGTCGTGGGTCAGGCCGTCGGCAATCCCTCCGCGAGGGCTACCAGGAACGCCGCCGATGCCGGCCTGTTCAATAAACGGCATCACCGCAAGCGAAGCCTTGCGCGACGTTGCGGCGTTGGGATCGGCAAGCATGATAGGAGGTACCGAGAGCGGAACGGCCGGCTGCACCCATGATGACGCGCCGTGCTGACAGCGGATTGTCCGCCATGCGTCGCGAACGGGTCCGAAATCCAGATCTTCGGACTGGAAGTGCCGTGCGGCGGCCGCAATATGCTCCTCGGCCGCGCCGAACTGGCCGCGCTGGGCGAGCCTCGTCAGCAAGGCCAGATGCACACGGCCGTCGAACGGAGCGAGCTCCAGCCATTTTTCGAGGTGCGCGGACACGTCATCGGAATCGCTGGGGAGACGCTCGACAAGCTGTTGCAGCACCGCCGCGTGGCATGAGCTGAAGCGGCGGCGCTGAGCGGTCAACCAGCTGTTGAAATGCGGGCTGCGGTCGATCTCCAGCCCGTCGAGGAAATCGCCGGCGAACAGCCGGGAAAGCGCCAGCAGGCGTTCGAGCTCGAGCGTCTCTATTCCCTTCGTCGCGGCGGAGGCAATCTCCACGGCATCCACGGATACACCGTTCAGGTCGAGCGCGACCGTGTCGCCCTGTGCCTCGATCCTGCTCCGATCGGATTCGTCGAGAACGCCTCGAAGCTTGCTGAGGCACCAGCGGAGTTCGCCGCGCGGGTCGTTCGGCACGTCCCACAAAAGCTCGCAGAGCCGGCTGCGGCCGACCGGATGCGGCGCCAGCGCCAAATAGGCGAGCAGCGCACGCAGCTTGCGCGATTTTGGGAGCTGGATGATGATGCCGTTGCGTGCGATCGTCAGCGGGCCGAGCAGGCGCACGGAAAGGCCGGTCACCTCGCCGTCGAGGCCCGATCGGGTGGATTCCACGTGCGTTTCCACGCCTGCTCCCACGCTGGCCAGTCGGCCTTTGTTTTATCACCAAACGCGACACGGTGCATCCGGCGGCGAATTTCCGCGCCGGATGCCGCCATGGCCACATTGCCGGGAGGCAAATGTAGTGCGGCAAGGTCTCGAAACCTCGCCGCCCAAGCCACCGGTCTGTAACCGGCCCGTGACGACAAGAGACAACGACGAAGCGAGGAGATCGAGATGTTGCATCAACAGAAAATCAGAACCACCGCCGGGCGCGGCCGCCTGTTCGACAGCATTCTCGACACGGTCGGCGATACGCCGGTGATCCGCATCAACAATCTCGGACCGGATCATGCGACGATCTATGTGAAGGCCGAGTTCTTCAATCCCGCCGCCTCGGTGAAGGACCGGCTGGCGCTCAACATCATCGAGGAAGGCGAGCGCAGCGGCGCCTTGACGCCGGGCCAGACCGTGGTCGAGGCGACCAGCGGCAACACCGGAATCGGCCTTGCCATGGTCTGCGCCCAGAAGGGCTATCCGCTGGTGGTGACGATGGCCGACAGTTTTTCCATCGAACGCCGCAAGCTGATGCGCATGCTGGGCGCCAAGGTGGTGCTGACGCCACGCGCCCAGAAGGGTTTTGGCATGTACAAGAAGGCGGTGGAGCTGGCCGAAGCCAATGGCTGGTTTTTGGCCCGCCAGTTCGAAACCAAGGCCAACGCCGCCATTCACGAGGCGACGACGGCGCGCGAGATCATCAACGATTTCGCCGGCTCGCGGCTCGACTGCTTCGTCACCGGCTATGGCACGGGCGGCACCGTCGTCGGCGTCGGGCGCGTGCTGCGGCAGGAGCGTCCGGAGACCCGGATCGTGCTCGCCGAACCGGCCAACGCGCAGCTGATCGGCAGCGGCAAGCCGCAGCAGCGCGGCGCCGGTGGCGCGCCTGCCGCCAGCCATCCGGCCTTCGAGCCGCATCCGATCCAGGGCTGGACGCCCGACTTCATTCCGGACGTGCTGCAAGAGGCGATCGACGCCAGCCTCTATGACGAGGTGGTGCCGATTGCCGGGCCCGAGGGCATGAAATGGGCCAAGGCGCTGGCGCAGAAGGAAGGGATTTTCACCGGCATCTCCGGCGGAGCGACCTTCGCTGTGGCGCGGCAGATCGCGGAAAAGGCGGCGCCCGGCTCGGTGATCCTGTGCATGCTGCCCGATACTGGCGAACGCTACATGACGACACCGCTGTTCGACGGCATCGAAGCCGAGATGGACGCCGAGGAGACTGCGCTTTCGCAGTCGACGCCCGGCTGCCAGTTTCCGGCGTGACGGCGGCACATCGGGAGCGGCCTGTATGGACACGAGGCCTGGATTGGCCATCACGGCCACCGAGGAAACGCTTGACCCCTCGAACTGGGCCGACGTGCAGGTCCTGTCGCATCGGATCGTCGACGATGCCGTCGCTTACCTGCGCGATGTCAGAGAGCGTCCGGTGTGGCAGGAGATGCCGGTTGATGTGAGGACTTTCTTCACGGCGCCGCTGCCGCGTTCGCCGGCTCCGCTGGCCGAAATCTACGGCGACGTCACAGGGAAGCTGATGCCCTATCCGATGGGCAACATCCATCCGCGCTTCTGGTCCTGGTATATGGGCTCTAGCAATTTCACCGGCGCGCTCGGCGATTTCCTGGCGGCGATCCAGGGCTCCAATCTCGGCGGCGGCAACCATGCCGCCGCGTTGATGGACAACCAGGTCGTCGACTGGTGCAAGGAAATGATGGGCTTTCCGCAATCGGCCAGCGGCACGCTGGTCAGCGGCGGCTCGATGGCCAACATCATCGGGCTGACCGTGGCGCGCAACGCCAAGGCGGGCATCGACATACGCGAGCACGGGGTTGCCGGCATCGACAAGCCACTGCGTTTCTATGGCTCCGACCAGCTTCACTCCTGCCATCGCAAGGCGATGGAGGCGCTCGGCCTCGGCAACCGGGCACTGCGTCGCATCCCGAGCGATGCGGGGCTGCGCATCGACATCGCTGCGTTGCGGGCGGCGATTGTCGAGGACCGTAACGCGGGCTTCAAGCCGGCCTGCGTGATCGGCACGGCCGGCACGGTGAACACCGGCGCGATCGACGATCTGCAAGCGCTGGCAGACCTGGCGTCACAAGAGGATCTGTGGTTCCATGTCGACGGGTGCATCGGCGCCCTGCTTGCGATTGCGCCGGACAATTCGCATCGCGTTGCCGGCATTGAACGCGCCCACTCAATCGCGCTCGATCCGCACAAATGGCTGCACGCGCCATTCGAGGTCGGCTGCGCGCTGATCAGGGATGCCTCCGCGCATCGCGGCACGTTCGCGGTGACGCCGGAATATCTGGAATCGACCCCGCGCGGACTCGCCTCCGGCCACTGGCTGCACGATTTCGGCTTGCAGACGTCACGCGGTTTCCGCGCGCTGAAGGTGTGGATGGCGCTGAGAGAGCACGGCATCGAAAAGTTCGGCCGGCTGATCGATCAGAACATTGCGCAGGGACATCATCTCAGCGCGCTGATCGAGGCGGAACCGGCTCTCGAACTGGTGGCACCGGTGAACATTAACATCGTTTGTTTTCGCCACCGCGGCGACGGGCAGACGGGAGAGAGGCAGAAGGCGCTCAACACCGAGATCATGCTGAGGCTGCAGGAAGAAGGCATCGCCGCCATTTCCGACACGACAGTGCATGGCCAGCATTGCCTCAGGGTGGCGATCAACAACCACCGCACCCGTCGCGACGATCTTGACCTGCTGATCCGGGAAACGGTGCGGCTCGGGCAGGAGATTTCAGCGACGGGCGCGACGGGCTAACGCCGGCCTTTCTTTCGAGCGGCGAGACTAGGCATCGAGCCAGACCTTCTCGAAATGCTGCTCGAGCGACTGGTGCTGCTCGCAGCCATGGACGCCCTTGCGGTAGGTGCGGTAAACCGAGCGCCAGTAGGGCTGGATGATAACGCCGGAATCGCGCAGATTCTGTTCGATCTTGGCCATGAGCTCCTTGCGGGCGCCGGGATCAGGCATCGCTAGGGCCTTGTCGAGCAGAGTGTCGAACTCCGGATTGGCATAGGCGCTCTCGTTCCACGCGGCGCCAGACTTATAAGCGAGCGCCAGCACCTGGACGCCGAGCGGCCGGCCGAGCCATTCCGTGCAGGAGAAGGGATATTTGCTCCAATCGTTCCAGAACGTCGCGGCCGGCAGCACAGTGCGCTTGATCTTCAGCCCGGCCTCGCGCATCTGCGCGGCGATGGCGTCGCCGGTGCTCTTCTGCCAGTCGACGTCGACCGAGATGAGTTCATATTCGTGGTCGGCCTTGCCGGCCTCGGCGAGCAGGGCCTTGGCTTGATCGGTGTTGCGGACGGCCGGGCCGATATCGGCATATTCGGGATGCATCGGCCCGACGTGATGGTTCTCGGCAGGCTTACCGCGATTGTCCATGCCGATCTTCAGCACGGCGGCGTTGTCGACCGCGAGCTGGGCGGCGCGGCGCACCTTGATGTCGTCATAGGGCGGATTGCCGATGTTGAAACGCGCGACGATGGTCGAGCCGGTGGCGATTTCCGAATTGCTCAGGCCCATGGAGTCGGTCTGCGCAACCGTGTCGGAGGCGGTTTCATGGTCGGTGTCGATCTCGCCCGATTCGAAGGCCGACAGCATGGCGTTGGGATCGGAGCCGTAGTCGACCCATTTGATGCCGTCGAGGTAGAAGTCGCCCTTCCACCATGGCTTGTCCTTACGGCGGACTTCGGCGCCGACCTCGGCGTCCCATGCGACGAGTTCGCAAGGCCCGGTAGTGATCGCCAATGCCTTCAGCGGATCGCCGTCGCCTTCATAGCTGCGGTGCATGATCAGCGCCGGATAGTCGGCCATGCCGGCGATCAGCGAAATGTCGGGCTTGGGCAGATTGAGCCGGACGATGAAATCGCCGACGCGCTCGATGCCGCCGTCGACGGCCTTCTTGGTATCGGCGTTGACCAGTGCGCCCATGCGCGCGGCGACCGAATTGCCGGCGACGGACGCATCGCACCAGCGCGTCAGATTGTGGATCACGTCGTCGGCGTTGAAGGTGTCGCCGTTCGACCAGGTGATGCCCTTGCGGACATGCAGCGTCAGCACGCGGGCGTCGTCGCTGGTTTCCCAGCTCTCGAGCAGCCATGGCTCGAAGGTGAAGTCGCGCTTCCAGCGCACCAGATATTCGTTGCACTGGCGGGCGACGTTGGACATCTCGACGCCGTCGAAAGTGCGCGGATCCTTCCAGCCCTTGACGTTCATGGCGACACGCAAGATGCCGCCGCGCTTCGGTTCCTCGGCCCTGGCCGGTGACGGCGCAAGCCCGCCCAGCGCCAGCGCGCCGGCAGCGCTGACGCCGAGCGCAGCCATGGTGGCGAGATATTCGCGCCGGTTCATCTGGCCTTTCTTGAAGCCATCGGCGACGGGCTCCGCCTGCGGATGCAATTTCCGGTCGGTCAGCATGAACTTCATCGTAAATCCTCCCTGTCGGGCCGGCGCATCGCGGATGCGGGCTCCTTACGTGGCGTGATGATAGGGCTGGCCTGACCGAAGCAGTGTTCGGGTTTCCGCAGTTGTTGTGCGCTGTTCCGCGACAGTGGAGATTGGAGGACGGTCCGCGTCACTCAGGCCAATCACCTCCGCCCAGCGCGGCTATTGCCGCGATTATGCGCTCAAACGCCTGGCCGGCGCGCGGTACGGTTTTGCGGGCGCGCAGGAAGCTGTGCACCAGCCGCGGCTCTTCGCGCCACCATGCCTTGCCGCCGGCGGCAAGGATGCGATCGCGATAGGCCTTGCCGTCAGCCGACAGCGGGTCGCATTCGGCAGTGATGACGACGGTCGGCGGCAGGCCAGAGAAGTCCGTATCGCCGAGCGGCGAAAATGTCGGGTCTTCCGGCGACTGCCCCTTCCCTGCCCGGATATGCCGATAGAATTCGACGTCGCGCAATGTCAGCAGTGGCGCCTCTGCGTGCTCGACATAGGAGCCGGCGCGCTCTTTGCTGTCCAGCTCGGGGCCGTCTAGCTCGTCACCGCCGAGCTCGGGATAAATCAGCACCTGGCCGATCGCATGGCGAGGATGGCGGCGTGTCGCCTGCGCCACTGCGGCAGCAAGATTGCCGCCGGCACTCTCACCGCAGAGTACGAGCGGCAGGCCGGTCGTCGCCGCAGCCCATTCGAATACGGCCAGCGCATCCTCGAAGGCCGCCGGATGCAGATGCTCGGGCGCCAGCCGGTAGTCTGCGGACAGAACGGGAAAGCCAGTGCCGGCGCAAATCTCGGCGCAGATGTCGTCATGGCTGTCGAGCCCGCCAAGGACGAAGCCGCCGCCGTGATAATAGACGACCATCGCTTGTGGCGCCGTGCCCGCCATCTGGTAACGCCGGACCGGGATCGCATGGTCAATGGCAGGAACCGCGCTGTCGCTGGCCTTGACACCGGACGGATAGGGCTCGCGGAACGCCCGGCACATGGCGTCATAGACCGCCCGCTGCCTGTCGATCGGCATGTAGACGATCTCGGGCGGATACGACTCATTGACCCGGTCGATATAGGCCCACAGCTCCGGATCGAGCAGCGTTTGGTATTTTCCGCGCTCTGTCGTTTCTGGTCGATCGGCCTCGGTGATCATCGCGGCGCGGTCCCGCTCAGAGCTCGGCGTAGAGGCGGGCGGCGTTTTCGTAGCTGAAGCGCAATGGCACCGAGCCCTCGACCTGCCAGGCTTCGACCGTCTCGCCGGCCAGCAGCCGACAGGCGCCGTCGGTGGTGGTGACGGCGCCGCCATAGAGCCGGTTGGCGAGATTGAGAATGGCCGTCTGATGCATCGCCGTGCTGCCGCTGCCGCAGGCATCCTTGACCAGCAGCACGCGAAACCCGAGCGCCACCGCGTCCTTTACGGTGGCATCGATGCAGGCCTCGGTCCAGACGCCGGCAACGACCAGCCACTCGACGCCATCGGCCTTCAGCCGCTCGGCGGCAGGCCCCGCGCGGAAGGCGCTGGCATCGGTCTTGACCAGCATCGTCTCGCCTGTCGCCGGGCCCACTTCCGGACAGATCGCCGTCAGTGGATCGTCCTTGTCGGAAAACGCCGACTTGCCGTTGGCCTCGACCGGGTGGAACGGCCGTGCCGTGGCGAGATCGACGATATAGGCCCAGTGGTACAGGGGCACATTGTTGGCCCGAGCCGCCTGCTGCAGCCGCTGGACGTTGGCGAGAATGTCGCCATAGCCTTCGACCAGATAGCGCTTGTCCCGCCGATGCTCCTCCTGGAGATCGATGAACACCGCCGCCGCCTTGCCGCGCTTGATCGAGATCGGGCTTTTCATGCAAAACTGCCTGTCAGCACTCAAACGTGCCTGTCAAGGAAATCGTCCTCATAGGGAAAGCGCGACAGGAGTTCGGTGCCGGTCTCGGTGATCAGGATCTCGTCCTCCAGCTTGACGCCCTCGCGGCCGCCCTTTTCGCCGATATAGCTTTCGACGCTGACCACCATGCCGGGCACGATGACACCGTCGCGGCCATAGGTCTCGTAATCCATGGCATGCGCGATGAACGGCGTCTCGCCATGCATGCCGACGCCGTGCATGACCGAGGTGTAGCGCTGGTCGACGAAGCGGTCCGGGATCTTCCAGGCCTTTTCGGCAATCTCGCGAAACGCCATGCCCGGCTTGACGACCCCGATGTTGTGCTGAACCTGATCGTGCGCCATGCGGTAGAGCGATCTCTGATAATCGGTCGGCTTGCCCGGGCCGCAGCGGAAGGTGCGCGAAAAGTCCGAATAATAGCCGTAGCAGCCGATCGTGTCGGTATCGAGCGCCAGAAGTTCGCCCGGCCTGATCTTGCGGCCGCTCGCCTCATTGAACCATGGGTTGGTGCGCTGGCCCGAGGTCAGCAAACGGGTTTCGATGAATTCGCCGCCCTGGCGGATCACCTCGCCATACATGATGGCGAACAACTCGTTTTCGGATACGCCGGGCTTGATCGCCTCGCGCACCGCATAGACCGCAGCCTCGGCGCCAGCCATCGACACCTGCAGGCATTTTACTTCCTCTGGCGTCTTGACCGCGCGCACCGCCAAAATCTCGCCCTGGCAATCCCGGACGTCGCAGCCGCGCTTTTCCAACGCCAGTGCCTGCAGATGGCTGCAGCGGTCGAGCCCGAGCTTCATCGAGCCGCCGCCATGCGCCTTGAGCAATTCGGCGATCTCATCGGCGAACGGGCCGGCTGTTTCGTCGTCACGGCCCGACACCGAAGACCAGACCAGCTTCGACGGCCGCGCCTCGTCGATCGTGTCGAGCACCATCGAGACATGGTAGCTCTGCGGATATTCGAACAACACGATCGGCCCTTCGGTCGGGATGAAGAAGTAGCGCGTCGAGTTGCGCAGGAAATAGCCGAACATGTTGCGCGAGCCGGTGGCGTAGCGCTGGTTGTAGGGGTCGAACAGCACGACGCCGCCATAGCCGGCCTCGCGCATCCACGCGCGCAGCTTGACCAGTCGCCCCTTGCGCAGCGCGTCGGCATTGATGAAGGACGGCTCGGTATCCGACAACCACATGCCGCCGGCCGGATCGGCCGCAGCCGGATGCCGCATGCGGTCCTTGAAGTCAACGTCCTCGGTGCTGTCGGGGTCGAAAACGACGATGCTCATGGGTGCCTCCTGGAAGCGAGACCATGGAGCAAAGGACGTGCGGGCGTTGTGCGGAAAACCGCAAATGTTGTGCTGGATGCCGTAGACAGGCTGGCCGGACAGCACCCCCCTCTGGCCTGCCGGCCATCTCCCCCTCAGGTGGGGAGATTGGACGTCACTTCAGCTTTCGCCAATCTCCAAAGTTGTCGAGTGAGCTTTGCTTGCGAAGCTACCAATCTCCCCCCTTGAGGGGGAGATGGCCGGCAGGCCAGAGGGGGGTGGGCGGGAACTCAGCGTGGAGCGATTAACGCCGCTAGTGCCTCCTCATCACCTTCGGCGCGTGGCCATGCTCCTCCCGGAACGCGCGGGCAAAGCTCGACATCGAGGCGAAGCCGCAGGCCAGCGCCACGTCGCGCACCATCAGCGTCGAATGCGCCAGCAGGTCGGCGGCGCGCTTGAGGCGCAGACGGCGGTAGTAGCCGTTGGGCGAGATGCTGAGTTCGGAGCGGAAATTGCGTTCGAGCTTATCGGAGGAGACGCCGAGCTTGTTGGCCAGTTCCGCCATGCCGAGCCGCTCTTCGACCGCATCCTCCATGATGGCGATGGCCGACAGCACCAGTTCGTTCTGCACGCCGGTCCGCAGCCTGAGCGGCATCAGCTTGCGGTCGACGCTGGAGCGCAGCGGGCTGTGCACGAACCATTCGGCGACGCCGGCCGCAAGCTCGGCGCCATAATCGTTGGTGATGATCTCCAGCATCATGTCGAGACTGCCGACGCCGCCGGCCGAGGTGAAGCGCTTGCGGTCGATGACATAGAGATCGCGCCTGAGCTCGATATCCGGAAACGCTTCGATGAAAGCCCCCTGGCTGGTCCAGTGCAAGGTGCAGGCATGGCCGTCGAGCAGGCCGGCCCGAGCCAGGAAGAAGGCGGCATCCGCCACCGCGCCGATATGGGCGCCGCCGCGCAGGCTCCTGCGGATCCAGCTCACCGCATCGTGCGCGACGAGATGATCGGCATCGCCGCCCGAGCAGACGACGACACGATCGACCTTCGGCGCGTCATGGGCGGCAAAGCCGGGCTGGATGACGACGCCATTAGAAGCCTCGACCGGGCCTTCGGTGGCGCCGACGATTATCCAGCGATAGCAGTTCCGCTTCGCCAGCACGTTGGCGGCGCGGAGCGGCTCGATCACCGAGCTGAACGCCATCATCGGAAAACCGGGGAAGACCAGGATGGCGAAGGTCAGCGGAGTGTCGCTTACCGTCGGTTGGTTGCGGTGTCGGTTGTTCATAGGGAGACTACCATTTCGCCAGATGGCGCCAAGGTCAACGGAGCAGCGTGTAGGCTCCGATCTTTGGTGATCCTTCACGCCCCCCTCTGTCCTGCCGGACATCTCCCCCACAACAAGGGGGGAGATCGGCAGCTTCGCCGTCCGTCCGTGTTTCAGCGATGGAGATTGGCGAAAGCGCAAGATGACGGCCAATCTCCCCCCTCGTGGGGGAGATGCCCGGTAGGGCAGAGGGGGGCGCTGTCCCGCCGTCGTTTCGGCATCGTGCACTCAACTCGCCAGCGCCTGATCCAGATCCGCAATCAGATCATCACCATCCTCTATCCCGGCCGACAAGCGCACCAGCGAATCGGATATCCCGATCTCCGCGCGTTTTTTCGCCGGGATCGAGCCGTGCGTCATCAGTGCGGGGTGCTCGATCAGGCTTTCGACGCCGCCGAGGCTTTCGGCCAGCGTGAACAGTTGCGTGTGCTCGAGGAAGCGCTTGGTGCCGGCGAGGTCGCGGTCGAGCTCGATGGTGATCATGCCGCCGAAGGCGTGCATCTGCCGCCTGGCGATGGCGTGCTGCGGATGGCTGGGCAGGCCGGGATAGATAACACGGCGGATGTCGGGGCGGCTTTCCAGCCAGTGCGCGATCTTCTGGCCGTTCGACGAATGACGCTCCATCCTCAGCGCCAGCGTCTTCAGGCCGCGCAGCGCCAGGAAACTGTCGAATGGCCCGGAAATGGCGCCGATGGCGTTCTGCAGGAACTTCAGCCGATCGGCGAGATCCTTGTTGTCGCCGACCACGGCGACGCCGCCGACCATGTCGGAATGGCCGTTGAGGTATTTCGTCGTCGAGTGAACAACGATATCGATGCCGAGCTCCAGCGGCCGCTGCAGATAGGGGCTGCAGAAAGTGTTGTCGGCGACCGACAGCACGCCTTTGCGCCTGGCCAATGCCGCGACGCCTTCGAGATCGACGACACGCAGCAGTGGATTGGTCGGCGTCTCGACCCAGAGCAGCTTGGTTTCCGGGCGGATCGCCGCTTCGACCGCGGCAAGATCAGTGAAGTCAACGAAGTCGACCTGGAGGTTGGCCGAGCGCTTGCGCACCCGCTCAAGCAGCCGAAACGTGCCGCCATAGATGTCGTCGGTGGCGACGATGTGGGCGCCGGAATCGAGCAGTTCGAAAATAGTGGCGATCGCCGCCAGCCCCGAAGCGAAGGCGAAGGCGGCTGTGCCGCTTTCGAGGTCGGCCACAGCGCGCTCGAAGGCAAAGCGGGTCGGGTTCTGGCTGCGGGCATATTCAAAACCCTTGTGCACGCCCGGGCTCTGCTGGCCATAGGTCGAGGTCGCGTAGATCGGCACCATCACCGCGCCCGTCGTCGGGTCGTGGCTCTGGCCGCCATGGATGGTGCGCGTCGAGAAGGCGAGGCGGTTCCTGCCCGATACGGTGGCTTTGACGGTCATCGGGCGCGCCTCAGATGGTTGATCAGGTCGATACGGGTTATCAGGCCAATGAATTCGTCGCCATCGAAGACGATAGCGACCTCGTTGCGGTCGAACACCGGCAGCAGCGCATCCAGCGTCTGGCTGGCCTGCAGCGTGTGCAGGGTAGAGGTCATGGCCGTACTGACCGGGGCCTTGAAGCGGTCCCAGCGGCTGTCATAGGGGCCTTCGACCTTGGCCAGGATATCGCTTTCGTCGATGATGCCGACGAGCTTGCCCTCGTCCAGCACCGGCAGCTGCGAAACATCCGAGCGGCGCATGCGGCCATAGGCGTTGAGCAGGCTTTCGTCGGGGCCGACATACACGGTGTCGCCGGTGCGATGCGAGCGCATCACCAGATCGCGCAAATCGCCATGCTGCTCCTGCTCGGCAAGGCCCTGTTCGGCCAACCAGAAGTCGTCGAACACTTTCGACAGATACTTGTTGCCGCTGTCGCAGACGAAGGTGACGACGCGCTTCGGCACGGTCTGCTCGCGGCAATAGCGGAGCGCCGTCGAAAGCAGCGTGCCGGAAGACGAGCCGGCGAGGATGCCTTCCTTCGAAAGCAGGTCGCGCACCGCCAGCATGCTCTGCTTGTCGGGGATGGAATAGGCCTTCCTGACCAGCGACAGATCGGCATTGGGCGGGACGAAATCCTCGCCGATGCCTTCGACGGTCCAGCTTCCGGCCTCTACCATCTTGCCGGTCTTGATCAAAGGCGCCAGCACCGAGCCGACCGGATCGGCCAAAATCATCTCGGTCTTCGGCGAGACTTTCGCGAAATAGCGGCCGAGCCCGGTCAGCGTGCCGCCGGAGCCGACACCGACGACAACCGCGTCGACGTCGCCTTCGAGCTGTTGGAAGATTTCCGGTCCGGTCGTGGTTTCATGAGCCAGCGGATTGGCCGGGTTGGCGAACTGGTTGGCATAGAAGGCGCCGGGCAGCTCGACGGCGATCTTTTCGGCCATGTCCTGGTAATATTCGGCATGGCCCTTGCCGACATCGGAGCGCGTCATGCGCACTTCGGCGCCGAGCGCGCGCAAATGCTGGATTTTTTCGCGGGACATCTTGTCGGGAACGACGAGGATGATGCGGTAGCCCTTGGGGATGCCGACCTGGGCGAGGCCGAGACCGGTGTTGCCGGCGGTCGCCTCGACGATGGTGCCGCCGGGCTTCAGTCTGCCCTGTTTTTCGGCGGCGGCAATCATCGACAGCGCGATGCGGTCCTTGATCGAGCCGCCGGGATTCTGGCTTTCGAGCTTGATGAACAGCCGGCACTTGCCGATGTCGAATTTGGTCAGCTCGACGACCGGCGTCTGCCCGATCAGATCGAGAACCGAGGCATAGGGCGGGCGCAAGCGGGACGATGCGTCGTCCGGTGCCACGATCTTGTGCTTGCTCATGTCAGATGCTCCGTTGCCAGAATGAGCAACCGCCCTGGAAGACGGCAACCTACCGTCTTTTCCAGCCGTTTGCAGTTGTAAAGAAGATAGATCGTGCCAATCCGGCCGCCAGCAGGGGAATGGAATTTCGCGAAAGCTTCGCCAGCCTCGAGGCTGGGCAAAAGATTTGCAGAACCTGCTTAGGGTTCAGGCGATCGCGGCCTGGGCTTCGATCTCGATCAGAAAATCCGGATTACCGAGGCCGGCGACGCGCAGCACTTTGATGATCGGGGCACGCCGCGGTTTGCCCAGAAGGCCATCCAGGCGCCGAAGGCCGGCCCTATGTCCAGGTCGCCGGCGATATAGACCGAGAGGCTGACGAGGTCTTCAGGCTTTGCCCCACCGGCTTCGAGCACCTTTGCCAGGTTGGAGAGCGCCTAAGCGGTCTGCGCAGCGAGATCGTCCCTGGCGACGATCCGGCCTTGCGCGTCGACCCCATTCTGGCCGCCGACCAGCACGATGCGCGCGGATGGCGGCAGCGACACGCCTTGCGAATAGGCCGGGTTGCTGTGCATGCCCTCGGGGTTCAGCCTTTCGATGGTCACTGCGCTTTTCCTCCTCAGCGAAAACTATACCGCGGCCGCCTGGCCGTCCGTAGGGTCGCACGGCACAGAACGGCAATCGTGCGGCCGTTTCAACGCACCATCTCGTTCGTTGCCGCCGCTGATTCCGCCATGCTACCCGGCGCTGGTCGAACAGCAATGCAAGGAATGGCCGATGAAGATTCTTGCCTATGACAATTTCAAGCCCGGCGTCACGCTCGACGACCTGCGGCCTTATTTGCGCGACGAAGTGTCGAACGTCTGGCGGCTCTGGAAGGCGGGGATCGTGCGCGAGAATTATGCGCGCGGCGATATTGGCGGCGTCATCATCGTCTTCGAGCTCGACAGCGTCGCGGAAGCGCGGCGCTACACCGAGGACTTCCCGCTGTCCAAGGCCGGGCTGCTGGAATGGCACTTCATCGCCTTTGACGCGCCATTGCCGCTGGAATTCCTGTTCGACCCGACCGTCGACATCGCCAAGCCGTGGGACCGGACGGCGGCATGATCCGGTCGCGCGACGGGATCGAAATCCCGGCCAGCCTGGCTGAGTGGTGCGATCCGCGCCGCACGGCGCTGGTGGTCTACGACATGCAGGTCGGCATCTGCCGCCAGGTGGCCGGCGCCGCCACCATCGTCGAGCGCACTGGCACGGTGCTGGAAGCGGCGCGCGTGGCCGGAATGCGGGTAGCGTTCACGCGCCATCTGTCGCTGCCGCGCAAATGGATGGGCGCGACGCAGCTGCGCACCGCCATGGCCTGGCAGCGGCGCGACAGCCCCGACACAGTTGAGCCGTGGTTCCCGCGCGACGCCGAAGCGACGCGGATCGTGCCCGAGCTGGAACCCCGCGATGACGAGGCGGTGTTCGACAAGCTCACGATGTCGGCCTTCGATTCCACCGCGCTCGGCTTTGCCTTGCGCGATTGCGGCGTGCGCACGATAGCGCTCGCAGGCATCGCCATGGAGATCGGCATCGAGCCAACCGTTCGCCAGGCGACCGACAATGGCTTTGTCGCCGTGGTCATCGAGGATGCCTGTGGCTTCGGCAACCGCGAGGCGCGCGACCGCTCGATGGCGACGCTACGCTTCCTCGGCGAAGCCGTTGTCACCGATGTCGCCAGCTTCTGCAGCGCGCTTGCCGGACCGGGTTGAGGACAGTCGGCTTGCTAGAGCGATCCACCCTTTCACGCAAACGTCGAACCGCTCCATCGCTTTGTCTCGCAATTGCGGACAGAAAACCGCTCCGCGCTTCCCGGAATTGATCTAGGTGGCTGCGCTATCGGTGCGAAAACGCACGCCCTCGGCGCGGCCATGCACGCTTCCCCAGTCGTAGAGCGCCTGGAGCGCGGCGGCGAGATCTTCACCGCGCCCGGTCAAGGCGTAGCGCCCCTTGCCGTCGGGCGACATCTCGAGCGTGACGAAGCCGATCTCGACAAGCTCGGCCAGGCGCTGCGTCAGCATCTTGTCCGAGAGCGAGGGGATCAGCCGGCGCAGGTCGGAATAGCGCATCGGCTGTTCCTTGACGTGCGCCAGGATCACCGTCTTCCATTTGCCGCCGAGCGCGTCGAGCGCGAACTCGACCGGGCAGCCGTAGAGTCTTCCGCGTTGGGTCATGCGCCATGGTAGGCAAGGCATGGTGACGACGGAAGCAGAATTCGCCCGGTCATCTGGCCAGGGGTCGCGGCTCACGGCCTCGCCGGCCACAAAATCCAGGGAGGAGAACGAAGATGAGCGTACGCGACGCCAATCCGGTCAACGCGCAACAGCCGAAACGTGTGGCGATCGTCATCGCCAACCCGGCTGTCTCGACCACCACGGGCTGGCCGGTCGGCTTCTGGCGGAGCTAGCTCCCGCACCCCTGGTTCGCCTTCACCGCGAGGTTATGCGGTCGAGATCTTTTCACCCAACGGCGGCGGTCTTGCATCCGAAATTGCGTCAAGACAAAGGGGGCCTTATCCGAGCAATCGCTTGCTTAGCCGCGCACACTGCACGCGAATATCGGGAATGGCGTCGATCTCGAAGAAGGTGCCGCGCGTCAGCGGCCCGACCGCCAAAATCTTGGCCGATACTGTGCCATCGCCGGCGATGACCTCGCAGTCCGCGGTCACATCGAGGCCGAGCCGCAGCGGATCCGGCCGTGCCAGCCCACGGTCGACCAGCGACCGCACCACGCTGTTCGAGGTGGTCGAGATATCCCTGGCGATGCCGGTGCAATCATAGATGCGGGCGACATCGAACCTTTCGAGGCGCTGCGTGTGGCGGGACTGGACCTCTACGGTGTAGCCTGCGGCGATGTCGACGATGCGGCCGGCGACAAGCCGGATGCGGCCGGCCTGCACCGCCTCCGTAACGCGGGCGTAGACTTGCGGCGCCATGCGATGGCGGTGGATGTCCCACCACGCCTTGGTGTGCTCGACAAAGCGGCGCTTGGCCGAGGACGGCCAGTTCTGCCAGATCTTCTGGTTGAAGGGCCTCAGACCGTCGACGACGTCGCGCCAGTCGATGCCGGCCTTCTGGTTTTCCCGGATCAGGTCGCGGAACCAGCCGACGAAATAGGAAAGCTGGGTGCCGAGCGGGATATCGGCAACGTCGAGCTTGATGGGATTGCCCTTGCGATGCGGCGAAGGCAGCAGGCCGCGCCGCGACACCGCGACGATCGCGCCGCGATGACCGCGCTGCTCGAGTGACAGAAAGGCATCGACCATGCTCAACCCCGTGCCCAGCACCAGGACTCGGGCTTCGGGGTCGAGCGCGCTGTCGGCCTCGGATCCCATCCTGATCGCGTGGCCCTGCCCCGCCCCCGGCTCCTCGTCATGGCCGGTCGCCAGCACGGCAAGATGCGCAACCACGCTGGTGCCGTTGGCCAGCGCCACCTCGACGCCGGACGCGGTCGGCGAGATCGACAGGCTCTCCTCGCGGATCAGGCGCAGCCGGCCCGTCTGCTGCTCACGCGCCTCGAGTTCGTCGAGCAGCTCCTTGAGATAGCGGGCGTAGACGCTGCGCGGCGCATAGACCGGTGCCTGTTCCGGCGTTGCCAGGCCGCGTTCAAGTAGCCAGCGCGAGAAATTGCCGGGATCGTCGGCATAGGCGCTCATGCCCAACGCGCTGACATTCAGCACATGGGCTGAGAGCAGCGTTGAATAGGCCATGCCTTGCCCAAAATGCGGGCGTTTTTCGACCAGGCTGACGCGGAGATCGGGATTGGGCGACTTCAGCAGATGCGCGGCAAGCACGACGCCGCTGGCGCCGCCACCGACAATGATGATCGAAGTTGGAATGATCGAATTTGCGCGTCCGGTCATGCGCGCACCAATTGTCTTGGGAGCCATTGGTTCCGGAATTCTCGGGTCAGGCTTTGTTGATTCAGGCCTGGATTTTCAACGGCACCGAAAGGTCTTCGTCGCCGGCGATGTCGCGCATCTCGGCGAGGCTGCGCTGGTCCAGCACCTCGGCGATGGCCTGCCGGACCTCCAGCATCAGATGTCGGACTTGGCATGTCGCCTCGTTGCAATCTTCGCAGCGCTGATACTGGGTGCGGCTGGCGCAAGGAATGGGGGCAAGTGGCCCGTCGAGCACGCGCACGACGTGCCCGACCTTGATCTCGTCCGCTGGGCGCGCCAGGCGATAACCGCCCTCCTTGCCCTTGCGGCTCTGGACGAAACCGGCATTGCGCAATTCGCCAAGGATGGCATCGAGGAACTTTTTCGGAATATTGTTTGCGCGGGCGATGTCGTTGACGAAGGCGAGCTGTCCAACCGGCAGGCGCGCCAGATGAACGAGCGCCTTGAGGCCGTACTTACCTTTTTTCGTGAGCATAACCCGAACGTTTCTCTGTCATGCGATGACCCAAGGCCATCGGTTGCGAAACGCCTGGCGTGCCTCCCCGCCGCGTCCAAGCTGTCACTACAGATAAATTCTAGTGACATGATATACAAGCCAAGAAACGTTGATTTTGTTTCGTTTTCAAGCCGCAATGGCCATTTTGGCCGGGGCTTGTGGCCCTACGAGCACAGGAGCCGCCGCCAATGGGACACCGGCAAACTGGCCGGCGACAGGAATGTCCCGACCGGCCGACAGCAGCTTCTGTCCCTGAATTTGAAGGCCAAAGCATGCCGCGCGCGGCAACAAGGAGGGTGGCGTCGCTCATCGTCCTCTCCAATCCTTCAATGTCCATAAGAATACTAGACTTAACCCCGAGCACAGGAAATTCACTTTCAATTGTTCGGCCGTTCGCAGCATGGATTTGCCGGTGACCGGGCCAAAACGGAAAATTCTTGTTTGCGGCTGATGGCGCAATCACCGGTCGCTCCAACGGACAGCGAAGCCAGAGGCGAGGTGGAGCCAAGAAGGCAATTGAGGTGCTGCGCCATTGTTCAAAGCAGCGACGCAGCGGAGACCCGAGGATCGATGCCGCTATACTGACCAATGAATGCAGATCCAATAGTGCGCGCCATTCCGTCTCTGTTTCGGCTGACCTGACCGTCAACAGACCTTAGGCCGAGGCCCGCTGCAGCCGCCATATCCGCCTTCGCGCCGCGCCACTGACGGCTTTTTTCTAACAAGACGGCAATGGTTGGAAGGATTTAACTCTACAAGCCTTATAGACTTAGCTGACTATGAGGGAGCGATCCGATTTTTCTCTTTTCAAGGAGCCTTTCATGTCCACTATTTCGCGACGCGTCGTTCTCCTGTCCTCGGCGGCTCTGGCTGGTGCCGGCTTTCTCGGCCCAGCCCATGCGAAGGACCTCAAGATCACTATCGGCTACCAGACGGTCGTCGAACCCTCGAAGGTGCCGCAGGCCGACGGCGCCTATGAGAGCGCGACCAAGGCGGCAATCGACTGGCGGAAATTTGATTCCGGCGCCGACGTGATCGCCGCCGTCGCTTCCGGTTCGGTCGACATCGGTTATGTCGGCTCGAGCCCGCTGGCGGCGGCGGCGAGCCGCGAGCTTCCCATCCAGACCATCTTCATTGTCGGGCTGATCGGCGAATCCGAGGCCCTTGTCGCCCGCAACGGCGCCGGCATCGAGAAGGTCGCCGACCTTGCCGGCAAGAAGGTGGCGGTACCCTTCGTCTCGACGACGCATTACAGCCTGCTTGCGGCGCTGAAGCATGAGGGTGTCGAGCCGAAGTCGGTCGATATTCTCAATCTGCGGCCACCGGAGATCGCGGCGGCATGGGCGCGCGGCGACATCGACGCCGCCTATGTCTGGGATCCGGCACTCGGCCAGATCAAGACGTCGGGCAAGGTCGTGCTGGATTCCTCGCAGGTCGCCGCCTGGGGCGCGCCGACTTTCGACGCCTGGATCGTGCGCACCGACTTCGCCGAAAGGAACCCGGAGGCGGTGCGCGACTTCGTCAAAATGACGGGCGCTGCCTATGCCGAATTCCTGGCCAAGCCGGATCAATGGTCGGTGTCCTCGCCGCAAGCGGCCAAGATCGCCAGGATCACCGGGGCCAAGCTCGAAGACGTGCCGCAACTGCTGAGGGGCTATGTCTTCCCGACGCTCGAGGAGCAGGCCTCGGACAAGTTCCTCGGTGGCGGCACGGTCAAGGCAGTCGAGGCGACGTCGGCCTTCCTCAAGGAGCAGGGCAAGATCGACGCCGTGCTGCCGGATTATTCGAAATACGTGTCGTCGAAATATGTCGGCGAGGCGCTTGCCTCGAATTAGCGACCGCTCAATGCGCGCGTCCTCCCTTCCCTGACGTGCGCGTTGCCTGCAGATTCAGAATATCGGCGACGCCACATGACGCATCTCCTGCTCGACAAAGTCTCGATTCATTATGAAGGCCAGCCGGCGCCGGCCGTCGAACGCGTGTCGATTGACGTCGCCAAGGATGACTTCGTTGTCCTGGTCGGCCGCTCCGGCTGCGGCAAGACCTCGCTGCTCAATGTCGCTGCGGGCCTGGTCGAGCCTGTGCGCGGCAGCGCCACGGTAGGCGGCAGGCCGATCACGGCGCCAGGCTCGGACCGCGCCGTCGTGTTCCAGAACGACGCGCTGTTTCCGTGGCTGACCGCGCGGGAAAATGTCGCCTTTGCGCTCAGGCTGCGCGGCGTCGGGCCAAGTGAACGGGCGCGGCGCGCCGATGCGCTGCTGGCGCTGGTGAAGCTCGACGGTGCCGGCGACAAGCGCATCTGGGAGCTTTCCGGGGGCATGCGCCAGCGCGTCGGCCTGGCCCGGGCGCTGGCGGCCGAGCCGCAATTCCTGCTGCTCGACGAGCCGCTGGGCGCGCTCGATGCGCTGACACGGGAACGCATGCAGACAACGCTGCTCGATCTGTGGACGGCAAGCAATGTCGGCGTGCTGATGGTGACGCACGGCATCGAGGAAGCGCTGGTGCTCGCAACCCGCATCATTGTGCTGGCTCCCGACCCTGGGCGGGTGGTGCGGAGTTTCGAAACCGGCTTCAGCCGGCGCTATGCAGCCGGCGAGGCCATTCGCAGCATCAAGGCCGATCCCGCCTTCGCCGCGGCGCGCGGCGAGCTGACCGATGCGATCTTCGAAGGAGAGGCAGCATGACCGTTACCTCCTATACCGAGCGGCCGCAGCGCTCCAAGGCCGACGACGGAGCCGACGCGCTGTCCGTGCCATGGTCGCGGTCGCGGCCGAGACGCAGCCGCGTTTCGGCCCGCATGGTCAGCGCGATCACTGTTCTGGTGGTGCTGGCGGCGTGGGCACTGTCGGCCCGCCTGCAATTGGTGTCGCCGGTTTTCCTGCCGTCGCCCGTGGCAGTCTGGAACAAATTTGTCGTCGTCGCCCGTGACGGCTTTGTCGACGCGACGCTGCTCCAGCATATCGCCGCCAGTCTGTGGCGGGTATTTGCAGCGCTGATCGCGGCCGTTTTCGTCGGCGTTCCCATCGGGCTGGCTATCGGCATCAGCATCATAGGGCGCGGCATCTTCGATCCGCTGCTCGAATTGCTGCGGCCGATCCCGCCGCTGGCCTATCTGCCACTAATCATTATCTGGTTCGGCATTGGCGAGCCGTCCAAGATCCTGGTGATTGCCATCGCCATGCTGGCGCCGGTCGCGCTGTCGACGGCATCGGGTGTTCGCGGCGTCTCGCAGGAACGCATCAATGCGGCACGCGCGCTTGGCGCGACCCGCACGCAGCTTGTCCGGCACGTGATCCTACCCAGCGCACTGCCCTCGATCCTGACCGGCCTGCGCATCGCGCTTGGCGCCGGCTGGTCGACGCTGGTTGCCGCCGAGCTGGTGGCGGCGACGCGCGGGCTCGGCTTCATGATCCAGTCCGCCGCCCAGTTCCTCGTCACCGACGTGGTGGTGATGGGCATACTGGTGATCGCGGCCATTGCCTTCGTGCTCGAATTCATCATCCGCAGGATCGAGCGGGTGCTCGTCCCGTGGGCGGGGCGGGAGTGACCGGATCGGAGACGTGACGATGCCCCATTCCACCGCTGTGCTGCTTGCGCGTTTCGGCCATTGGCTCCGCCTGATCAAGGCCGGAGACAAACAGCCGCCTGAGGACGAACGCAAAGCGCCGACGCCGGTGCATCTGGACGCGGAGCGCAACCGCTTACCGCCGCGCGACGAAAGTTTCTACTGGGGCTGGCAATACTGGTCGCGGTGACCGGCCGCCACAGGTCCGCTGTGCGCTGCTCTGGCGGGAGCCTGAGGATCGACGCCTGCTCAAACGCGCGAACGGTTCGCCCAGGCCAGGCCGGCCAAGCCAACCAGCGCGGTGACGATGCCGACATAGAGCCATTGCGACTGGCCGGTCATGAAGCTGCCGCCGATAAGGCCGATGCCTTGCAATGACCACAGCACGCCGATGGCGAGCACAATCAACGCCAGCAGATTTTTGATCAATCTCATTGCTAAAACTCCTTTCCAAGTCGATCATCGGCCGCGCTCCTGCCGGAATGGAACAGCGAAAGAAGCGGCCCGGTCAGGCCAACTTCTACTTAGATGCAAATCTCTGATCTTGTGCAAGACGTGCTGAGGTCGATGCGAAGATCATCAAAGAAGCTGTGCCTTGCTGCGGAAACTCTCTGACAAATTGTTTCGCACCGACTCCAAACGTGTAACATTGTCATGGAACCGACAGATCATTGCCGCATTTGCTGCCTCATTCGCCTCTAACCGCTGCGGGTCTGTCAACGGAGCCAGTCCCCAACACATGAACAAAAGCAACCAGACCGCGCTTGCCGCGGCCATGATCGCGGCTGGCCTGATGGTCGGCGCATCCACTGCCAGCGCCGCCGCTCAGTGCGGCCGTGCCTCCTGGTACTCACTGCATTCCAGAACCGCTTCCGGCGAACGCATGAACCCGTCGGCGCTGACCGCAGCGCATCGCAGCCTGCCGTTCGGCACCAAGCTGAAGGTGACCAACCGCAACAATGGCCGCAGCGTCGTCGTGCGGATCAACGATCGCGGCCCGTTTATCAGGGGCCGCGTGCTCGATCTGTCGAAGGGCGCCGCCAGCCAGCTCGGCTTCATCAGCTCGGGCCATACCGCCGTCTGCATGGCACGCGTCTAACAGTCAGAGCGCCAGGCCGGACACCTCCTCCGACGATCGCACCGATAGGCGTACCCTTGGCTACGCCTTCGCAGGTGCACATTGAGCCGGCTGTTGCCGTTGAAGGCGGATTCCCAACATCTTGGACGAAAGAATGAGCATAAATCACGCAAGTTGACGTATTGCATCGCAGCAAATTGTTGCTAACCTCCCGCAAGACAAGGCTCGGCGCTGCTCGTCGGCCCTTCGATCGCAGTCGGCAGCGGGGTTCTCGATGTTCTACCAGCTTTACGAACTGAACCATGCCGCCTTGCAGCCGGCCCGCCTCTATGCCGATGCGGTGCGCCTGTTCTACTCCAATCCGCTCAATCCGGTTTCACACACGTCCTGGGGCCGCTCGGTCGCGGCAACGGCCGAATTGTTCGAACGCACGACACGCCGCTACGGCAAGCCGCAATTCGGCCTGACCAAGACCGTGGTCGACTGGAAAACCGTCGAGGTCAGCGAACGCACCGTCTGGTCGCGGCCGTTCTGCAATCTGGTCCGTTTCGAGCGGGCTGTCCCGGCCGGGCGCCGGCCGGATCCGAAGCTGTTAATCGTCGCACCGATGTCGGGCCACTATGCGACGCTGTTGCGCGGCACGGCCGAGGCGATGCTGCCCTATGCGGACGTGCATATCACCGACTGGGTCGACGCCCGGATGGTGCCGCTTGCCGACGGCAGCTTCGACCTCGACGACTATGTCGACTACATTGTCGACATGCTGCATGCGCTGGGACCCGACACCCACGTGATGGCGGTGTGCCAGCCGTCGGTGCCGGTGCTGGCGGCGGTGGCGCTGATGGAAGCCAAGGGCGATCCTTTCGTGCCCTCGACGATGACGCTGATGGGCGGCCCGATCGACACGCGCCGCAACCCGACGGCGGTCAATTTGCTGGCCCAGGAAAAGGGCATCGACTGGTTCCGCGACAACGTCATCATGCGCGCGCCCTGGCCGGTGCCGGGCTTCGGCCGCGAGGTCTATCCCGGTTTCCTGCAGCTTTCGGGTTTCATGAGCATGAACCTGGATCGCCACATCATCGCCCACAAAGACTTCTTCATGCACCTGGTGAAGCATGACGGCGACAATGCCGAGAAGCACCGCGAATTCTATGACGAATACCTGGCGGTGATGGATCTGACGGCAGAATTCTACCTGCAGACCGTCGATACCGTCTTCGTCCGCCAGGCCTTGCCCAAGGGCGAAATGACGCATCGCGGTGTGGCGGTCGACCCTTCGGCGATCCGCAATGTCGCCCTGTTCACCGTCGAGGGCGAGAACGACGACATCTCCGGCCTTGGCCAGACCAAGGCGGCGCACGACCTCTGCATCAACATTCCGGCCGACAGGCACGCCCATTACATGCAGCCGGCGGTCGGCCATTACGGTGTGTTCAACGGCTCGCGCTTCCGCTCCGAAATCGTGCCGCGCATCGTCGATTTCATTACCAGCTACGGCCGCCAGAACCGTGTTGCGGTGAAGCCCAAGCTGGTCAGGACCGGCAAGAAATAGGCGACCAGCGATGATGCCCGTCAATCCGCATCAGGTCGGTCAATGCCAAAATCATCGGTTGGCGGGGCCGTGCGGCCGGTCGACCTGTTGCACAATAGTCGCGTTGGCGCCACGCAGGTAACCATGCCGCAAAAATCAATCCATCCTCATAATTGACACCGACTGTAAATACCCCTTAACGTTTCGTTAACAACAAGGGACAAGCGGGGACAATGATTTCCTCACCAATGGCGAGAACGCTACGCCTGTGCGCGCTGGCTGGACTTACTGTGGCGGCAGGTTGGGCCAGTTCGGCCTCGGCAGCCAGCCCGATGATAACAGGTGGTCCGACGTCGCAGCCGATCGGCCATTATGATTTCTGCAAGACCTACCCGTCGGAATGCTCGATCCGCCCGAAGGATCTGTCGCCCGCCAGCATGACCGGCTCGCTGTGGCGCAAGCTGCTCAGCGTCACGGTAAAGGTCAACGCCGCCGTCAAGCCTGAGAGCGACTTCGACATCTACGGCAAGGACGAGGTCTGGGCCTATCCCGACAAGGGTGTCGGCGACTGCGAGGACTATGTCCTGGAAAAGCGCCGTGAGCTGAACCGGCTGGGCGTCTCGTTTGCCGATCTGCTGATGACCGTCGTGCGCAAGCCGGATGGCGAAGGCCACGCCGTGCTGACGGTGCGCACCGACAAGGGCGACTACATCCTCGACAATCTGACCGACCAGGTCCGTTCCTGGGACCAGACCGGCTATCGTTTCCTCAAGCGGCAGGCGATCGACAATACCGGCCGTTGGGTCTCGATCCGCGGCGGCCAGCAGGTTCTGGTCGGCTCGGTCCAGTAACAAAGCAACTCATTTCGGCCGGTTCAGCGCGGCGCGGAGCGACGCAATGATGCGGCGAAGCTCGGCTTCGTCGAGCTTTTCGATGTTGTCGGCCAGGAGATTGGCAAGCTCGGTCGCCGCCGGGCTAAGGCCGGACGTGTCGAGCCTGACGCGCGGATGCGAGGTTTGGGCCAACCGCGCCAGTTC
Source organism: Mesorhizobium sp. M1399 (assembly GCF_040317735.1). Classification (NCBI taxonomy): domain Bacteria; kingdom Pseudomonadati; phylum Pseudomonadota; class Alphaproteobacteria; order Hyphomicrobiales; family Phyllobacteriaceae; genus Mesorhizobium; species Mesorhizobium sp. M1399. Next base: position 437,552 of record NZ_JAMYKZ010000004.1, read on the forward strand.
CTCGGCGTCGTCCCAAATGATGTTGAAATAGCCGATGATCTTCTGGATCAGCGTCCAGCTCGGCGCACCGCGGCGGCCGTGTTCGAGCGCCGAGAGATAGGCTGCGCTGACGCCGATCGCCTTGGCCATGTCCTTCTGGGTGACGCCGCGCTCGTTTCGCAGCACGCGAAGCTTTTCGCCGAACGGGGTCACGAGCACATCCTCATTGGCGCATCCTCATGGGCGCATCCTCAAGAGCGCGCCCGCCGCAGACGGACGTAAAGCGCGCCCGAGCCGCCATGATTGCGGGCGGCATGGTCGTGGCTGGAGACAAGGGGCCGGAAGGCGGGCGTCGACAGCCATGACGGCACGGCGCGTCGCAAGACGCCGTCGCCGCCCGACGAAGAGCCCTTGCCGGTGATTACCAGGACATAGCGGATGCCGCCGGCATGCGCCCGGTGCAGGAAGGAAAACAGCAGCGAATAGGCTTCGTCCTGGGTCAGGCCATGCAGGTCGACGCGGCCCTCGATCGGCAGCCGGCCCTTCGACAGCTTGTCCAGCGTCGGTTCGTCGAGTGCGTGGGAAACATGCTGCGCCTTCGGTTTCGCGACCGCGGCAGCATTGCCCGCGACCTGTGCCGGCGGCGGCACCTGCCTGGTTTCGTCGATCTCCGGCCCAAGCTTGGGAATATCGACGGCGATCTTGCCCTTCAGCGGCTTTGCCGTGCGCGCCACCAGGTTCCACAGGACCCGGTCGTCCTCGCTCAGCCTGTCGATGCGCCGGGTCATCGGTCTGCTCCTGAAACCAGCGGCCGGGGGATCAGCGCATAAAAATCGGCGGCGTTGCGGATAACGCCGGCGATCTCGCCGGCCGCATCGCCCGACCCAGCGAACAGATCGCCGCGGGCCGGCCCGATGATCGCTGAGCCGGTGTCCTGTGCGATCATCAGCCGCCGGAACGGTTTTTCGTCGAAGGCGGTCAGCGACGGCGCATCGATATGGAAGGGCGTGCCGAACGTGTGCAGCAGCCGGTCGACGGCGATCGAGCGGCAGGGTGTCAGCGGCACCTTGGCGGCAGCGACCGGGCCGAGCTCCGGGTCGTCGACGCCCATCTCGCGGAAGAAGATGTAGGAGCGGTTGCGCCAAAGGATCTCGTCGACGCGCTCCGGACGCGCCTTGAGCCAGGCACGGATCGACTGCATCGTCACTTTTTCCAGCGGGATCTCGCCTTCGTCGCTCAGGATCTTGCCCGGTCCGGTAAAGCGCTGGCCGGATTTGGCGGCATAGGTGACGCGGCAAAGCTCCCCGTCGGTCATGTTGAGCCGCGCCGCGCCCTGCACGTGGATGAAGAAGGCATCGACCTTGTCGGCGAGCCAGGCGATTTCCAGGCCTTGTCCAGCGAGCGCGCCGCGTTCGATCTCGCCGCGGTCGAAATATTCGACCGGGTCGTTCGGCGCCGCACGAGCGAAGGCAAGATAAGGATCCATGCCGGAAGGACGATTGCCATCGTCGATGTCGACAAGGTCGGCCGGGCGGGTTAGCAACGGCACCGAAAATCGTCGCGTGCGCACCGGCGAGGCGTCGACCTCCGGCTCGTAGAAGCCGGTGACGAGGCCTGGGCCGCCGTTTTCCGCCCCTATATGGGCCGGCACAAAGTAGCGCTCGAAGAAGCTTCGGGCCTCCAACCGATTCGCCGGCGAAACGGTGCGCGCTGCGGCATAGGCTTCGGCAAAGGCGCCGAAATCGACGCCGAGCGCGCCGGAGCGGTAGGGTTTCGTCAGGACATGAAAGGCCGAGCGGCGAAAGGCGTCAAAGGCAGGGAGTTGGTCGTCCTCGTCCCAGCCCGGCAATTCGCCAAAGGACTTTTCGCTGAAGACTCGAGAAAGCGACACGACAGCCCCCGCCGCCGTCCAGTTCAGTCTTCTTCTTCGGTGGCGACGAGCTTCCAGTTCGGATCGCGCGAGCGCGCGTCACGAGCGAAGGTCCAGACGTCCTTGACCTCGGCGACGGTCTCGGGATCGCCGTCAATGACGGCGCCGGCCTTGTCGCGGGTCGCTGAAATCAGTTCGCTGACAATGCGCAGCGTGATGTGCGCCTCGCTGCCCTTCATCTCGGCCGAAACGATGTCGGCCTTGTCGATGCCGACGAAGGAGGACTGGATTTTTTCGGCTTTTGCCTCGCGGTCGCCGATGGCCGCGACAAAGCCGTCATAGACCTCGCGCGACAAAAGGTTCTTCAAGGTTTTGCGGTCGCCATCGGCGTAGGCCATGACGATCATCTCATAGGCCATCTTGGCGCCGTCGACGAAGGTCTTCGGGTCGAAGGTCGGATCATTGTCCTTGATCGCCCGCAGGCCCCGGTTGAGATCTGTGTCGGGCTTGGCAAAGGCGTCGATCGCCGTATAGGCATCGGCCGCCGGCTCTCCCGCCAGCCGCTTGCGCGGCAGCGAAACCACGTTCTCGGGTTTCTGGGCGGCATCCTTGTCGTTCTTGCGCCCTGCCGTATATGGATCGAAGGGCGGGCGTTCGTTGCCCGTGCGTCGGCCAAGCACGTTGCGCAGCTGGAAGAAGATCACCACCGCCGCAATCAGAAAGAAAATTGTGCCGAAGTCGAAGAAGCCCATATCTTGCGCCAATCAATCCCTGCTTTGGCCGGACCAGCGGCCAAGCAAGGGCCGCGATCACATAGCGTTCAGTATCCAAAGCATATAGAACGCATGGCGCAATCATTCAAATCAAAGGCAGCCATACCTATCTAACAGCTCTGGTGCCAGCGGCGATTGCTCGCCGGCCGGCAAAACATCGAAACGATCGGTCAAGATTTGCGTATCTCGCTGCTTCCCCTGTTTGTTCTTGCGCTTCCGCTGCTGGAGATAGCCGGTTTCGTCATTGTCGGCCGCCAGATCGGCGCGCTGGCGACGGTCGGGCTGGTGCTGGCCTCGAGCGTCGCCGGCGCCTTGCTCCTTCGACACCAGGGTTTTGGCGTCATGGCCAGGGTCCGTGCCGAAATGGATGCCGGCCACGATCCGAGCCGCCAGCTTGCGCACGGCGCCATGATCGTTCTGGCCGCGATCCTTTTGATCATCCCCGGCTTCATCTCGGATATTTTCGGCATTCTACTGTTCCTGCCACCGGTGCGCGATCTTGCCTGGCGGATGCTGAAAGGCCGCATCGTGCTGGCCACCGATTTCGGCGTTGGTTTGCGGGCAAGGCAACGCGGCAAGACCATCGATCTCGACGACGGCGACTATTCGCGCGCCGACGACCATGCGCGCGGGCCTGACTCTCCCTGGCGCCGCCTCAAGGACGAGTAGCCGCAAGGCAACCGGCGTCTTTTGCAAACTTGTCTTGTCGTGCCGGCCATGATAGCGAACGCCCGAATTTCAATCCGGTCAGCAACGCTGCCCAGGCAAAAGGATCACAGCTTATGGCCAGCAACGACGACGCCCCGACCGGCGCAGCCAACGGTAATGGAAATGCGGAGCAGCCTTCGCTCAACGTGCTTGCGCAATATGTGAAGGACCTGTCCTTCGAAAGCCCCGGCGCGCCAAACTCGCTGCGCGGCCGCGACAAGGCCCCCGGCATCGCCATCAACGTCAACGTCAACGCCAACCCGCTTTCGGACAAGCAGTTCGACGTCAATTTGACGCTGAATGCCAAGGCATCGTTCGACCAGGAAGTGCTGTTCAATGTCGAACTGGTCTATGGCGGCGTCTTCTCCATCAGCGGCTTCCCGCAGGAGCACATGCTGCCGATACTGTTCATCGAATGCCCGCGGCTGCTGTTCCCGTTCGCCAGGCAGATCATTGCCGAGGCAACGCGCAATGGCGGCTTCCCGCCGCTGATGCTCGACCCGATCGATTTCGCGCAGATGTTCCAGCAGAAGCTGGCCGAGGACCAGGCCGCCGCCAAGGTCAAGGTGAGCTGAAGGCGTTTGTGTCTCGATAGCGTTTGAGAAACCCGGCCTTGCGCCGGGTTTTTTTATGAGCCGCTGGCGGGACAGTGCCCCCTCTGGCCTTCCGGCCATCTCCCCCTTAAGTGGGGAGATCGGAACTTCACGTCAGCCTTCGCCAATCCTTCATCGTCGCAGGAATGAGCGAGGCGCAGTTGTGTGCGTCAAGTTCTGCAAAAATGGCGTGGCAGTAGCTGTGACGTCGGCGTGTCCGCCGCGCAGCCCCCGTGTTTAGCGGAGCGGCGGACACACGGCG